>JANQRN010000095.1 GCA_028284545.1 Rhodothermales bacterium | reverse complement strand
TGCATGACGACGGAGATGCAACATCTAAACTCGCTTTGATTGCGCCTTGTAGGCTGCTCGATTCTGTGGATCCAAAGCAATATATCCGCCGCCGATTACACGGATCGAACCGATTGAACCGAACGGTCTCAGTAGAAGCACCAACGGTACATGCTGCGCGTCACCGGTCTCGGAGCCCATGGGCCACTCCGACTCTCTGACTCTCTAACGCTCACACCCTCTACCGCTCTCACCCTAGACCCTCCTACCGTCCAGCCGGCCTACGGGTCGAATCAGCAAAGCCCGATGCTCACAAATCCGGCCCCAGTGAGTATCCTTCCCTTGCAACCGCGCTGGATGCAGGCATAGCAACAGCAGCAGCAAGCGGGTTGAAACAGAAACTTCGGTGCCGGACTCCCTCGCCATACAAACCCGCGGCCTGACCAAGTCATACGCCGGTGTGACAGCCTTGCGTGGCCTGGACCTGAAGGTGCGGCAGGGCGAGATCTTCGGATTTCTTGGACCCAACGGCGCCGGCAAGACCACGACGATTCGCTGCCTGCTCGACCAGATCCGTCCCGACCATGGTACCGCGTCCGTGCTGGGCTTCGACGCACAGCAGGATCCCGTCTCTGTTCAGGCCCGCGTTGGCTACTTGCCGGGAGAGCTACACCTCGAAGACAACCTGAGCGGTCGGAGAATACTCCGTTACTTCAGCGCACTGAGGCGGCGGGCTGTTGACCGGGCCACTGCGAACTCGCTAGCCGAGCGCCTGCGTCTCGACCTCGACACGCCAATCAAGAACCTCTCAAAGGGCAACAAGCAGAAGATCGGACTGATCCAGGCGCTGATGCACCGACCGGATCTTCTGTTGCTCGACGAGCCAACCAGTGGCCTCGACCCGCTCGTTCAGCAGGAAGTGCAGGCGATTGTCCGAGAGGCAAAGGCCGCCGGGACAACGGTCTTCTTTTGCTCGCACGTCATGAGCGAAGTGGAGGCGGTCGCAGATCGCGTCGGCATCATTCGGGAGGGGCGCCTCGTTGAGGTCGCTGACACGGCCGCACTCGTCAACCGCGCCGTCCGTCACGTCACCGTTCGGTTTCAAACGGACGTACCAGCTGACGCCCTGGAGGGAGTCCGGGGAGTTACAGTTCTCACGCGTGCAGATTCTCGGAACGTCTCGGTGCAGGTCGAGGGCGAAATGGACGCATTGGTCAAGGCGCTCGCGGCGCTGCCCGTTGCGTTCCTCAAGACGAACCAACCCACTCTGGAGGACGTGTTCCTCGCGTACTATCAATCAGACAACAGCCCGCCAGGGTAACGCGTGAGTTGAGAGCTGTCTTCCTGCATACGCTGCGTCGATTCCGCGGAAGCATCCCTGCCTGGGGCCTCTCGCTCGCTGCACTCGGACTAATCGTAGTTCCGTTCTACGACGTGTATCTCGCGCAGGAGGAGCAAATGCTCCAGTTCATAGAGAACTATCCGCCAGAATTCCTGGCGTTCTTCGGCGGCATGGCGGCCATCAATACGCCGGCCGGATTTCTCGACAGCCAACTGGCAACGTTGCCGGTGATCTTCGGAATCTTCGCGGTCCTCGCAGGAAGCGCACTCTTTGCCCGCGACGAAGAAAGCGGAAGACTAGATCTGATCATGGCGCATCCCGTGAGCCGCCTTTTGCTCTTCGGGGGTCGGTTCGCAGCGTTCGTCTTCGCAACAACCGGCATACTGTTGATTTGCTGGCTAGGTTTTGCCCTACCGCTGCGCGGGTCATCGATGGACGTCGGTATGTGGCAGATGGCGCTGCCCATGCTATCGACCCTTGCCGTCGTTCTGGTCTTTGGCACATTTGCGCTGCTACTCAGCATGTTGCTCCCTTCGCGACGGACGGCGGCTGCGACAGCAGGTGGCGTAATGGTGGCAAGCTTCTTCCTGTCAGGATTCGCAAATCTGAACGCAGACCTCAAACCGGTTGCCCGTCTCCTTCCGTACGAATACTTCCAGGGCGGCTATGCGATCTCCGGCCTGAACCTGACCTGGTTCGCCGGACTCCTCGCGGCCAGCACATTCTTCGCAGCAATCGCCGGCTGGCGCTTCCAACACCGCGACATCCGAGTCGGCGGCGAACGATCCCATCGCTTCTCCCGCCCATCCCGACCACGCCACCCACAACCGTAGAAGCGGGAAGGCGCCAACGCGCTAACATCGGCAGCACCACCGCACGCCACACCTCCACACACTCTCCGTCAACCCTCAACCCCTCACGCTCCACCCTTCAACCCTCCACCCTTCAACCCTCAACTCTCAGCCCTCAACCCTCCACCTCCTCCTCCAAACAGAAAGAGGCTCCCGCAGCGTTGCCGCGGGAGCCTCAGACTTCGTCCTCGGGTGTGGACTCAGATCCTAGCTGGCAGGTACCGGAAGGAACTCGATCTCGATAACCTGGTCACTGAAGTCCGGTCGGTCACCGTAGTCGCGGAGTCTCCAGTAGCCGTTGGAGTCGGTGTCATGCCACCCGCTACCACCGTAGGTCCCGCGGCGCCAGCGACGACCACCATAGCTGTTCTCTTTCACGTCAGCCAGCTTCGAGTCGCTGAAGTAGAGATCTTCAAAAGCGATCCGCCAGACACCCGGCTCGCCCGGCTTCTCCTGGATCATGGCGTATTTGCCTTCCTGGAGGTCGTCTGTCTCGACGTCGATGTCGTTGTCGAGCGCGTTGCGCGTGTAATTGAAGCTCGGATCAGTGATCGGAATATCCTGGCCTCTGCGCTCGCAGTTGAAGTCCGCGTCTACTGCGAGAATGAAGTTCACGCGCTCACCCGGATTCAGAATGAAGTCTGACGGCGAAGTCGTGTCTCCGTCGCGATTGTTACCCGGAACAAAAGCGAGTTCAGGAGTGCCCTCCGTGAAGATCGTAACGCCACCAACGGTCGACGGAACAAGCCGCTGAACGTAGATAGCTGAGCAGTAGCCTGCCATAGACTCAAGAAACTCGAGCTGGAGGATGCTCGGCGACGGTACTTCGAGCGTTCCGTCAGCGAGGAAACCACTTTCTTCGCTTCGCACCGACGTTACTTCGTGCTCGTTCAACTGGAACGTGCCGACTGACTCGACCGCAAAGGTCGCGGCGCTGGTCAGGATGAGCCGGGCGTTGTAATAGCCTCCGCCATGCTCACCGTCAATACCCTGGCCCTGCTCACCGTTGATCATCTCAACGATGTCTTCGAGCGGCGTATCCGGATTCTCGACCTGCAGCTTGCGGGCCTTCGAAACCATGATGTTATGGCCGGTTCGTGCGATTTCACGCGCAATGATCTGCGCCTGGCGCTCGGCCTGTTTTTCGTCTGTGGCGACTGAAGACCGGTCGACCTGGAAGAGCGCCATGCCCGTTCCAAGTATCGCGGCTGTCGCCAGTAATACTACAAATTTACCCATGATGTACCTCCCCGAGGCGTGTCGTGCTTTGCCTGTGTTGTTTCGATTGAGCTAGCAATAGTGAACTAGTTTGGAATGATCAGTGTCGACCCGTAATACACCTGCTGAAGCGTCGAGCGCTCCAGGTCGTACGGCGCCACCATGGCGAACCGCACTCGTGTATTCCGGACCGAAAGCGGATCCGCAGCAAGCGCTGCTACCGGATCTGCTACCACCTGTGCATCCATGTCCAACATGTCGACTCGAAAAACCGAAACGAGCGGGGGGCTCTGCCCTGCGGGCTGCCAAGCACCGCCACCCATCTTTACATTTCTGTTTATTCGGTAAACACTCAGCGTGTCTCCCTCCAGGACGCGTTCTCCAATCTCTTCCAGGTCGTACCGCGTCTGGATACGGAGAGTATCGGGCGGGGCGACGTTGGTATTTATCGAATCGCGAAAAAAGGTGAACTCGGTAGTCCTTCCGTTGGCCTGAACCGGGTTCTCGTACGGCGCCTCGACCGTCTTGTCAATGTTCTCGCCCAGGCGCAAAATGTCCTCCTCGACCCACGTGGCGAGGCTTGAGGCCTGGTTCTTCATCATGTACGATGTCGACTGCTCGACCGACATCTCTGTCACCCGAAGCTGCGTCGACAGCATCATCAGAAATACGGTTGCACCCACCACGAGCGCGCTCAGATTGTCCAGAATCAGCGTCATGACTAAAACTCGTATGTGAGTACCCGCGTCAACGTGATCGGATTGGCGATGAACGCCGACCCGTCTGCCCACCAGTCCTTGACCTCGATCTGGACTTCCTTATTCGTCGTCGCAAATGCCGCCGGCGCCAGGGCGTCGGTGACGTATTTGACGCTCACGTCGACGGCAAACCACACTGTGTCATTGCCCAGTACGAAGGGGCGGGTGGCCGTTGCCATCTCATGGAAATCGTCGACGTCGTCGCAATCGAACGACCCCGTGCCGAACACCGCACACTGATTGCCGGTGGCAAACTGATTGGGTGTCCCAAGAAATTCGAAGAGTGCGATGTCAGCCAGCGTGCCGGTGACCGAGCTATCAACGACCGCCTGGTCGAACTCGCGCGTTCGGATGATCTCCATCGTCTCGAGCGCGATGGATCCCGCCATCTCCTCCATCTCCCGCTTGATGTCGCGGTTCTGGACGAGCATCTCGTACCGCTGCGTATTCAGCGAATACATCGAGACGATCATCATTCCGAGAAATGCTAGCAGCGTCTGTGGCATTGCAATTAGCTTTGTAAGCCGTTTGTGTCTGGCGTTGACCCGACAGTCGGATCAAAGCCCTTGCAACCGCTTGCTGCCATGTGTAGCGTCGGCACCTGCGGTTGAGACCTCCCTACGCGGTCGGTCTGCTCTCATGGGCAATCGACCGCGGCAACTTCCGGTTTAAATGAATTCGAAAGAAGTTGCTATGAATGCGCGATTTACGCGAAAAGAAGTGTCTTACGTAGCCCTTGTATCGGCTTTCGTCTTCTGAATCTTCAATGTCGTCGCAGTTGAGTATCGAAGACGCCGGGGGCGTTATCAGCGCCGCGACCGATCTCGAGGATCTGCCAGGCCAGGCGCTGCTTCATCTGCCGGATCGCACTGAAGACTCCGGGCGCGAGGGCTGTGGCTCGGATCGTGCGTCCGTAGACCGTCGCGTCACAAACGGCCTCAAACTGCGGCTGCCCATCCGGCGATGCCGGCGACTCTCTGACGACGACGTTTGCTGACGCGCCCGCCCGCTGCGCTGGCTCGATTAGCATCGCGGCCCTCGCGAGCTTTCGCTCTACGATCCCGCTGATCTGGCGGCTAGCCTCGATTCCCCCGATATGCACGGTGATCTTCATCGTTCAGCGACTGCGGTTGCGGTTGCGGTTGCGGCCAACCTACGCGCAAGGGCCTCCTCAACGACTCTGAGGTCGGCCCGGAGCTTCGACAACAGACTCAACTTCACGTCGCGCTCGATGCCGTCAAATACGGCCTTCTCGAGGGCGGCAATTGCGCGCTGGTGATGGCGGGCGGCCATCTCGAGCGATTCCAGGGGGGAAAGGTGGTTCCTCCGGTTCGCATGGGGCGTCATGAGGGCCTCCGAGAGTTTGTTGTCCGCACGCGTGACCAGTCTTTGGTCCGGCCAGGCCTCTCAGCGGGGTGGTGGGTGTCGAAGTAAGTGTAGCAAGTCTCGCAGGTGCAAACCCTGAGGAATCCACCTATCCGCACGTAGGGAACGAGCGCATCACGTTGTCAGTCGTTTCCTATTCGTCTCGCTGCCAACGGACCCTAACGGTATGCTCGCCATCACCGTACTTGATCTGGAGCACGCCGCTGAACGCCCCACTGACCGCTTCGCCAATTCGGCGGGCGATGTGGATTCCCGTCGTCGTGATCTGCAGGCCGTTGCCTGTCGTCTCGATATCCATCACGCGTTCGAGTGGGCGATCCTTCTTCTCAGCGCCCTCTACGTTGCGCACAAGGTTGCGAATCTCCTCCGAGCGCGCCTTTGCAAAGGAACCGAGGAGGTCAACGATACCCGCCGGCATGCCATCTTTGATCCGCTGACATGCGGGACACAACGTCCGATTGACTTCAGGACCCGCGGCGGCCGAAACTGACGGCCACATCCACCTACCGGACTCAAAGGCGGCTCCGCATTCGGGACAGACCGTCGGTTCCGGGAGTTTCTGCCGACTGCGGTAGGGATCGTGCCGACTATCACCGAAACGCTCGGGCTGTGCGATCGTGCCGCGCTGCTTCCTGGTCCGCCCAGTCTTCTGGTTGTTCATGTCAGTTCTCCGCGGTGTCTTCAGGTACGCTTGGTCCTCTGGTCCGCTAGGCTACACTCTCGATTTCGACCCACTGAACCGCGCGCCGCAACAATTCGGGCATGGTTTCGACAGCAAGCTTCTCCTTGATCCGGTTCCGGTGTGACTCAACAGTCTTCGGACTGATATGAAGGGCCTCGGCGATCTGGCGCGTCGAAAGGCCACGACCTACGTGTTCGAAAACCTCCAGTTCGCGGTCAGAAAGGGTCTCAACCGTGTTACCGTATCCCGACGCACGTCGACCCTGAAACTGATTGAGGATGCGCTCACTAAGCGACTCGCTGACGTAGAAGGCCCCAGCAAGCACCCGTCGAACCGCGTCAACAACTTCGGTCCGGGCATTCTTCTTCATGAGGTAACCGCGGGCTCCCGCGCGCAGTGCACGCTCCCCGTAGAGTAGCTCGTCGTGCATGGACACAACAAGGACGGGTACGTCGTCATGCTGCGCGACGATGTGCTTCGTCAATTCAATGCCGTTCATTCCGTCGAGCGAAACGTCCACCAGTGCGAGGTCAGGCTTCGAACGTTCAATGGCCTGCAGGGCCTCATCGGCATCTGCAGCCTCCTCGCTCACCATGAGGTCTGACTGCTCGTTGATCAGCGCCATATAACCCCAGCGCATTACGGGGTGATCGTCTACGACCAGGATCTTCTTTTTCATTTCAGGTCCTCCCTGTCGTTACCCGTCTCGGCAGCGCCACCGGTTCAGGAACCACACAGGCAACGCGCGTACCGCCGTCCTCTTCGTTGTCAATGGCCAACCGAGCGCCGATTAGATTGGCGCGGTAGTCCATGGTGGGCAAACCCGCACCAGCAGACTCGACGTTGCTGCTTCTGATCCCAACCCCGTCGTCAGCGACGGCAAGCCGTAGCGTGCCGTTCGAGGCAATCAGCTCAATTTGTATCTCGGTCCCTTGCGAATGCTTGATCGCGTTCGCCACGGCCTCTTGCGCGATCCTGTAAAGCTGAGTGGCGACAGGCGGATCAACGTCGTACGGTACCGAGTCGACGTCGACGGAAAAGTTGATCGGGGCAAGGTGCCCAGAAGTCTTTGCCAGTTCCTTCAGGGCGAACTGCAGGCCGCATTCTTCGAGCGCTACCGGATTTAGTCCGTGCGCTATCGCCTGAGCGTTGCCGGCCCCCTCCTCCACGATGGTCGCGATCTCCTCGAGCTGATCTGCAGCAACCGGTTCCCCACTGCGAGCCCTCCCCGCCAAGCCCTGCAAAGCCATGGCGGCACCAGTAAGCAGCGAGCCAACCTCATCATGCAAGTCGCGACCAATCCGCTTTCTCTCTTCCTCGGATATGTGGAGCACCTGCGACTCCAGTGTGCGCCGATAACTGATGTCCCTTACATGAAGCGTTGCTGCAGGCTTGCCGTTGAAGTGCATCCGCGCAGATCGGATTTCGACGTGCATATCGTCGAATCCCGGATTTGCGAACGTCGTCTGCACCACGTTCAGCTGGCCATACACCAGCGCGTTCAGAATCGCGGTTGCGCGCTCGAGATCGTTGCCGGCAAAGAGCGTAACGATGTTGAGGCCGACAATATCTGTTCGATCGTGGCGCGCCATCGCGCACGCGGCAGAGTTGGCGTCAATAATGCTTCCACGCAAACCGCACACGAAAATGCCGTCTGGTGAGCGCTCGAACAGGTTGCGAAAGCGCAGTTCACTCTCGCGTAGAAGGCGCTCAGCGCGTCGCTGCTCGGTCACGTCAGTACCCGAGCCGATCGTACCGATTATCTCCCCGGCCTCGTCCTGGCGAATGGCGTTGTGCCATGCCACCATCCGGCGCTCGCCCGCAGCTGTAACCACCTCGTTCTCCACGTACTCGGTAAGACCCAGGCGTCCCTCGATCAGTTCGCCAAACACCCAGCGCACGCGGGGTCGATCCGCCTCGGGGATGAACATCTCGAACCAGTCCTTTCCGCGCACGTCTTCAGAGCGCACGCCGAGTATGCGACAGCCTGACTCGTTGATCATGACGATTCGTCCATCGCGATCGAGAGCGACGACAATTGCCCCCACGATGTCGAGGTATGTCTGCACCTCGTCGGCAACGTGGAATCCGGTTCGGGTCCGTGCTTCGACTCTGCTCATCGTTCACCTCGCCCGTGTACTCTACAGCGACGACGGGTACGCCCGCAACGCCCGTACGTCCCCGTTCCCTCTACTTCCTCATCCACTTCCTTATTGAGAGTACGTACGTCTGCCCCACAGGTTTGTAGGGGATTCCGATCCATGGCACATAGTCTTTGCCCGGATGTAACTGAGAGGCTTTCCTAGGCGGCGGAAGGCCGTTCGCGCAGCCGCCTGACGTGCAGAGATGCCTGCCCGACAATCAGCGGAAGAAGGCTTGCCACGAGAACAACCAGCCACCCAGCCGCACCGGGAGGATGCACCTCCAGAATCGCGGCCAATGCCGGCACATAGACAACGGTTAGGAGGATCAACAAACAGAGCCCGATGGCGGCCCAGACATATCGGTTTTGCACAACTTCATTCGACAGGAGACTGCTGTTGGCGTCGCGCATGTTGAACACGTGAAGCAACTGGGCCACGGCAAGGGTGAGGAACGAGATTGTCACGGACTCCTCGCTGTCGAGGCCGAGATACTGCTGCGCAAACACCAGCGCCCCGAGTACTGAGACCGTGATTATCACGCCGAAGCCCGCAATACCCCGCCAATTCGATGCTGTGACCAGCGGTTCACGCGACGGGCGCGGTGGGCGCTCCATCAACCCCTTCGTTCCCTCCCCGAGCCCGAGAGCGAGGGCCGGAAACACGTCTGTCACGAGATTGAGTAACAGGATCTGCAGCGGCAGGACTGGAAGTGTGGTGCCGGCAAGTATCGCCACCGCAACAACCATCACCTCGCTGATATTGCACGAGAGCAGATATCGAACAAACTTGCGGATGTTCTCGAAAATCTCCCGACCCTGCTCTATCGCGACCGCAATCGTGCCGAAGTCGTCGTCTCTTAGGACCATGTCGGCCGCTTCCCGGGCCACCTCAGTTCCACGTTGCCCCATCGCGATCCCGATATCTGCCTTCTTCAGCGCGGGTGCATCATTGACTCCGTCGCCCGTCATCGCAACGACGTGGCCAGCGGACTGGTGCAGCGCGATGAGGTCCAGCTTCTGCGTCGGGCTTACGCGTACCAACAGGTTGGCGTTGAGCAGCCGCTCTCGCTCCTCGACATTCAATTTGTCGAGCGGCCTGATTTCTGACCCCGGTATCGCCTCGATGTGCTCGGTTGGCGACTGTGCGGTCAGCCCAACGCTCTCAGCAACCGAGCGCGCGGTTTCGGGTGCATCGCCGGTGACCATTACAACGCGTACACCCGCCTGCTTACAAACATCAAGTGCCTTCCGCACGCCCGCCCGTGGCGGATCTTCGAAACCGAGCAGGCCGACAAACGAGAGACTCTGGTAAGGGTCTTCGTCACGCGAATCGGCAAACTTCTCAGCAACCGCAATGACGCGAAGTCCGGACGCCGCGAGGCGATGGACGGTGAGCATCGGCTCCTCGGAATCCTCGAGCGCGCTCGCGGCAAGTACAGCCTCGGGCGCCCCTTTCACTGCGACAAGCGTTCCGTTTTGCGTTTCGTGCAGCGTGGCCATCATGCGTACTTCGGGGTCAAACGCCTCCTCACGCACTTCCGGCATCGTTCGCAGGAGCGCGTCGCGAGAAATGCCCTCCTGTTCCGCGCGACGAAGTATTGCAATCTCCATTGGGTCTCCAACCGGACGTTCGTCGTCCAGGACGGCGTTGTTACAAAGGGCCCCGAGCTCCAACACTCGTTTGGCGCTACTGTCCGATCCAGACAACACCTCGACGCGCGTGAGCGTCATCCGGTTCTCCGTCAGTGTGCCTGTCTTGTCGGAACAGATGACACTTGTTGCGCCCAACGTTTCGACCGAAGAGAGTTTGTTCACGAGGGCGTTTCGCCGCGCCATGCGCCACAGCCCGCGTGCCAGCGCAAGGGTAGCAACAACTGGTAGGCCTTCGGGAATCGCAGCAACGGCAAGGGCAAGAGCGGTTTGAACCATAATGAGGCCGCGTCCACGAAGCAGCCCGGTCAGCACAACTGCTGCCGCGATCGCGAGTGTCACCCAGATAAGCCGCCTGCCGAGGCGGTCAAGTCGTATCTCAAGGGGCGTGTGCTCAAACTTGGCACTTGCAACCAGTTCGGTGATCTTGCCGAGCTCAGTCGCCAGTCCGGTTGCAACGACAACGGCCTTCGCATTTCCGCGTGTGGCGGCCGTGCCCTTGAAAAGCATTGATTTCCGCTCGGCAATTGGCGCCTCGGCCTCGACCGGATTCGGCGATTTTCCCACCGGCAAGCTCTCTCCGGTCAAGGCGGACTCGTCGGCCTGGAGGCGCGACGAACTCGCGATGCGAAGGTCAGCAGCGATCACGTCCCCTTCCG
>JANQRN010000123.1 GCA_028284545.1 Rhodothermales bacterium | reverse complement strand
TAATCGATTTCCCAGTCCTTGAGAAAGGGCATCGTCGTCACAGTGTTAATGTCTGCGAACTGCGGGTGGAAGTAGAGGATTGCACCGACGAGGATCCCGAGGCTGATTTGCCCGACGAGCTTGATACGCGCGGGGAGCCCGCTCTTGTCGCCTTTCACCGTCTTGATGTAGTCGTCGGCAAATCCGAATGCTCCCATCCATGCCGTGGCGACGACGATCGTCCAGACGTACACCTCCGACAGGTCGCCCCAGAGCAGCGTAGACAGCAGAACCGACATCAGTATGATGACGCCACCCATCGTCGGCGTGCCCGCCTTGTGGGAGTGATCAACCGTGCCCGCGTGAATTCCTTCGCGCACCTGCTCGCCGAGTTGCTGCTTCGAAAGCCATGCAATGATCCGGCGGCCGACGAATAGCGCGATAACCAATGCGGTGATTGAGGCAAGCGCGACACGCACGGTGGTGAAACGGATCGCCTGAAACCCTGGCGGCTGATACAGTGCTTCCAGGTATTCTATCAGGTAGTAGAGCATCGCATCGGTCTCGTGTTCACGGGTCGTGAAAGGGGGCGCCCTGGTGCTAGCAGCCCCGGCGTGAGCGGGGGCTGCTTGGTGGGAGCACCAGGGCTGAACTCAATTTGGGTTCGCTGTAAGGTGGGTCCAGGCGGCGCGGGCAACGGCACGATCATCGAAGTCGATTCGTCGCGTGCCCTGCACCTGATAAGTTTCGTGTCCTTTGCCTGCAATCAGCACGATGTCGTCGGCCGTGGCCGCCGCCAGCGCTTTGCTGATCGCAGCTGCCCGGTCAGGAATCCAGGTGACACCTTGCCGGCTCTTGAATCCGCGCCGGATGTCGGCGAAGATTTTGTCAGAAGATTCTGTACGGGGATTGTCATCTGTCACGATGACGTGGTCCGCATGCGCCTCGGCAATCGCGGCCATGAGCGGCCGCTTTGTCGTGTCGCGGTCGCCACCGCATCCGAAGACGCACCAAATCCGCTGGTCCTCATCTCGCAATGCGTCGAGCGTCGTCAGAACGTTTGCGAGCGCATCAGGCGTGTGCGCATAGTCAACGATCGTTGTCGGCCCGCCCGTGAGCGCGACCACTTCGAATCGGCCGGGCGCAGCCGTCGCCTGGGAAAGTGTCTCGAGAGCCGACGTGGCCTCGATATTCAGCGCGCGCAGACTCGCATAAGCTGCCGCAAGATTGTAGGCGTTAAACCTGCCTACGAGCCGGAACTGACACGTTGTACCGTCCAGCTCGAGCTTCAGCCCGCGTAGATCATTCTCGAGGATATCAAACTGAACGTCTGCAGCGCTATCCATTCCAAAGGAGATCTTTCGCGCAACCGTGTCTTTGACGATTGCCGACCCGCACGGGTCGTCGGAGTTGAATACCGCCGTTGCCTCTTTGGTCAGCCCGTCGAAGAGAATCTTCTTCGCCTCGAGGTAAGCCTGCATGCCCTCGTGGTAGTCGAGGTGATCTTGCGACAGATTCGTAAACACAGCGACGTCGAACGCAACTCCTTCGATGCGACGCTGGACGAGGGCGTGCGAGGAGACTTCCATCACGCATGACTTGCCACCCTCGTCGAGAACCTGTCTGAGGATGCCGTGCACCGTGATCGGATCAGGGGTCGTGTGTACGGCTTCGATCGTTGATCGAGGCGTGACATATGCAATCGTTCCAAGCAGACCGGAAGGCCCCACTGGCGCGCCCAGCAGATCCAGCGCTTGATGCAGTAGCCAGGCGACAGTTGACTTTCCGTTTGTCCCCGTGACACCAACTGTCTGCAGAAGGCTGGACGGGTCGTTGCTAAACGACGCGGCCAGTACACCCAGGGCGCGTTCAGAGTCAGAAACCGGTACGAAAGCGACGCCGGGGGAATTTCGGTGGGGTCCCTCCGGCGTCGCCTCGTACACGATGGCGATCGCTCCGTTATCAACAGCCTTGTCAATGAACAGGTGTCCGTCGGTCTGGGTGCCGCGAACGGCAACGAACATCCCGCCAGACGAGATCTTCCGACTGTCTCCAGTCAAGTGATCGATCTCTATGTCGTTGTGAAAGACGCGGTCGCTAACCAGCAGGTCCGCTGAAGACAACGCGCGAACGAGTTGTCTCAGCGTGACGGCATTGCCTCGCGCTGCGCCTGAGTCAGCCATGGACTCAGCGACAAACGAGGCGAACTTCGCCAGTTAGCGAGTGACCGGGTGCTGGTATCTGCGACACCACGCGACCGCGTCCCTCGACTTTCACATCATTTATGTTGTTGGCCTGCAGCCAGTAGACTGCCTGCCGGGCGCCCAGCCCTTTCAGGTTGGGCATTACTTCTTCGTCAGGATCAGCCGCTGTTTCGTCCAATCGGACAGCCGCTATCCTCAAATCGTCACTTCGTTCGCGCACCTCCACAGCCTCCACCTTCTGCATGTCGGCGGCCTTCGCCGGCGCGGCGACAGCAAGTCCCGCGGTTGTCAACAAACCGCGCGCGACTGCAAGCGGCGCACCATCGACGCTTGGAAGCGGAGCTGAAATCGTATCAGCTAGATGTACAACCGCAGCGGGGGTGTCGCGGAGCTCGGGCAGCGTAGGCAGCCAGCCTTCAACGATGCGCTTGAACACAGGCGCGGCGACATCGCCGCCATGCTGGGCCGTCTGAGGCTCGTCGATCATCACGACCAGCACCACCTGCGGATCGTCAGCCGGAAAGAACCCCGCGAATGACGCCCGGGTAACACCGGTCGCATACTTACCTCCGACAATTTTCTTCGCGGTGCCGGTTTTTCCGGCGATTCGCACACCGCTGACCCGCGCTTTCTTTGCCGTCCCGTCGACAACGACGGCCTCGAAGGCCGACAGTAGCTTTTCCGCAGTTTTACGTTTGAAGGCACTCCTAACGGAGTCTGGTCGGGCACGCCAGGTGACGTTCCCGCTAATGTCCCGACGTTCGGCCACGACGTAAGGCTGGTGCAGGCGCCCACCATTTGCAAAGGCTGCGTAAGCGCTGGCAATCTGGAGCGGGGTGACCGCTACTTCGTAGCCAATGCTTATTGACTCCTTGGAAGTACCACTCCAGCGCTGGGGCTTCTTGAGGAGACCGGACGCTTCGCCAGGCAGATCGATGTAGGTACGCTGGCCAAAACCCAGGTTGCGCGCGTACTCGTAGAGCTTCTTCTCCGGCAGCTTGTCGACAAACTTTGCAATACCAATGTTGCTCGACAACTCGATCGCCTTGGCCAGCGTAACGACGCCATTCGCGTGCGTGTCACGGAGTTCGCGCCCGCGAAACCGCCAGTACCCCTTCCCGGTGTCGACTTCGTCAGTAAGCGCGGCCGTGCGTGTTTCAACTGCCGCGATAGCACTGACCAGTTTGAAGGTCGAGCCGGGCTCGAATTGATCAGCGACTGCGCGATTGCGGCGGGCGGACTCAGGGAACGACCCGGGGCGATTCGGATCGTATGTCGGTACGTTCGACATCGCGAGAATCGCTCCCGTCCGGGGATCCATGGCCACAGCAACACCCCATTTTGCATCGCTCTGAGCGACGCCGTCAGCCAGCGCCTCTTCGACTATGGCCTGCAGGTCCAGGTCAATGGTCGTGACAAGCGATTCTCCGTGTCGTGGTGGGATGAAGCTACCGGTGACGGCGGCATGGGTCTGCCCGCGCATGTCGCGAAGACGCTCCCGACTGCCGTCGATACCGCGAAGGTACTTGTCATACTGAAGCTCAATACCCGCGGCACCTGTCCCATCGGCGTTCACGTGACCCAGCACGTGCGCCATGGTTTGACGGTGGTTGTACTTGCGATCAAACGTCGAGTGCAAGATGACGAACGGGTAGTCCCAGGAGTCAATGCGCGCTCGCTGCAGCTCGGTCAGGTCTCGAGCAAGAGAGACGTACTTACTGCCGTGCGATGCGCGCGTCAGGCGGCGCGCAAGATCCTGCACCGACTGGTCGGTGACGGCAGCGAGCTGCTGCAGGAATGCCTCTGCGTGATCCTCGAAGTTGCCGAACGTAGGATCGACAGCCAGGTCGTGCCGCGACGTGTTTGCGACCAGCGTGCGGCCCTTGGCGTCGAGAATGTTGCCCCGAACGGCGGGCAGCACGTGAATCGAACGTGATTGCTCGGTGCCCTGTTCGCGCAGACTCGGCCCGTCGGTCACGTGGATTCCAACAACCTTTATCGCCACGAGTACCGGCAGCGCACACAGCACCGTCAGCACGACGTACATCCGGGCGACTATTTGGCTGCGGGCTTCCATTGATCTGTCAGTAGGCGAATCGGTTCATGAGTCGACGACGACCGTTGGTCCAAAACGGGTGGCCTCCACGAAGCCGAGATCTCGGGCCTGGCTACGGATACGCGCAGGCCCAGTTAGCCGGTCGTATTCGCCTTTGACGCGGTTGTACTCAAGTCGCAAAGCGGCCTGCTCCGAACGAAGCGTCTGAACGGACTCGGCGACAGCCTGCGTCGCATGCACGTGCCCAACGTAAGCGGTGACGGCTAGTGCGGCGACCAGGATGAGCAGCGCGATGCGAGCCGTGGAGATCGAGTCGAAGGGGTGGCTGGACTGCTCGACGACCCGACCGTTTGTTGCCCGATCCAACTCCTTCCACGAAGGCAACACCACATACTCGGCACCCGAGGCAACTGCCCGCGCACGCGCAACCGACCTCGTCGCAGAGCGCCGACGCTTGCGAACGGGCGTGTCGTCGATTACGACGTGCGCCGTCTGCGTCCGGCGCGTACCGGCTTTGCGGCGCGGCTTTCGCCCTTTAGGTCGCCGAGTGGTTCGACGCGTATTTCGTGTGGTGGAGACAGGCATGGTGCACTATCCGTCGGTGGGGTTCTACTGCTGTTTGACGGATGGGGAACACCTTTCGGCAATACGAAGCCGCGCACTACGCGCCCGGGGATTGGAGTCAATCTCGCCCGCGTCCGGTTTGACGACACGACCGAGCGCCTTCCACGGCGCGAGCGCGTTTCCGTAGATGTCGCGCTGCACCAGCCCCGAGAGGTCACCACTTCTGATAAAGCGCTTGACCATTCGGTCCTCGAGAGAGTGATATGCGATAACGACAAGCCTCCCGCCCGGTCGCACCAACTTGGTTCCCGCCAGCAGCACGCCATGAAGTTCCTCGAGTTCGCGGTTGACGGCGATTCGAATCGCCTGAAACACGCGCGCGAGTGACTTAGCCTCTGCCGTTCGCGGCACAGCGCCGCGAACAACGTTGGCAAGCTCGATCGTAGTCTGCAGTGGCCGTGCTGCGACGATTGCCGCGGCAATCTTCCGCGCACGCGGCTCTTCACCGTAGCGAAACAGCAGGTCGCGTAGCGCGCGCTCGTCAGACGTGTTAACCAATGCCCCCGCCGAGCCATCGCCGGGTTCACTACCCGATACGTGCTCAGCCTGATTCATTCTCATGTCCAACGCGCCCTCTCGGGCGTGACTGAATCCGCGACCAGCAGTGTCAAGCTGATGCGAGGACACACCAAGATCCAGCAGCAGCCCGTCGATGACGTCGACATCGTGTACGGCAAGCAGCGCCTCGGCATTGGCGGCGTTGCCCCGAATCACGGTCAGTCGTCCCGATCCGATGTCACGGACCAGCCTTTCGGAAGCAAACGCTATGGCGTCGGCATCGCGATCAATCCCAAACACACGCGCTTTGTCGTCAAGGCGCTCCAACAGCTCGGCCGTATGACCGCCGCCGCCCAGCGTACCATCCACGTACACGCCGCGTGTATCCGTTACCAGTCCATCAACAGCAGTATTACAAAGAACAGGTTCGTGATAGCGCCGTGCGTTCACGGCCCCATCACGTGCTCCGCAAGCGATTCGTAGTCCTCGTCCTGCTCAGCCAGATAACGTTGGAACGAATCGGGATTCCAGATCTCGATCCTCTCCAGCGCTCCGATGATCAGGGCGCGGTCTGAGACGCCCGCAAACTCGGTGAGTGTCTTGGGGATGCCGATGCGTCCCTGCCCGTCCAGGGTGACCTCGTCTGCCCACATGAGGATGTTGCGCACGAAGTTGCGCGCCTTCCGGTCGTAGGAGTTGAGGGCACTCATTTCAGCTTCAATTGTCATCCAGCGGTCCATGGGGTACAGGAAGATGCACGACTCGAAGCCCCGGGTGATGGTGAAGGTGCTCTTCGCCTCCGGGTTGAGCGCATTCCGCATCTTGGCCGGGATCGCAATGCGACCCTTGCTGTCTACGGAGTACTCTGCCTGTCCCTTAAAACCAGCCATCTGCTCTTGACGCCTGGGGGCGAGTCCGCAACCCTGTACACGCTTCGTTGATGGTCCGCGTCCACACTGATATGGGCATGCTCCCCACTATTCCCCACCAAGGAGCCTAATGTACGCCTCTGGTCCTGAATGTCAAGCGCGGCTCGTCATCAAAAAACGCCGGTAGCGCGCAATACAACGTGTGCGTTATATGTGAGATAGCGGTCGCGCCCTAGAAGTGTTTGTGAAGTGGGGCGCGGTGGGAGCCGCAAGGCGCAAGGCCGGATCTGGTCTACTGCCCCAGTTCGTCCGCGCTGAAGTGCAGCTCACCAGACGCGTCGAGGCTGAACGTGACCTCAATCGGGTTACAACACACCTCACAGTCTTCGACGTACTGCTGCCTCTCCACGGTAGGTTCGATAATCATTGTGATTCCCTGCCAGCAGTAGGGACAGGTCATCCCCTGCTCGCGAGGCGCACCGGCCGGGGGCAATTCATCCATCCGACACGCGCTGAAGGAAAGATTCGGCGTTGTCGAGGTGGCTCCTCTTCTTCTCGTCGTCCATTCGCTCCCACGTCTTCAGCAACATTCCGAGGCGCGGGTTCGCCCCCAGCGTCTCACGGTGTACGTGCATGAACCTCCAGAACAGTCCGTCCCACGCCTGCTGCCAGTCGCCCTTCGGGTAGTCGCTCATCTTCCTGACATAGTTACTTCCGCTGATGTACGGTTTCGTCGCCAGGAGGCCGCCGTCGGCAAACTGGCTCATGCCGTAGACATTCGGCACCATGACCCAATCGTACGCGTCGATGAACAACTCCATGAACCAGCGATAGACTTCGTCCGGGTCAAATTCGCAGAGCAGCATGAAATTGCCCAGTATCATCAGGCGTTCGATGTGATGGCAATAGCCCGTCTTCAGGACCTTCCGGATCGTTGCGTCAACCGGCGGTATGCCCGTTGTGCCGTCATAGAATGAAGCCGGTATGCTTCGGTCGAATCCCCAGAAGTTGCGGGTCCGTTCCTGACGGCCCCTGGCGACATACACCCCGCGAATGAATTCTCGCCAACCGATGATCTGGCGAATGAACCCTTCGACGGAGTTGATTGGTACGTCGTGCTCGCGCGCATAGTCCAAACACTTTGCCACAACTTCTTCAGGCGTCAGCAGTCCGACGTTGAGCATTGGAGTGAGCACGCTATGATGTAAGATCCCCTCGCCTTCGACGATTGCGTCCTCGTAGTCGCCGAACTCGGCAAACCGACGGTCGAGGAACTGCTGCAGCCAGCCCTTCGCGGCGACAGCATCCGTTGCGTAGAGCGGCTCCTGGCCGAGTGATCCCGGATTCGAGGCGTAGTGCCGCTCAACGTACTCGCAGGCGGACTCCCATGCAGAATCTGGGTCCGGCAAGGTGACCTGCGGCGGAGTCTTCTTTCGCGGATACTTCTTGCGATTCTCGGCGTCGAAGCTCCACTTCCCGCCTTGTGGCTTGCCATCATCGTCGAGCAGGATCTGAAGCTTCTTTCTCTGCGCGATGTAGAACTTTGTCTGATGGAATTGATCATCGTCCGGTGCGAAGTGGCGGCGCAGGTCTTCACGAGTATTCAGGAATCCCGGGCTATCACACAGGTCAACCTCGATTTTCGCGCGCGAAGCGGAACGGGCGAGCCGCCGGCCAAGCCAGTCATCAACGGGGTCAACGGCGTGTACGCGCTCAACGCCGTCTGATGCGAGAGCCGCCATAAGCTGTCGGACATCGGCGTCATCGCTCTGCGCATCGATATATCGAACCCGCTTCCCGGCTGCAGACAAATGGTTGGCGTACTTCTTCATGCTTGCCCTATGGAAGGCCAGCTTCTGCTTGTGGAAGGAGTACTGATTGAAGAAGAGATGCTCCTCAATCAGAATGCACTCTCGATCTTCGCTGGTGCACGGGTTGTCCGCAAAGAGTTGATGCGGGAATATCAAGCTGACTTCGCTCACTGAAGTTGGATTAAATTGGGGATGATCGTGGCTGGAGTCCCAGTGCAGCGACGGCTGGACCGCTTTGAGTGTACCTTTGCAACCCTAATAAAACTTGGATGGTCGGATGAGCGGACCGCACTTTGCTGCAAGAGGCAAGATTGAGCTGTTCCCCGGCAAGGGTGGATGGCACTACGTTCGTGTCTCGAAGAAGATCACAGAGGAAACAAGAGACCTCGCCGATCGCGGACTCGTCGCGATAACGGCGACGCTTGGTGGTTCGACGTGGGAAACTTCATTGCTGCCCATGGGAGACGGATCACACTTCATAGCGATAAACGCCAAAGTGCGTCGCGTGGAAGGTGTTGGGCTTGGCGACACGGTTCGGGTGAAGTTCAAACTCCGCTCCCGCCCGGCTCGACCGTGACTAGTGGGTCCCTACGATGAACTCGCCACGCCCCGACGAGGCACCATCACCCTGCCCGGTTGGCGAACCGGGAGTTGCCGTCGCACGAACCTTGCCCTGTCTGAGCTCGCCGCGCGAGTGCTGAAGTACCGCGGAGACAAACGATTTGAACAGGGGGTGCGGACGCCCGACGGTGCTCTGATACTCAGGGTGGAACTGGACACCGATGAACCAAGGGTGATCTGGTAGCTCAACGATCTCCACAAGGTCTCGCTCCCGATTCAAACCTGTGAAGTGCATACCATGCTCGCGCAGCTTGTATCGAAGTACGTTGTTCATTTCGTAGCGATGTCGGTGTCGCTCGACAACATCTGAGACTCCGTATATCTCGCGAACGCGCGAACCTTCGAGGAGGAAGCAGTCGTAGCCGCCCAACCGCATTGTTCCGCCCATGTCAGCGATTCGCTTCTGGTCCTCCATCAGATCTATCACCGGGTGCGCGGTGTCTGCATCGAATTCTGTTGAGTGGGCACCCTCCCACTTGCACACGTTGCGCGCAAACTCAATCACCGCACACTGCATTCCAAGACAGATCCCGAAAAACGGGATACCTTTTTTGCGGGCGAACTGAACCGCCTCGAGCTTTCCATCCACACCTCGTTCTCCAAATCCCGGCGCGACGAGAATCCCCGAAACATCGCCGAGTTGATCTGCCACGTTTTCGGGCGTCAGGTCGTCGCTCAGCACGAGCTTGAGGTCTACTTTGATCTGATGCGCAGCACCAGCCAGGATGAAGCTCTCTGTGATTGACTTGTAAGCATCCTGATGCGTGACATACTTGCCGACAAGCGCAATGCGCACGGTATCTGCCGGATCTTTCAGGCGCAGCAGAAAGTCGATCCACTTCGCCAGTTCCGGCTCTTCCTCCAGGTGATCTGGAGTCTCGTCGCCCGACATGTGCAGCTTCTCGATCACCAGGTCATCGAGGCCCTCCTCCTTCAGAAGTAGCGGAACCTCGTAAATCGACCTTGAGTCCATGGCCGCCACGACGGCTCTTGGCTCAACGTTGCAGAAGAGCGCGATCTTCTGACGTACGTCACGCGCTATGGGATGCTCGGAGCGACACACAAGCAGGTCTGGCTGCAGGCCGTGGCCCAGCAGCGTCTTGACCGAGTGCTGCGTCGGTTTGGTTTTCAGTTCGCCGGCGGCCGCCAGGTAGGGCACAAGCGTCAGGTGGGCCGACAGCGAGTTTCCGGTCCCCAGCTCCCAGCGCAACTGACGAATCGCCTCGAGATACGGTTGACTTTCGATATCACCAACCGTCCCACCAATCTCGGTGAGCACCACGTCGTAGTCACCGGTTTTGCCCAGCTTGAGCATCCAGTGCTTGATCTCGTCGATGACGTGGGGAACGACCTGAACGGTCTTGCCGAGGTAGGCGCCGGCGCGTTCTTTCGTGATTACCTCGAGGTAGACGCGACCGGTTGTAACGTTGTTCGCCTGACTCGTCGGGTGGCCGAGGTACCGTTCGTAGTGGCCAAGGTCGAGGTCGGTCTCCGCCCCATCCTCCGTTACGTACACCTCACCGTGCTCGTACGGGTTCATGGTGCCCGGATCAACGTTGATGTACGGGTCGAACTTCTGAATGGCAACACGCAGACCGCGTGCCTGGAGGAGCTTGCCAAGTGAGGCGCAGAAGATTCCCTTACCCAGGGAAGACGTAACGCCGCCGGTAACGAAGATGTACTTGGTCTGCACGGATAGCCCCCTGCCCGGGATTTGGTCGTCTGCTCGTGGGGCACCCTCCGATGCCCCAAAAATATACGGACTCCCCCTCCGGGCTTCAACGACTAAACGACGCCCCTGTCCCCGAGAGCGAGTACGCCAAGACGCCAGAGATTAATCGATGTGGCAACGCGTGGGTGCTTTCTGAGCCGCCGCCAGGCGCTACGCATCCCCCGCGACCAGCTGATGTCGTCCAGTACAACGACCGCATTCGGGGCGAGATATGGGAGCGCCGTCTCGAAATAGGCTATCGTCGGCTCCTCGAGATGATGGCCGTCATTGAAGAGCAAGTCTATTGACATCAGCTCCCTGCACACCTGGGGCAACTGATCCGCAAACGAACCGCACCGCACCTCTACGCGGTGGCGAAGACCCAGCTTCGCAAGCGTTTCGCCCGCCCGCGCGGCAAGGGTCGGGGCGCCCTCGATCGTCACGAGCCTTCCGCCATCGTTCAGCTCCATTGCCGCAGACAGGTAGGCCGCCGACAAGCCCGTGCATGTCCCAAGCTCAACGACGTTATTGGGCTTGAGGCTCCGCGCGAGGCTGAACAAGACGCGCGAGGATAGTGCGTCGACGTGAGAGATCCGGTAGAATGGTCCAAGAA
>JANQRN010000065.1 GCA_028284545.1 Rhodothermales bacterium | reverse complement strand
TTCGAGTGCAACGAGTGCGGACTCGAACCAGGTGCTGTTGGCCGCCTCTTCTTCGACTACGGCGCTGGCGAGGTTGTCGGGCAGACGCTTGGTGGCGTGGTGGTGTGCCACGACGAGCTGCGCCCGCGCGCTGCCTGCAGAGGCGGCGCGTTCGTACAGGGTGAGCGCTTCAGCGGGCGAGCCAACGCGTTGGGCGTTGACGCCGAGGGCGTAGAGCACATCCGGGGACTGCTTGTTCTGAAAGATTGAGCAGCCGGCGGTGGAGACCGCGAGGGCGGCGGCGAGAGCGAGGGGAGCGAACCGGGTCATGGCGTCGGAGCGTAGTTGCTCTAGGTATCGACGCGTGGAGCGCGCGGTTTAGCCACGAGCTGCGGCCGCACGCCGGGCGGCAGCAGTACAGACGCCGATGCGACGCCTTTTCGGACAAAAAATGCGGGCGAGACGTTGCGCCAGCGGGCGGAGCAACCCCCTTTAGGTACATTCAGGTTCGATCGCACCACGAGTCTGGAGAAAACCGGACAGTGACCCTCGGCACAAATACATGGAGATCGATTGGAACGCGCTTGACCCGCAGCAACTGCCTGAAGACCTTAGGGAGATTGCAATGGACTGCGGGCTCGATGTTGCTCGCTACCTCGTTGAGACCTGGGGAGGGACAATGCTGTATGTACCCACGCTCTACAATTTGAAGAAGCAGCGACGAGACCGACTGATTCTTGACGCTTTTGACGGACGTAACGCTGGTGAACTGGCCGCGGCCATGGGTGTTTCGAGGCGTTACGTCGCGAAGCTCGTAAGAACTCGTCCCACTCCGCGTCTTGCCTGCAGATCCGGAACAGCGTCGGAGGACGTAACAACGTGAGGCGGGTCCTCATTGTTGCAGTCCCATGTGTTGTCGCGCTTGTCGCTCTAATGCTTCTCAGCGCTCCAGATGAAGATGTCGGGGTTCCCACGTCCGAACACGGCAATGAGGTTGTGGGGGTGGCAAGCGTCACCAACTTGTCTACAGCGCGACAGTTGGACTCTCTCGCTTCTGCCCTTGCATGGGACGCGTACTACGACAGCGCCGCGGTGATCTTCGCGATCGCTGCGGAGCGCTACGAATTGGAGGGCAACAGCGAGTCGCGCGCCCTTGCGCTCGTGAACCAAGGTGCGGCAGAACGGGACGCGGGAAAGTATGAGGCCGGACTTTCGACGATTCAACGCGCAGACAGTATCGCGCGCTCTGACGGAGTCGTTAGTCCCTCATCCCGGAATGAAATCGACCTTGCCCTGGCTCTAACTCTTGTCCGGTGCTCGCAATACGATTCCGCATTGCGCCTTCTTCGGTCGATGAACATCGAGAAGGGTCCTTGGACAACCAGTGATTCACTGTTTATCGGGAGACATATGTTCGCAATAGGTTGGGCGAATCATGAGCAGGAGCAACTGGTCGTTGCGGAAAGGAACTATCGCCGAGCCGTCGAGCTATTTCCCAAGACACGGCGCGGGGAGTTTGAGGCCACGTGGACGCTAAACGCTCTTGCGAACCTGAACGACAAACAGGGACTCTCGACGAGAGCGCGGACAATTCACAACGAAATCCTTGCCCGAAGAAGAGCACTTCTTCGCGACGACCATCCTTTGATAGCGGCAACAACCGCAAACATCGGATTAACCCACATGTCCAACGGCGAGCCCCTGCTAGGGATCGGGTACTACTTAGAGGCCACGGACATATACCGTCGCAACTTCGGCAATCGGCATCCAGAGGTTGCCCGTTGCTACACAAATCTTGCTAGCTTTTACGAGCAGCTTGGCGACATCGATACAGCCTGGTCTTTTGCGCAGAAAGCGGCACAGATCAGGCGACTCGTACTACCCAAAGGACACTCGACCAATCGGTATACGTTTGCGACTCTTGGACAGCTTGCTATGAAACGCGGGCTCTATCAGGATGCGATCGATTGGTATCGGAAGGTACTCGCTATCGAGCAGTCCCGTCTCGACACTCGAACGACTGCCTACCTCGGGATCGCCACGGCATCGGACTCTCTTCAACGAACGCAGGAGGCCCGTCAATTCTATCGAAAAGCCGTCGACGCAAGCCGATCGCTTGCAGGACGGATGAATGTAGCATCACGCATTGCGGAACTAGAGTTTCTCCGTCGCGTGCAGCCGGACCTGCACTTGGAAATTCGGTTGCTGGACGTCTGCCGCGACGCCGACCACGATCTCGGAAAGGACCACAACCTGTCCGTTAGATGCCAGGTGTTGATGGCCGAACGCCAACAGTACCGCGGCCGTTATCACGTCGCGGAGTCACAATTCCAGTCTATTGCGAGCAGAATTATGCAAAAGGCAGATCGCTCGTATGAAGACTCCAGAAACCTCATCAGGGCGCTGAACGGAATCGCAAAGTGTCAGCGCCTACAAGCTCCCGACTACTCGTCGAGTGAATCTAGACTCCACGCCGCGTCCCGAGCGCTGAGAGCCTCGGTAGAGGAGACAATCGCCTTGCGACGGCGATTCGATGGCCTCGAGGCTTGGAGGCATTCTTTGACCCACGCCGAACGCCCTCTCAGAGACCTAGTTGACGTGAATCTCGAGTTGTTCAATCTGACAGATTCAGCTCAATACTTGGCCGACGCGTATTGGTCGGCCCAAGCCGTCAAATCTCAGCTCTTGTTCGACCTAGCCTCGACCTCATACCCACAGACTTGGCGTCAACCGCTAGACACGACGGAGCTCGCTCTCAAAAGGCATCTCCGGCGGGAGCTCGCCGAACCCTTCACCGCACGCGAGGCCAGCGTCGATTCCGCGCTTGGGAGTCTAGGCTCGGGAAGGCCCGATCACACCGACCTAATGAGACTGCGGAATGGGCTAGAACACGGTGAAACCCTCGTCGAGTACGCGGGAGGCATGGCGGGATGGACGGTCTTTGTACTAACCACTGATTCCCTACGTGCAGTTTCCATTTCGAAAGGAGCCAGCATAAAACCTCTCGCGGATTCGCTTCGATCGGCAATTTCCTCCCACGACTACCACGCGTTCATCAAGTACGCGCGTGAACTCTACAAACTGCTTGTCGAACCGATTGAGGACCACATTGTCGGCAAGCACTTGATCGTCGTCCCAGACGGGCCCCTGCACTTCGTACCGTTCGAAGTGCTACTTACCGAAGACGTGCCAGACGACTCGGACATGCGCAGCTACCGTACGATCCCGTACCTGATTCGAAAGAACGCGATCTCGTATTCGTACTCGGCAACTCTTATGCACCAGCTTCGCTCAAGGCGTAGGCCCACTCCGCCGAGGAGTTTCCTGGGCGTTGCGCCAGTGTTCGAGCGAGAACTACCCAAAAACTCGAAAGGCGAACTTGTTATTCGCCAGAACACTGACACGACGGCGACGCTGGATCTCCGTGCCGTTCATCTGCCCGCGAGCTTACAGGAGGTCAAGAGGATCAAATCCCTCTTTGCTAGAAAGAGGCCTCTGTGGCGCCGAATGCTAGACTCCAAGGCCGACCTCCTGATCCACGAAGACGCGTCCGAGTTGAACGTTAAGAACGCAAAGCTCGATCAATACCGGTTCGTACATCTTGCGACGCATGCGTTCGCGAACGAATCTCATCCGGACCTGTCTGGACTCGTCATGGCGATGGATCATGACGGCCAAGAAGATGGCGTTCTCCACCTCAATGAGGTCTATAACCTGAAGACGAATGCAGATCTCGTTGTACTCAGCGCGTGCGAAACCGGCCTTGGAAAGCTAGCCACTGGAGAAGGCATTATCGGACTAACGCGCGGATTCCTGTACGCCGGCGCTTCCAACGTCATGGTTTCTCTTTGGAAGGCCGACGACGTGACAACGCGTGATGTGATGGTCGCTTTCTACGAGTCACTGCTGGACGGTTCGAGTCGTGCAGAAGCACTTCGGCAAGCGAAGCTGACTCAGATAGCAACAAGCCCGGTCCATGCACGACCGTTTTTCTGGGCCCAGTTCGTCTTAATCGGGGAGTAACACGAGCTGGTTCGCGACTCTCGGTAAGGTGAACGGCTACTCGGTTCTCGGATGCGTCGCCGTCAGGGGCAGACTTGAGCCTGGATAGCCAATGCGGCTCGTTGATAGTCGTCCACTCGCTGCTCAAGAGCCCGATCAAACCATCGACACGCCTCAGCCACATCTGCAAGCATGAGGCGCCCCTTTCCGGCAAGAAACGCAGCTTCAGCTCGCAAGAACGGATCGTGCGACCTTTCATAGGAATCACTAACGTCAGCAACCGCGGACAATATGGTGTCTCTGTTCGAGACGGGAGAAAACCAGATCCGACGCCGTCCGATCAACAGCGTCTCAATTGCCCGAGACATCTCATGCGCATGTGTACCCCCACGGTCACGATACCGGCTCGCCAAATCCTCCTCGTAAGCGGACAGGGATGCGAGACCCTCTTGATGGAAATCATCAACGTGCACCAGTACCAACAACAAGAACGCAGCAGCAACAGTCATGAACACGGCGTGACGTCGCCGCCGCCACCCATCAGGGAATACCCACTCGAAAACGGTGTTCCGAGCCCTAGTCATGTCGTGCTCAGTCTCAGCACATCTCCTCCTTGGGGGATTGACTCGTTTTTGGTCGGGGCGCCAAACCGGGTTAAGTGCTGAGTTGAGTTCAGCCCAACGCTGATCCGCCGGATGCCGATCGTCATGGTCAATCAACGCGCGCCCATTCACCCCCTCTCCTCGTCCACTACACATCAGTCGCAACATGTCTTCCAGCGATTCGGCCTGATAGGAAGGCCGGTCACTATCCATCAGCTGTCCTCCCCCGGATCATTATCCGCTCGAATCAGGTCTTCCAATCGAGGCAGTTCTCTCAGGCGCGGACCATGCCTGGGCGACGACTGTTCGAAGGCACGTCTGACCGCTTTGTTGAAGCGAGTCATGCGCATCCGGAGTGCGCTTTCGGTCGACCGCAAATCAACCGCCAGGTCCCGGTATGGCCGCGGCGGCGAAGTCAGTCGTCCTATTACCAGCTCCCGCGTGTTCTCGTCCGTCGAAGCAAATGTCTCAAGAAGTGCTCGATATCTTGCCCACGCAGTGTCATCCCACGTACGCCACGGCTTCTCGGACGGCTCGGCGGCGATATGCATGTCCAGGTCACTCACCTGTTCGCGCCTTGAAAGCTCCCGCTTCTTCTTCAGATAGCGCCCCACCCAAGTGGCAAGCAGAAATCGAGTGAAACGCGTTATCGATTGCGCTCGCGACCAGGACGCCTCAAACTCCATGAAGAACGCTGACGCCATTTCTTCGACATCATCTTCGTCGACGTATCGCTCCCTGATTGCGCGCACGCGAAAGTAGCGCCGTGCGCTCGCATATGCCCAGCACCTCAGCATTCGCAGACCCTGGAGATCTCCTGCCTTTGCATCAATCAACCATTGCTCAACCGTTTGATCAGGAATATCCGGGTCGCCTGGATCAGCACCACCGCCTCGAAGCGGTTTCTTGAGTGGAGTCATGGGCCCTCGTCTGTCTGGTTTGCAAAGAAGTCACGCCTCTTTCCAACTCAGACACATTGACGACCTAAGACATAACCTCGAATAATCAGAATCCTGCGCAGCAAACCCGGATCTACACACCACCGCCTCGCCACGTAGATGATTCATAGCATTAGACACATAGTGTAACCCCATGCACCACATCCAGTATGACCAGGCATGGTCAACAGCCAGTCAGGCAACACAACTCATTCCGGGCGATGGTGCCCAATGCTAACGCGCCGTCGCGAACTCCAGCCAGCCACTACCCTGGCGGTAATCCTCGACCGGCCCCTCCGTCACAGCGGCCTGGAGGCGCGAGACGATCGACTGGATCTCACCGCGAACGGTCTCGAGACTGGCGCGGATCAGCTCGCTGCGGAACCCCCGGTCCCCCAGCGTGGCGACAAAATCCATCGACACCACCCGCGCCAGAACCCGGCCGAGATCCACCAGCTGGCGCTGCGCCATGCCCGCGTCGATGTCGAAACTGAGCAACGACTTCACCCGCTCTGCCGTCAACCGCGTCAAGCGATGGTCCCGCAAGTGCGCAAATAGATTGGTCTCCTTCGCCCTGCGCATCTCTTTCAGGAAGGCCTCGGCTATCTGCTGGTACAACACGTCGTTCGAACCCTCGAAGATCTGAAAGGGCCGGCTGTCGATGAACGCGCGACCCGAGTATCCGTCCACCCGATACCCGTTCGCACCAAGCAACTGCATCAACGACTGCGACGCCTCGTGCATGTAATCCGTCAGCAAGGCCTTGATCGAGTTGGCCTCGATGGCTGCACCGGACTGGTCCTTGTCGATCTGCGCGTTCTCGGTCGCATACAAACACATGGCCGAGCAGTTGGTGTAGTACGACTGCAAGGCCGCAATCCGACTCTTCACCTGGTCGTATGAGATCAGGCTCTTCCCGCCCACGAAACGCGTGCGGCAGTGCTCAAGCGCTTCATCGACAATCCGCTTCAGGAAGCCCATACCCATGCCGGGAAACTGAATACGGCTGCGATGCAGGGTGTCGAGCAACATCTT
>JANQRN010000047.1 GCA_028284545.1 Rhodothermales bacterium | reverse complement strand
CTGCTGACCCTGGCTGACGTTGCGCGAGAACTTTCAAACGCCACCGGGCGGCCAATCGAGTACACACCGGTACCGCATGAGGCGTTTGTACAGAGTGTTGCCAACTCCGGCGCGCCCCAGGACGTACTCTGGATGCTCGACTACCTCTTCGCGACCGTTCTGGACGGCCGTAACGCCTACCTTACAGACGGTGTGCAACGCGCTCTCGGCCGGGCGCCGAAGGACTTTGCCGACTACGCCAGGGACGTAGCCCGCTCAGGCCTGTGGAATGCCGCGGCTTGATCACTATGCGAGCGATGTGCCTGCGCATCGCTCGTATCTTTCCATAGCCTTTGTGAACAATTAACGGGAGAACAAACTATGAATCTACTGGAGCCTGCATTGATACTTGCGACGCTACTATGCGCCCTCACGGCCGGTTTCGTCTTCTCATTCGCATCGGTGGTGATGCCGGGCATAGGAAGGCTGAACGACAGAGACTTTATTCGTTCGTTTCAGGAAATAGACGGCATCATCCAGAATGGCCAGCCTGTCTTTGGTCTGGTCTGGATGGGTTCTGCCGCGGCACTCGCGCTATCTGCGGTGTTGGGAGTCTTGCTGCTCGACGGCTTAGAGCGAGCCATTGTTATCGGTAGCGCGCTGGCCTACGCCCTGGGCGTTCAGCTGCCAACGTTCCGCATCAGCGTACCGCTTAACAATGCCCTGCAAAGACTGGACAGCGACGCGATGGATGAAGATGCGCTGGCCTCGGCCCGGCGCGTCTTCGAGATCCGTTGGGTACGGTGGAACACGTTCAGAACGGCCGTCGCGTCACTGGTCAGCGCTGCGTTGATGTTTGTTCTGCTGTGGCTTTGACGTTGCTTGCGCGCATTTCTCTGATAGTCGCTTCGTCCTTTCATTGACTACGGACCGGCCTGAACGACCGTCTTTTCCGGCGCGATCTCGCCGTCCAATACTGCCTGAGAAACGCCGTAGTAACGCATCGTAAACGAGAATCTCTCCCCTTGCGTGTCTATGTTGTTGATCGCGTCGTCTCCGCAGTTGAACGAAATGGTGATCGTTCCGTCCTCGTTCGATGTCCAGGAGTAGGAGTTGACGTTCTGCACGCCTTCCATCAGGTAGCGCCCGTAATCGTAGGCTGTTACTGAAGTGAAATACACGGACTTCGGATCTTCGAAGGTCGTCGTGTAGCAAGAGTCGCCATCCAGAAACACGGAGTTAGAGTATTTATTGGATACGTTGACGACCGGAGATGCGCCACCCCAACCGTTGGCATTCTCCAGGTTCCACTGGTGAAGGTCAGTGATCTCGGCTGCGGAACGGGGGAACGTATACTGAAGCACGTAATCGCGCGTCTCATCCCTGTACCGCTCGACCCATTCCTGAACCTTCTCGTAGTCGAACGGCCTGGTCTCGTACGTGCCAAACACGAAGCTATCGTCGGGAATCGTATCCTGGACGGCGAACGCATGATCCATGCCTTTCTCAAGCCCCGTTCGGTAGATGAGAAAGGCATGTGTGCTGGCCACGTCGACGGTATGGGTTCCATCTTCGACGATGTAGTGCTCACCGTGACCGCCTTCGTTCACGACCTGCACCGCCATATAGACGTCTGAAGGTGGGATCGTGAAAGTTACCTTCCCGTCCTGGGCCTCCGTTATGACGACCGAATAAAGCGTATCGTCGTTCATCTGGATTGTCGGAGCGGCGTCACCGCGTGGCGGCAGCTGCCTCATGTGCGCGATGCCTGTATTCGCGCCACGGGCTGCCCAGTTGCGGAAGTTCTTTGCCGTCTCAGCCTCGGAGAAATTCTCCTCCGTAAGCTCAGTGAGGGCCGGTCCCGACTCCTTAATATCAGTTGATGTGGCAGACGAAGGAGCAGGCGTATCGCGCTCCGCGCAGCCAGCGACCAACAACAAGGCGACGGCCAGGATCAGGCCTATGCGATCAGTGTGAGTCATTTTCTTCCTCTATGGTGCCGCGCGTGTGCGTCGCGCGACATTACTGGTTCGCGATCTTCCGCTGCCGCTCTTCCCGCGGCAGGTCCGGGGCCTTACAGCCGGTCGGGCAGCACTGGCCCGGCTGGCTCTGCCTGGGCGGCGCGCCGGTCTGTTCCGGATCCAGCACGCCGCGATCCAGCAGGCGTTCGACCAGTGCCTTGCGTTCCTCGATCGGGTAGCGGCGATATATCTCGCGCTTCATCGCTTCGGGCGAGCCGCCGCCGTGCAGGCTGATCAACGAGTACCAGCCGCCGGTGTCCGACGCGGTCAGGTCCTCGATGAAGCGCGCAACGTCGATGCGCTGCTGGTAGGGCACGTCTTCGCGGGCACGCAGCAGGGCCGACAGGTCGCCGGCGGTCTGGGGATTGTGGTCTTCGTCCGGTCCGGGCAGCGCGACGACCAGACCACCGGAGACTTCGTGCGCGCGCCGGTGCATGTCGTAAATCTGCGTCGCCAGCAGCAGCTTGCCGACATTCGCGAATACGGGCTCCGGCTGCCAGGCACCGGACTCGTGTTCCAGGCCGTAGACCG
>JANQRN010000019.1 GCA_028284545.1 Rhodothermales bacterium | reverse complement strand
GTCGATCAGCGACATCCCTGCGGAGGTCCCGTATATCCGCGCCAGCGACTTGCGCCTGGAGCGATGGGCGAGGCAACTCGACGACAGACGTCCCCACTTCCGCATCGGCATCGCGTGGCAGGGAAACCCCGACTTTCAGCGTGACCAGTTCCGATCTATACCGCTCGACGAATTTGCGCCGCTCGCATTGCCGGGTGTCCAGCTCTATTCTCTGCAGAAGGGTATTGGCGCAGAACAGATCGATGATGTGGCGTTTGCGGTTAACAGACCGGGCGACGAAGTAGATGTGGAGGCCAAGTTCGTCGACACTGCAGCGATCATCCAATCGATGGACCTGATTGTTACGAGCGACACCTCGATCGCACACCTTGCGGGATCGCTGGCCGCGGCCGTGTGGACGGTGCTTTCGCATTCGGCGGACCCAAGGTGGTTTCTCGACCGAACCGACTGTCCATGGTATCCCACGATGCGGCTATGGCGTCAGCGGAGCCGAGGCGACTGGGCAGGCATATTCAGTGAAATGGGTTCAGAAGTGGCCGCACTTGCAGCTTCCTCAAGTCCAGCAAGTCTTGGTAGCAGTCAGGCGTAGGTGCCGACAGTGTCGAACGTTGTACATATTCCAGTCTCTCCCGCTGAACTGTTCGACAAGATCACGATCCTGGAGTTGAAGGCCGAGTATTTCGATTGTCAGGATCGCATTGCGTTTGTCACGACAGAGTTGAACGCGCTGAGTCCGTTCGAAGACGATCTGATGCGGAGCTACCCGATTCTGGGCGAGCTCAAGTCGGAACTACATAGCGTGAACAAGATGCTATGGCGGATCGAGGAAGAGCTGAGGCAACATGAGCGAGACGGGTCCTTCGGCGAGACGTTCGTCAGGCTCGCTCGTTCAGTCTATACGCAGAACGATCTGAGGTGGCGGATCAAGCAGAAGATTAACGAGGTCACTGACTCAGAACTGCGCGAACAGAAATCATACCTGGCGGGCGACGATGTTTGAGCTCCTTTCGAAGGCGAACGGTACGAGTCCGTGGGAAGACGACTACGACGGATGGTCACCGATCAAGGTCATCGACACTATTCACCAGATACTTGTCAATGAACAAGTGTCCGGGAGCTTTCTGAGTATAGGCGCGGGAAACGTTGAGCACGACCTGCTGAATCTTCCATACCTACGTACTGCTGTTGCGTCCGAGCGAATAGGAATAAACATCGATCCGAACCAGGTTGGCAGATACGCCGGGTTCGAGGTGATAGAAGCGAACGCACACAACATGCCGTTCGAAGATGGGTGGTTTGACTGCGTCTTGTGCAACGCCATGCTGGAGCACGATCCGCAGTTCTGGCTCACGCTTCTTGAAATCCGCCGAGTTCTTCGGCCAGGCGGACTTGTTGTACTGGGTGTGCCCGGCTTTCTCGGCGAACCGCTTGGCCGCGAAATCCCGGGGCTGCCCGGTTTCGGAGCGTACGAGTATGACCTCGGCATGGCAACACTTACGTACACCGAGCACAACGCGCCCGGGGATTTCTATCGATTTGGTCCGCAGGCGGTACGGCATGTTTTTCTCGCCGGTTATGAGGACCGTCACGTTACCGCTGTAATGAGGCCGCCCCGGATCGTCGGCTGGGGGACCAAACCAACAACGGAATAGCCGTCTGCGGCTACCCACAGCAATGCGCTACTACAGCCAGCACGGGGAGGATTTCCTCATCTCTTTGATGTTCTCGGACGTGCCCGTTGGAACGTTCGTGGAGATCGGCTGCATTGACGGAAGGCGGTTCTCCAACACGCTGGCCCTTGAGGAGCAAGGTTGGTCGGGTCTCTGCGTCGAGGCGCATCCTGACTACATCGAAGCACTTCGAACAAACCGACCCGCGAGCGCAGTTGTGCACTGCGCCGTTGGGAGCGAGAACGCCGAAAGCGTTACGTTCTATGCCAATGCCCGCGGCTCATTCTCGACACTTGATGGTAGTCAAGAGGCTGCGTTCAAGAGCAGATTCGGCGAATGGTTCACCGGTTTTGTCGAGGTCCCCGTTGCGCAGCGAACGATGAGTCGGTTGCTTGACGAGCGCAACCTGAGTTCGATCGATGTGCTGAGTCTCGACGTCGAGGGCTTCGAGGTGGAGTGCCTCAAGGGACTCGACCTGGAGAGGCACAGACCTAGACTGATCGTTGTAGAGTCTGAAGGTGGAGGTCACGAATCCGCAATTGACGGCATCCTCGGGCCGTCCGGATACGCGAAGGTCTGTCGAATCGGACCGAACCTATTTTACACTCTGGAGCCGGCTCGATATCGTTGGCTCGCGGGAAGGCGCTATCAATTTGCGCTGACCCATACGCAGCATCCGCTGGATAATGGTGGTGATAGCGTTACGACGGCCAGCCTTGACCTGAGGCTTCGAGATTCTTCTCCGGTAGAACCCGAGGAAGCGAGGCTACTCGACTACCTTGGCTTCAGTGCCAGTGACCGCGGCAACCTACTCGTTTACGCCGGAGCGAATCGTGGACGCACTCTGAACATGTTGCGCCCATTCTTCGACAAAGTCATTGCATTTGAGCCTGACCCGGAACTGTTTGCTGGTCTGTCGAGGCTCTTCAGTGCCGACGAAGCGGTCGAGTTGATCAACGCCGCGCTTTCGGTTGAGGACGGGACGACAGATTACTATATCCACTCCAGCAGGGATAGCAGTTCGCTGGCGCCGATGAATGAAGGGATTCATCCGATAACCGTCGAACGCGTGACTGAAGTACGTTCGATCAACTTGTCGCGGCTGCTTCGGTCGCGTCAACAAGAAACCATCGATCTGTACTACAGCGATATACAGGGGATGGATCTTGATGTCCTAACGACACTCCGACACCTTGTAGAAGCGAAGGCAATACGTGCGATCGTATGCGAAGTCGAGAAGGACGAGAAACCACGCCTCTATCGCGGCATGAACAACAAGTACGCGGGTTTTCTCGAACTCCTTGGCGACAACTACCGCGTCTTTGCAGAGCGCACCCATCCGGACTGGATCACTTCAGACGTGATGTGGGTCCCGAAGGACTGACGTCGAGCCGCCAACGAACTGATTAGGGCAGAGAACGATGCTTATCGTAGGTCGATGCCGTGCTCGAGCCACGCTTTCATACACGTGGCCATGTGCTGCCACCCACCGCAGTTCTCATATGAGGCCTTGATGCCGTCGGCATCGTCCTTCCAGCCGTCCTCGCTGATCTTGAGGAGCGTTTTGTCGGGGGAGAGTGACTCGACCTCAAAAACCACGCGCACATCGTAGGAATCGCTGCTGGACTTCTTCCACTCGGTGCTGTTTAATCGAAGTACGACCCGTTCGTGCGGAACCACCTCGTCAACGGTCACGGGGTATTCGCCCCAGCCCTCCCAGAACCACACTACCCGCGCACCAGGAGCGAGCGGGCCAGAGGACCTGCCCGCGAAGTACTGCTGAAGCTTCGACGGATCGACGATGGCGTCGAATACTTCGCCGACTGGCTTGTTGATTGTTGTCTGAATCGTGAAAGTCCGTCTTTCTACCTGCGTCATCATTTTCGGCCTCGGGATCGCCAATTCTTGTTATGTGATAAAAATATAACATATTGTTTGTATACTGCAAACGTCCGCTTCCAGATGTCGAGCTTTCGGTGGAAGCCGTCGATCGAATGCGGAACAGAATCGGCTACAGGAACCCCCAATCGGATGACGACAAAGCCAGCAGCTGATCCGCTAGACAAAGTTTTCAAGGCGATCGCCAATGCTGATCGTCGGCTGATCCTCGACCTGGTCCGGGAGGCGCCTCGGACTACGAAGGAGCTGAGTGAATCTTTGGACCATCTTGACCGAACGACGGTCATGCTCCACCTGCGCGTACTCACCGAAGCAGATCTGATCATCGCACAACGCAAGGGTCGCCACCGATGGAATCACCTCAACGTCGTCCCCATACAGGAGATCTATGACCGATGGATCGAGGGGTACGCGGCGCACGCTGTGCGTCTGTTGGCGCGGATGAAAAGTGACCTTGAGGGTGGCTGACGGTCGGCAGCTAGAACATCCATCGCGGTGCGACGATAGAGGCGACGAACGCCAGTCCTCCGGCGACCCAGAACCCGATGCCGATGGCGATGTCGAATTCGAGTAGGCCGAGACCGTTCAGCATCCAGTGCCAGTCGTGCATGATGTTGTCGCCGCCACCGGCGAGCGACACAAGAGGAAGCTCCTGGGCGCGGGCGTTGGCCACGTAAACGCTGACGTTGATCAGGCTGTGGCCGAGCCAGAACAGGAAGAGCTGAGCCGAGACGCGATAATCGTGGAGGTACGCATACCACGCAAGCCCGGCCGGCACGATCAATTGGAGGATCGTCCCGCCTGCCATGCGTAGTGGAAGTCCAAGCGGCGCGAAGACGAGATGTCCCATCTCGTGAACGAACAGATCCACGCTGTCGGCAATCGTGTAGTCTCCGCGCGTTGCGAGAAAGTAGACGGCCAGTGGCGCGAGCACTGCCGACAGCCACCAAACGCGGGCGATCTCTTGGTGCTCTGGTTTCACGTTTGTAACAATCGACTGCTGTGCACGACGATGCGGGAGGGACTACACTTGAAGACAGAGGGATGACTGGGTGCTCATGTCCGTCTTGCTGATATCGACCGGCTCGCGCACGAGAATAGCCCGGGACTGGGAGACGAAGCGCTCGGTAACACTGGCGTAATCTTTTGCTGTTGTAATCCTAACAAAAGCCTAAAGCACCTGTAACGTGGGCGCGCAGGGACAAGCGTAGACTTGAAGCGAATCCCGGCCAGGCGGATGCCTGGGACTGGGATCGGGCAACAAGACTGAATCCCTCAACATGCGCTATCTCCCAACGCTGCTCGCCGCGGCTGTATCTATTCTCATTTCCGCCAGCCCTCTGCTGGCGCAGACCGGCTCGATCGCCGGTGTCGTCGCCGACGACGCCTCTGGCGAATCGCTGATCGGTGTGAACGTTCAAATCGACGGCACACTGACGGGCACATCCACCGACCTGGATGGACGTTTTCAGTTTGATGGACTCCAGGTTGGTCGCTACGACCTCGTGTTCTCCTACATCGGCTTCGCGCAGCAGACGGTCAGGTCTGTTCAGGTATTACAGGATGAGGTGACTCGGCTTCAGATTGTTCTGGCCGAGTCAGCGGAGGAGCTTGACGAGGTCATCGTTGAGGCCCGGGCCATCCGAAACAACGAGGCAACCTTGCTGCGCGACCGCCAGAAGGCGCTCGCAGTGAGCGATGCGATTAGCTCGGAGGCTATCGGGCGCTCGGGTGGGTCGAATGCGGCCGACGCGATGTCGAAGGTCACTGGCGCATCCGTGGTCGGCGGCAAGTACGTCTACGTCCGCGGCCTGGGAGACCGGTATGCGAGTACCCACATGAACGGTGTGGAGATGCCGACGGCTGACCCGGACAAGAAGGCCGTGCAGTTCGATCTGTTCCCCAGCAATCTTGTCGACAACATCGTCACGCTGAAGACCTTCACCCCTGACAAGCCGGGGAACTTCTCGGGAGGGCTCGTCGACATTGGGACGAAGGCGTATCCGGAGGAACTGGATATCCGGCTCTCGCTGTCGTCATCCATCAACACCGAAACGCACTTCGGTTCGGACTTCATTGCGGGTCCGACTGGCGGTCTTGACTGGCTGGCGATCGATGATGGCTTGCGGGATCTGCCCTCGCTGCTTGAAGAGCCCATCACGATTCCGTCGGCCGCGCGCGCGCAGCGGAACGCCGAACTCGCGCAGCAGCTCGACGCGGTATCGAAGTCGTTTAACTCGATCATGGCGCCGCTTCAGACGACGGCTCCGGTCAACTACAGTTATTCGCTGTCGATCGGTAATCAGCGGCAGGTCGTCAAGCGGCCGCTTGGTTTCATCATCGGTTTGACGTACGGAAAGAGTTCGAACTACTACGAAGGTGGAACAACCGGTCGCTATTCCTTCAGCGGGACCCAGCTCAACTCTGATCTGCTGCTCGATGATCGAAAAGGCGGTCAGGAGGTCTCCTGGGGTGGGCTCGCGAACTTCACGTACAAGTTTTCGCCGACCCACGAGCTCGGCTGGAATTCCATGTATTCTCGAAGTGGTGAGAGCTCGGCACGGCTTCAGGTGGGTAGCTGGCCGAAGGAGCTCGGTGATGACCCTAACTCAGTCCGCACAAATCGATATCTGTCGTACACCGAGCGCGAAGTCTACTCGACGCAGCTCCGCGGCAAGCACTACTTCCGGTCCGCCCTCAAGTCTACGTTGGAGTGGACCGGTGCTTTTGCGCGGACGATCCAGGACGAGCCCGATCGACGGTACTTCGCTTCCACCGAGCGGGTGATTGGCGCAAACAAGGTATTGTCGGCTTCGTCATCGGGCTTCCAGGACCCATCGCGCTACTTCCGCAACCTGGAAGAGAACAGCATCAATGGAAAGATCGATTTGTCGGTGCCGTTCAGGCAGTGGACGGGCAAGGCGTCGAAGGTAAAGGTTGGCGGTGCGCTGCAGCAGGCTGATCGAGAGTTCTCGGAGCGCATTTTCGCCGTCCGTCCCGGTGCCGCGGTTGCGTTCAACGGCGACGCTGAAGAGTTCTTCAGCGAAGAGAACATGGGGATCATATCTCTCGATTCCACGCGCGGAACTTACACGTTCGGGAACGTCATCGCTGATGACTCAAAAGAGCGCAACAACTACACCGGTGATCGCAGCGTCTACGCCGGTTACATGATGATCGAGGTGCCGGTCGTGGGCGGACTGAAGGCTGTGGCGGGTGCGCGAATTGAGACGACAGACATTTCGGTCGTCAGTGCTGACTCTTCCCTCGACGCGGGCCGGATTGAGGAAACGGATTTGCTACCGTCGCTGAACCTTGTGTATGAGCTTGGCGGTCGGATGAACCTCCGGGCCGCTGCAACGAGAACGCTGGCCCGCCCGACGTTTAGGGAGATTGCGCCTTTTGCCAGCTTCGATTTCAGTGCCGGCGACTTCAGGATTGGCAATCCGAATCTTGAGCGGACTCGCATCACCAACTACGATCTCCGCTGGGAATACTTCCCGCAGTCGGGAGAAATCGTCGCTATTTCTGGATTCTACAAGCAGCTCGACAATCCGATTGAAGAGGCGATCATTGGCGGCACAAATGGCCAGTTGCAGTACCAGAACGTCGGCAGTGCCACGGTACAGGGCGTTGAGCTCGAGCTTCGGAAGTCGCTCGGGTTTCTGACGCCGGCACTACGGCCGCTGGCGGCGGGAATCAATGCCTCCGCTGTTCGGTCGACGGTCGACATTCCGGAAACGGAACTCGAAACCCGGCGATCCATCGATCCGGATGCTTCCGATACTCGCGAGCTGCAGGGCCAGTCGCCATACCTCGTAAACGCGGATCTCAGCTACTCCAACCTTCGATCCGGCACAAATGCGGGCGTCTATTTCAACGTCTTTGGTCGGAGGTTGTCGAACGTGTCGCTCGGCGGTGCCCCCGACGTCTTTGAGCGTCCCCGCCCGGTACTCGATTTCACGCTCTCCCAGAAGTTCTTCTCTCGATGGACCGTCAAGGCGTCGGCCAAGAATCTGCTTGATTCGGCTTTCCGACAGACGCATCGCTTCAACGGTGAGGACTTCGTCTATCAAGAATACCGCTACGGCAGGTCCTTCTCACTTGGCTTCTCCTACACCAACTAGTGTGGCGGGTGTCAGTGCGCGTGGCCGGTAGCATAACTCATCAAGATTGCTGTGACGGGTGAACCCCGGCGGCAAAACCTGGCAATGAAGTACAGTTACAGAACCATGCGCAAATTGACCCTCAAGCTCGTGCACGTTTTGGCAGTCGTTGGCCTCTTTATCGCGACGCCTTCCCAGGCCCAGACTGTCAACGTGACGGCAGACATCTCGGCGAATACCACGTGGACGGCCGACAACACCTACATCCTCGACGGACTGATCTTCGTCAACGACGGCGCGACACTCACGATCGAAGCTGGCACCGTGATCAAGGCGCTTGAGGACGTGAACATTACAACTGGCGACGATGCATCCGCACTGATCATTCGCCGCGGTGGAAAGATCGAAGCGAACGGGACTGAGGACGCTCCGATTATCTTCACGTCCGAACTCGACGACGTGACGGTACCAAACGATCTGACACAGAGAAACCGTGGTCTCTGGGGCGGGCTCATTCTGCTCGGAAAAGCCACCACGAACCAGCCGACGACGGACAATCAGATCGAGGGTATCCCCGTGGAGGAAGAGGAAGCTGCCTACGGTGGAACGGATGATGAGGATAGTTCCGGGTCGCTGTCGTATGTGTCGATACGCCACGGCGGGTTTTCCATTTCCGGTGTCGAGGGTGACGAGATCAACGGCCTGACGTTGGGCGCTGTCGGCAGCGGCACAACCATTCACCACATCGAGGTGTATGCCAACTTCGATGATTGTTACGAGTGGTTTGGAGGTACGGTTGAGGCGAAGTACCTGGTCGGCGCCTTCTGCGGTGACGACAGTTTTGACTATGACCAGGGTTACCGCGGCAAAGGACAGTTCTGGTTCTCGATTCACGATACGGATATTGCAGGTCGTGGCGGTGAGCACGACGGCGGCGATGCCGGTGGCGACGACGCGGCGCCGTTTTCGACACCGGTGATCTCGAACGTGACCTACGTTGGCTCCGGTTCAGGTGCCATCGTGGCTGGCGGCGACAACAATGACCGGACGTTTGCGATTCGCGACAACGCCGGAGGCCAGTACTGGAACTCGATCTTCACCGACTATCCGGGCGTTGCGATCAACATCGAGGACCTGGCGACCGGTGAAGACAGCCGCGCCCGACTCGAGGCCGGCGACCTCGCATTCAACACCAACATCTGGTTTGGGTACGGAGCTGGTTCGACGCTCGCCGACATCGTGGACGGCGACTTCGCTGAGACGATCCTTGGCGCGGCAAACAATACGATCGTCGATCCCCAGCTGGCCGGTATTAGTCGTACGACCGACGCTGGTCTCGACCCGCGGCCACTCGCGGCTTCACCGGCACATCAAGGCGCCGCTGATACCGGTGATGACTGGTTCGATGACGTGCCGTTCCTCGGTGCATTCCAGCACGAACTATGGATCGCGGGCTGGACGGCGCTTGACGAAGCCGGCTTCGTCGGCGATCTCCGCGTAGATGTCGAGCAAGTAGGGACTGACATACCAAGCGCACTGTCTTTGGGACAGAACTACCCGAACCCGTTTGGCGGGCAAACTGAGTTCGAGTTCACATTGCCTGAGCCGGGCCCCGTGCAGGTCAGGGTGTATGACGTACTTGGTCGGGCGGTATCCGTGGTGCTCGATGAAGATCGCCCGGCCGGCACGCATCGCGTGTCTTTTGATGCCGACGGACTGTCGACTGGGATCTATCACTATCGAATTGAAACCGCACGCGGTGCAATAGCCAGAACGATGACGCTCATTCGCTAGCGTGCAACAGGGAAAAGCCGGTGGCGCGTGTTCGGATGTTGCCCCCGACTGGACGCCACCGGCTGCTCCCGATTATGCCTTCCAGGTTGAGCAAGAGATGGGCTTCCCGATTGCAAATCGACTTCGACCAAATGCAACAAACGGCTTCGTAGACGTGATGTCTCGTCCAACAGTACTTGTTGCAGATGACGACCGCGATGTAGTTGATCTTGTTCGCTACAACCTGGAAGTCTCGGGAATGGATGTCGTAGTGGCATACGACGGGATCCAGGCAATTCAGCTTGTCGCTGAGCACAGGCCCTCACTTCTTGTGCTCGACATCATGATGCCGAGGATGGATGGACTTGACGTGTGCAGGGCGATACGGTCCTCTGCGGAGCTCAACGAAATACCCATTCTGGTGCTGACCGCGAAAGATTCGGAAGACGACGAGATCCACTTGCTGAGTCTTGGTGCCGATGACTTTCTGCGAAAACCCGTCAGCCCACGCCGGCTTATCGCACGCGTTCGTGCTCTTCTGCGTCGTCAGGATGCGGCCGAAAGAACGCTATCTGTCGGCGAGTTCACCATCGACCGCGAAAAATTCGCGGTCTTCAGTTCCAGCGGAGAGAGACTGCATCTGCCGAAAAAGGAATTTGAACTCTTGTTCGCGCTCGCGCAACGACCGGGTAGAGTGTTCACCCGTGAGCAACTGTTGAACTCGGTTTGGGGAAACGACTCGCCGATCGGCGTGCGGACAGTCGACGTGCACGTCCGCAAGATCCGGAACAAGATTGGCCAGGATTCGATCGAGACCGTGCGCGGTGTCGGCTATAGATTGTCAGACAGGGCAGTCGACTGATGACAGGACATCCGAGTCCGCAGCCACGCCCGCGAATCAGACAACCCCGGCGTACATCTCGTCAATTAAATCCGCGTAGTGCGTCTCGATTTGCTTGCGGCGCGGTTTCAGGGTCGGCGTCAGCATGCCGTTGTCGATGGTGAAGGGCTCGGCGATCAGCCGAAATCGTCGGATCTTCTCCTGCGACGCCGCCTTTCGCGAATACGATTTGAACTCCTTCTCGAACAGCGACAGCACCTGCTCGTGCTGAAGAAGGTCAGACTCTCCGTTCGTCCCGATTCCCTCGTCAGACGCAAAGCGCTCGAGCTCTTCCATCGCCGGCACCACAAGCGCCGTCAGGAATTCCCGCCCCTCACCAACGACGAGCAACTGATCGATCCAGTTGATTGACTTGAAGCTGTCCTCGATAGGTCCCGGATAGATGTTTTTCCCACCCTTCGAGACGATCATGTGTTTGATTCGGTCGGTGATCTGGACGTATCCGTCGACGAATCGCCCAACGTCTCCTGTATGATACCAGCCGTCGTCATCGATGCACTCCTTGGTCGCCTGTTCGTTGTTCCAGTAGCCTTTCATGATGTTGGGCCCACGCGCGACGATCTCGCCCTCCTCAGACGTCAGGTTCGAGGGGTAGTCTTCTCCTGACAGCTGCGCGACAATCTTCAGGTCACTCAGGCGCTGGATTCCGATGGTGACGCCAGGAATAACATGGCCAACGGTGCCGTACCTGGGTCCGCCCATTGGATTTACGGTGAGGACGGGTGCGGTCTCGGTGAGACCGTATCCCTCGATGAGCAGAATCCCGGCTGCTTCAAAGAACTCTCCGATGTCCTTGGGCAGCGCCGCGCCGCCGGATACGGCAAATCGCAAGTTACCGCCAAGCTTTTCGTGCAGCTTGCCAAAGACGAGGCGTTGCGCGAGGTTGTTCTGCAGCGACAGCAGCGGTCCTGCCGAGCCCTTGCGTTTCTTCGTCTCCGCGAAGCGCTTGCCGGCGGAAACCGCCCACCCGAAGACCCGCTGCTGTATCGCCGAGCCCTCCTTCGCGGATTTCTGCACCGCATTGAAGACACGCTCGAAGAGCCTCGGTACAGAGATCATCACAGTGGGGGAGACCTCCAGCAGGTTTCGGTTCACCGTATCGATGCTCTCGGCATACGAGATTTTGCCGCCGGCTGCGAGGACCGCCGTGTATCCGGCCGTGCGCTCAAACGAGTGGCAGAGTGGAAGGAATGAAAGGTGGTGGTCGCCCGGATTGAACGGTACTAGTCCGAGCGCCGACTGTGCGTTGGTGCAGAAGTTTTCGTGCGTCAGCATGACGCCCTTGGGTGTACCGGTTGTACCGCTGGTATAAATCAGCGCTGCAACATCGTCAGGTTTGATCAGGTCAGTAACTCGCCCCACCTCCTCTGCAAGCGCTGGCCAGAGCTCGGCGCCGCGTGCTTCGGCATCCGTCCACGTCGAAACAAATTCGGGCAGCTCCTTGCGTGGCGTCGTCATGGTTATGACCGACTCGAGGTCCGTGCATGCATCGAATATCTCTTCTGCCTTTCGCTGCTGAATGGACGTGGATACGAAGAAGACGCGCGCCGCTGAGTCCTTGATTATGTACGCGACCTGCGAAGCGGGTAGCGAGGTATACAGGGAAACGTTGATGGCTCCGATGTTCTGGCACGCCAGGTCTACGATGGCCCACTCCGGTCGATTCTCCGTCAGCAGGGCCACGCGGTCACCTTTTCGCACGCCGCTGTCGTGCAGGAACGCGGCCAGTGCGTTTACCCGATCGCGAAGTGCGGACCAGCTGATCTGCTCCCATCGTTTCGATTTCTTGTCTTTGTACTGCAGCGCAGTTACATCGTCGTCGTGGTGATCCACGAGCGCAGAAAACAAGCCGGGTAGTGTTTCAAATTCAACGAGTGCTGCCATGGGACCTATGTGCCTTGGGGATGCTGTTGAGCCGGTGTCCGTCGGGTTGGTTTCTCCAGTCTCCAGCGGACGCGCTCTTCAGCGCCAACCGCCTGCTTGATGGTTTGAAATCCGTGCTCGATTAGTAGCTGCGACAAGCCCATCTTGATTTGTTTGACGAGACTCGGCCCTTCGTAGACGAGGGCTGTGTACAGCTGGAGAAGCGAGGCGCCGGCCAGGATCTTGCGAAACGCGGATTCCGCCGACGAGACACCCCCGACGCCGACGATCGGCACCAGGCCCTCCGTGCGTCGGTAGAGATAGCGTACCAGGTGGGTGCTGGCGTCGTCGAGCGGTTCACCGCTGAGTCCTCCTACACCTATACGCAGTATTTCGCGGGTAGGTGTCTGTAGCTCCGGGCGCGATGACAACGTGTTGGCTGCGACAAACCCGTCGACGCCATGTGACATGCAGACTTCAATGATCTCGTCGATGAAGCTGTCGAATACAAATCGCGTCGACACCGGTGGCGAGAGCTTCACGAGAATGGGAAGATGCCGTCTCGTGTCGTTGCGGATCTTAAGCACTGCCTCGAGCAAGCCGTCGAGTGCCTCGGGCTCTTCGAACGTCTTGCCTTCAGAGGTGTTGGGGCAGGATACGTTGAGGGTTACATAGCTCGCCGAGGTGATAACGCTTTCGAGTGTCGTCGTGAAGTCCTCGATTGCTGCTGCCCCAAGGATCTTCGCATCGGGCGTCTTCACGATGTTGACGCCAACCGGCGGGAGCCCGTTGGGTAGTCGCGAGAGACGGGCGCCAATTTTCTCGACGCCCTGGTTGTTGAGCCCCATCCGGTTGATCAGTGCCCGGTCGGCCGGCAGTCGAAAAAGGCGTGGTTTCGGGTTGCCCTTCCAGGCACGAGCGCTAACCGACCCGACCTCAACAAAGCCGAATCCGATGGCTGCCCAGAACGGTACCGCGACGGCATTCTTGTCTAGTCCGGCCGCGAGGCCGATCGGGTTGTTGAATTGTAGTCCCCACAGATACTGGGACAGCACGGAGGCATCGTACCTAAGGACGCCTTTGACAGTCGATCTGACCGGCTTCGAGAACCGCGCCACGGCCAAGCCGAGGTTGTGGGCCGATTCGGGCGGCAGAGAGAAGAGTAGCGGGCGGAGGCGCTTGTACAATTTCTGGGACTGTCGCGTGCTGGGACTGTCGCGACTGTGGCGGCTGCTGCGATAGAATGCCCGTGCCGGCCAGGTCGCCGTGATTTGACTCAATACCGTTCAGTATACGCGGAGGGCAATAATCCGGCAACCGTTCGCGAGGCGTCAGAAGCGGTTGAATAGCGGTTCTAAACGACTCGCCCGAAAGCGCTTGCCGGGGTCATACGCGGGTTGCAGATTGCTTCCGCGTCGCATCGGTCTGCGGATGCTCTTCGTCCCAGTAAACGCGGCTCGCTGTACCTGGGGGCGGCCAGGAAGCGGATCTCGCGGTTGTTGGTGCGCACCGTGTCGGAGCGGTGGAGCATGACGTGGGCGATGCACTGGTCGTGCATCGGGCTACTGGCCCGACAAGGTACGTGCACGGTCTTGGCAGGGTGACCGGGGAGGACGGTCACCCTGCCATTTTTCTTTGCCGCAAGCCCTGTTTCGCCGTCGCTATATTGCGGCGTCTTTCACGAATTCGGCCAGACCGCAATGACGCTTCTGACGTTCCTCCTCTTCACGGGTGTAGTCGCTCTAGTTACCTGGAGGCTGACGCGCGGCGATGACCACGCATCCGAGGAAGGCTACTTCCTGGCCGGCCGGCGACTCACCGGCCCAGTGATAGCCGGGTCGCTGTTGCTCACAAACCTCTCGACTGAGCAACTTGTCGGACTGAACGGTGCAGCTTTCGAAGACGGTATCTCTGTGATGGCGTGGGAGGTTGTGGCGGCCATTGCGCTCGTGCTGCTTGCGCTGATGTTTTTGCCGCGGTACCTGAAGAGCGGGGTTGCCACGGTTCCACAGTTTCTCGAGGAACGCTACGGAAAGACAACGCGCACCGTTACCACCCTGATCTTTGTCGCCGCGTACGCACTGATTCTTCTTCCTATCGTGCTGTACACTGGCGCGCGCGGCTTGAATGGAATGCTCGATGTCGCAAACCTGACCGGGATCAGCGATGAAGCCGCCAACCTCTGGATCTCGGTATGGGTGATCGGGATCGTTGGCTCGATATACGCGATTTGGGGCGGACTGCGGACGGTCGCGGTTTCGGATACCCTTAACGGCTTCGGCCTGCTCGTCGGGGGCGTCCTCATCACGGTGTTTGGGCTTCAGGCAGTCGCGGGCAACGGCGGCAGCGTGCTGGAAGGGTGGACATCCATGCGCTCGCAGCACCCGGAGATGTTCCGCTCGCTCGGTACCAACGAACAATCCGTTCCGTGGCACACGCTCTTCACCGGCGTGTTGATACTGAACCTCTTCTACTGGACCACCAACCAGCAGATAATCCAGCGGACGTTCGGAGCGCGCAACCTGGCTGAGGGGCAGAAGGGCGTGTTGCTTGCCGGACTCTTCAAGGTCCTTGCTCCAGCGATACTTGTCATTCCCGGGATCATCGCGTTCACGCTCTTCGCGGGACAAGGCGTCGACAAAGACGGCGCGTATGGTCTTCTCGTGCGCACCGTGCTTCCAGCACCGCTGACCGGCTTCTTTGCCGCCGCAATGGTGGGCGCGATTCTCTCATCCTTCAACTCGGCACTCAACTCTACGGCGACACTGTACAGCCTCGGGATATACAAGTCCAAGCTCAACCCATCCGCGGGGCACAAAAAGGTGGTACGTGCGGGCCGGATATGTGGCGTCATCGTGGCAGTCTTTGCAATGTCCACAGCGCCGTTGCTCATCCGCGCCGGCGGTATCTTCCAGTACCTCCAGGAGATGAATGCGATCTACTTCATCCCGCTATTTGCAGTTGTACTGGTTGGACTTCTCAACAAGACGGCGTCGGAACGTGCGGCGCTCATTACACTTGCGTTCTCGCTCTCCGCGATGATCCTCGGGTCATTCGTTTTCAAGGGGGCAATCGAGTCGCAAATGAACTTCTTCCACTACGTCGGGCTAGTGTTCGCGCTGAGTGTTGTCGTGATGCTGGTTTCCGGTGCTATCTGGCCGCGCGAAACCCCATATCAACAGGTACACTCCGGTGACGTGGATATGACACCCTGGCCGTACGCGCGGATCGCCGGGATCGGACTCGTTGCGGTCGTAGTGGGTATTTACGCCCTATTTGCGTAGCCCGCTAAACCATTTAGCTGAGATGGAGCATCTCCTGTGTGAATCAAACACCGGAGGGTGCAAGTCAGGATAGCAGGGACTATAGGTGCCATGGACGCAGACGCGGTGTTGCGGCTGCAGCAGGGAGATGAGAGCGCTCTCGAGGAGGCTTATGCAGCGCTGGGCGGGCGGGTCTTCGCGATCTGCCGCCGCATCCTCGCCGACGACGCGCTGGCGCAGGACGCGCTTCAGGAGACGTTCGTCCAGATATGGCGAGGCGCGAGCGCGCTACGATCGCGCGACGCGTTTGCGGGCTGGGCGTGCAGAATCGCAGCCAATACCGCCCTCCAACTGCTGCGCAACAGATCGCGTCGACCCGAGGGGAATGCAACCTCGACCGGCACGGCTGACGCGACGGATGTTCGGCGTCTCTCGGTACCTGCGGTCGCGACAGACGAACAGATAGATCTGGAACACGCAATCGCGAAGCTGAGTCAGCGCCGCCGCGCTGTCCTCGTGCTACATGACGTGGAGGGCTATCGGCACCGCGAGATCGCGGAGATGTTGGGCATCTCCGCGGGTACCTCGAAAGCAACGCTATTCCAGGCCCGCGCAACACTGAGAGAGCTGCTGGAGCGATGAACGACGATCAACTAAGAGCGAAACTGCGCGCGCTACCGCGCGAAATTGCACCGCCACGGGACGCGTGGACCGCGATTGCCGGGCGAGTCGCAGGGTCATCAAGCGGAGAAGACAGCGACCCCGAAAGCAAGCCGCCGTTTGCCTTGCGGCGCGTCGTGCTGCGTGGCCTGAGCCTGGCTGCGACCGTGGTGCTCGCGTTCTCCGCGCTGTACCTGTTCAAGGGAAAGACACTTCCCGACTCGGGCTGGGAGGTGAGCGTCATTGATGGATCTGAGCAACCGTTCTTGCTTCGCGAGGGCGCAGAACTCACGGCAGCCGATGGTATCCGGTATCGCGCCAGCACGTGGATCGGCGACGTAACGATCGAGTCTGGCAGCACGGTTCGTCTTGCGGAGTCCGGAGAGGAGAAACAGGTCTTCCGTCTCGACAGAGGCGAGATCTACGCCCGCATCGATGCGCCGCCGCGGTACTTCATCGTCGAAACACCCTCAGTTACCGCAATAGACCTGGGCTGCGAATACCGTCTGCAGATTGATGATGCGGGCGATGGGACACTGGAAGTGGTATCGGGCTGGGTTGCGCTTGAATTCCTTGGCCGCGAGTGGTTCGTGCCAGCAGGGGCGTCGTCGACCTTTGATCATGAGTCAGGTCCCCAGCCGCCCGTATTCATGGATGCCAGCGCCGACTTTCGCGAACTGCTTCGTCGCTTTCGCGGTGGCGCGTCTGAAGTACTGCCCTCGCTGCTCGACTCGGCACGCGCATTTGATACGCTGACGCTCTGGCATCTTGCCTACACGGCCGACCGGGTCACACGGGCAGCGATCTACGACGCGTTTGTCGCGCTGAACGCAGTTCCCGCTGACTATGCCAAGGAAGACTATGTCGACGGAAATCCAGCAGCCGTTGACTGGCTGCGCCTGCATATGGGTGAGTCGGTCTGGTTCAGGCCGGAGTTGTTTTTCGAATCTAATCTTGAGGTAACGCCATGATGAAGGTGCTTAGTGTTTCGATTGCAGTGATTGCTCTTGCTGGCTTTATGCGTGTGCCGGCGCAGCTTGCGCAGCCGGATGAATTATCGCTTGAGGGCGGATTCCAGCTTGCATCCGCAACGCCGGGCCTTAGCGAGGCTGAACAAAACTCGGTTGTCGTGATCACGACCTTGAACTGCGCGCAGCCAAAGAATGCAAGGATTTCGGCTCGCGTCATCTCCGTGTCCGGGACGGATCGCGTCGAACAGGAGGTTAAACTTCGTAACGTCGCTGAGGGGCGCTATGTCCTCGAGTCGGGAGAACTCGCGAAGGTCGGCAAGGGGGCAACACTCCTCGTCGTCGACGGGAGGTACAAACTGCAGACTGCCTCGCTACTTGTGGGTCTCAGGCCGGGAGCAGCCTTCGACGGCAATACGCCCTGGGTCGGGCACACGACCGCCGGGTTGCCGACGCAGATGCTACACAAGACCGCTCGTCGCAAGGACATCCAGCGGGCATTGGCGAAGCTGTCGGGGTGACCGTATTTTGGCTGTCTACGTAATAATCCAAGTAGTGGTCACCGAATGCCGGGGCGAATCGAGAATACCAGCACCAGTAACGAACGGAAGCTGAATTTCTGGGAGCGACTGTATCTGCCGGAAGTCTTCAAGGGACTCGGGTACTCGTTTCGAAAGATGACCCGGGAGCCCATGTACACGATGGAGTACCCGGAGGAGCAGTGGTATCCGCCGGATGGATATCGTGGCCGGCCGGTGCTTGTCGAAGAGGAGGGGCGCCCGCGCTGCGTGAGTTGCAACCTGTGCGCCAAGGCGTGTCCGCCCATGGCGATCTCGATGCAGTCGCGGGATATGGGAGGACACAAGGAGCGAGAACCGGCGTGGTTCGAAATCAACATGCTGCGCTGCATCTACTGCGGGTTCTGCGAAGAGGTCTGTCCTGAGGAAGCGATCATCATGTCGAAGGAATACGACATGACTTTTCAATCCCGCGACGAGGCCGTCTTCGGACTTGAGCGGTTGTTGATTCCAGCCGAGCGATTGGTCGATCGGTTGGAGTGGCTGGCTCGGGAGAAGAACCCGCAGTTCGGCGAGCAGACGTGGGCCTACGATCCAGATAACAACACGCACAGTCTTCGGGAGTCGAGCCTGTCGGGCTGGCTGGAGGCTGGCGGGCGTCAGGCGATAGAGGACGAAGTCGCTGCCGCGGGAGCGTGATGTCTGACGCTGCGGGTGCGATAGCGCAACTTGCATATACGGCGGATGAACTGGAGATGCTGCTCCCGCTGATCCAGCGCGTGCCCGACACTGTGCTCGAGGCACCGATCGTCTCGCTCGCCGCGGATGCGGATCCACTGCCGATGGGGGTGCTTTTCGGCCATCTGGCGGATCGTGACGAGTGGATGGCGGCTGCACTGCGTCGCCGCGAATCGCTTACTTCCGATCGTGTGTCTGGAGTGATCCAGAGCATGGGCACTCGCGCAGTCACGCAAGAGCCAACTGTCGAACGCGCGGTCGGGCGTGCCATCGAAGCCAGGCGTGAGCTGGTCGACCAGCTTGGTAAGCGCGTCGGAAGTGTCGATGAGGACCTGCTGTTTGGTATCGTCCACGCCGATGCAAACGTGCTGCGTGCGATAGCATACGCTTTGCACGGGGCGCCGGTGACGGGGGGACTACAATCGACTGGGGCGAGTGCCGATACGGGTGGTAGCGAGGGCACACGTAGTGGCTAAGCGTGCTCGTGCAAAGCGTCAGCAACCCACCCTGGAATCGCTGGAGAAGTCGTTCGAGCGCCACGAGTTTGCGCCGGTCTACTTCGTCTACGGACTGGAGGAGTATGAGAAGTCTCTACTTCAGGACGCGCTGTTGCGCACTGCGCTGCAGCCGCACGAGCGTGACTTCAACCTAGACCTCATTTACGGAAACGAGACCGATGGTCAGACGGTTGTGGGCCTGTGTATGGGGATGCCGATGATGGCGGAGCGCCGCGTTATCGTAGTACGTGATTTTGAGCAGTTGAAGGGAAACGATGTCTTGGTGTCGTATGCCGAGCGGCCCAATCCATCGGCAGTTGTGATGCTCGTGTGCCGTGGAAAGCCGAACCTGTCGACAAACCCCTACCGCGCGCTGAAGGGAAAGTCGGTTGCTGTGGCATTTGATCCGCCGCGCGAGCGCGACATGCCTGCCTGGATAAACCGGGCTGCGAAGCGAACCGGCTGTACGCTGGAGCCGAGGGCGGCCCAGATGTTGGCCGACGTCGTGGGCACCGATGCGCAATCAGCGGTTCAGGAATTGGAGAAGCTGGCGACGTTCGCCGGCACCCGAGAGCGAATCGAGGCCGACGATGTGATCCGGGCCAGCGGTCAGACCCGGGAGCATAACGTCTTCGAGCTGCAGAAGGCCGTTGGCCGGGCCGACTACGGTGGGGCGTTGGGGATTGCCGACCGGCTGCTGCGTCAGGCCCCGAATCCCACCGGGGAAGGCCTCAGAATGGTAGCGATTCTCAGCGGGTGGGCGACGAAGATGTGGATTCTGTCAGAATGTCAGGGCAGAACAACAAGTTCCAGCGAATTGGCCACTAGAGTCGGGATTCCTTCGTACTATATACAAGAATACATGGGTAGCCTGCGTTACTATGGTAAATCGGCCCTGGAGATGGTCTTTTCGGCCCTTCTGGCGGCAGATTTCGAGTTGAAAGGCGGCTCGGTTCGGGACCCGAGGCTTGTGGTCAGCCTGATGTTGCGTCGTATGGTGCCCCTGGCAGCAGGGGCGTGAGGGGCAGCGTCACACACTCTCGGCCCGCAAGTCGGCCACACGTCGGGCGCTGGGGCGGCATAACTGCCCGTAACGGTTTCCGCCCTTTGAACGTATCCGTCCTACAGCCACGGCGCCTGTAACAAGTAAGGCGCCTGTAACAAGTAAGGCGCCTGTAACAAATAATAGATACGATACACCAATAGTTGTTCGACGACGCTACGGTGTCTAACAGATAGACGGTTCAAACTCCCAACATGACAAATCGGTCCCTGAGGCGGCGTGGCACGAATCTCGCGGCTAAGTGGACTGAGAGCCCTCAACGAACCGTTCAACAGAAACAAGCGAGGAGCCACTGACCCAGGTTACTAAGCTAGAGATGCTAGATGTAGTGCCGAGCACAGGCACAACTGGTCGGGCTAACCGACCGGCCCAACAAGAAATTCCGCGAAGACCCTAATGGCGAATACGCTCGAGCGTAAAAAAATCCTGACCAAGGCTCCGCTTGTACGCAAGTCGCGGTCGCGCCATCCCAGCAGCCGATACTACGATCAGCTCGTCCAGATGAGTGACGAAGACCTGATGTCGCAGTTCCAGGCGGGGACGGTGGAGGCCTTTGATATCCTGGTAAGCAGGTACAAAGACCCGCTGACGAACTACATCTATCGGTTCCTCGGCGATATGAAGGAGTGCGAAGATCTGTTGCAGGAGACGTTCCTCCGTGTGTACCGCAACCGTCATTCTTATCGTCGAATTGCGAAGTATTCGACATGGCTGTACACGATCGCCGGCAACCTCGCCCGTTCGGAGTATCGCAAACGCAAGCGTCGGCGCCTGTATTCGCTCCAGTCCGTCAACCGAGACGACGAGGAGTACGAAGTCGAGATTCCCGACGAGACGTTCTCTCCTGACAAGCACACGGAGAGTACGATACAGGACTACTTCATCCAGGAAGCATTGAGCCAGATTCCGGAGGAGTTCCGGGAGGTCGTTGTGCTTCGTGACGTGCAGCAGCTTGCGTACGAAGAGATCGCTGAAATCACCGGTCTACCGATGGGCACGGTGAAAAGCCGAATCAACCGTGGCCGTACGAAGCTCCAGTCGCTGCTGAAGGACGTATATACTCCCGTTGAGGACTAAATCGGCATAGACCGTTCGTACGGGCGGAACCAAATGAGGGCTGGTTGATTTGCAAAATCAACCAGCCCTTTTCAGTTTCATCGAGCTTATGCCAGATCGTTACAGCGACTCTGAGCCGGACGCCGAGTCCTTGCCGCCCGAGCTTGACGAATACATCTGCGAGTACGTAGACGAGACGATGGATGCGTCCGTTCGCAGCGCTTTCGAGGACTATCTCGAGGCCAATCCGAGCGTTGCGCGGCATGTCGAACAACTCATCGAGGCCAGAAACCTGCTCAAGGCTTGCGCGGACCAGTGCCCGTGTCTCGACGACGAGTTCCAGCAGCGCCTGAAGTGCGCTGTTGAGCACGAATGCGTCCCGGAAGAGGAGTCTGCTGTCTGGCTCGACAGGCTGACTGGTGTTGTCCTTGCGACGAGTGCAGTTACGTTGCTATGCCTCGCGGTTGTCGCGCCGCGCACCGCTGAAGACACCTTCCAGCTTGACGTTGCGGCGACTGCGGTTTCGCCCGCTACCCGGATCGAAGCCCTGGCACAGGATCCATTGCGAACCGTCCGATATCATCGAGACCGCCCGGCAATGGTAAGGCTTGGCCCTTCCACCCCGGTACCTCCGTCGTACGTTGGCCTGCGCTTGCAGCCAACATATCGTGACGTTGCGGCGGGGGCGTCATATCTTGCGACGTACGCCTCGCCCTGATCTGGCCGCGAAGGCGGGCCCTTAGCTCAGGGGTTCAGAGCGCTCGCCTCACACGCGAGAGGTCACTGGTTCAAATCCAGTAGGGCCCACACTCCTCACGGTTCAACGTTTACAATTCTGCATTCCGCCGTACTGTTTTGCGGACAGGCCGACGTTCGTGGGCGATGATGCCGGCGTCGCAATGGACGGCCGACACTGCTCGTGCGCCGGCTCGCCCTCCGACGGCGTCAGTTCACCGACGAAATCAGGCGGGTCGCACTGTCGTGCGCCCGACACGGCACGACGGTTGACTTATGATTCGGACTTGCATCAACCGGATAGAGGAAATGCCATGAAACGCTCCAGACGAATCCCCGTTGTCGTCCTTCTCCTTGTGTCGATAGCAGCACCAGGATGCGTGGGGCCGCGCACCTCAATTGCCGACATGCCGAGGGACATACGATGGCTGACGGTTGCCCTGCAGCACAAAGGTGTCATGATTCGAGAGCGGGGAAGCGCGTTCATCGAAATCCCCTCGACGACCGACGCGCGTCTGATTCTCGATAGCAAAGAGGTCGTTGACGCTTTTGAGTTCTCCTCTGCCGAGATCGCAAAGAGTCAGGCCTTTCGTCTGTCGGGCCTCTATCCCGGCAACGATGTGTTCATCGTCGAGTCCCTCGTTGTCCTCAGGTTCACCACGAGAGATACGGGGCTGACCGCCACGCTGGTCGAAGTGCTCGGCACGCCGATCTAGTCTTTTGCCCGGCGCACGGTGTATACTACCGCGAGATTCACGAATATCGCGGCCGATGAAGTATCTGCTGGGCCTGGACATTTCAACGACAGCCTCGAAGGCGCTGCTTGTATCTGAGGAGGGCGATGTCGTCGCCACGGCGAGCACCGCGCATCGCATCGCCAGGCCGCGGCCGTTGTGGAGTGAGCAAGACCCCGAAGATTGGTGGGAGGCGACGCAACAGAGTGTGAGCCGCGCGGTCTCCGAGGCCGGCCTGAGTCCTGGCTCCATCAAAGGGATTGGCCTCACCGGACAGATGCACGGCCTCGTCATGTTGGACGACGCGGGCGATGTAATCCGCCCTGCGATTCTCTGGGACGACCAGCGCGCCGCGGAGGAGTGTGACGTTATCCGCGACCGACTCGGCCTCGAAGCACTTGTCGCCGAGACTGGGAACGATGCTTTCCCGGGTTTTACGCTACCCAAGCTGCTGTGGGTACGTGAGCACGAGCCCGAGCGGTACGCGCGGCTCGCACAAGTGCTGTTGCCTAAGGACTATATCCGGTACAGGTTGAGCGGTCGGTTCGCGACCGACAAGGCTGGAGCCGGTGGTACGCTGATGTTGGGTTTGTCGTCCCGCGAATGGTCAACGGACATACTGGGCGCGTTTGATGTCTCTGACGCGCTGCTGCCCCCGACATTTGAGGGCACGGAGGTTGCAGCCACGGTTTCAAGTCAGGCAGCAGCTGCAACCGGTTTGGCTGTGGGCACGCCTATCGTCGGTGGTGGTGGCGATCAGTCGGCGCAGGCCGTGGGTGTAGGCGCTGTGGACGAAGGCGTAGTCGCGGTTACACTGGGAACGTCCGGCGTCGTATTCGCGGCTAACCGCACGCCGGCTTGCGATCGGCTGGGGCGCGCGCATGCATTCCCGCACGCGCTTCCGAGCATGTGGCACATGATGGGCGTGATGCTCTCAGCCGCGGGCAGTCTGGCGTGGTATCACGATACCTTCGCCTCAGATACGGCATATGAGGACCTCGTCGCTGAGGCCCGCATCGTCGCACCCGGTGCCGACGGGCTACGTTTTCTCCCCTATCTGAGTGGAGAGCGAACCCCGCACGCTGATCCCAATTTGCGGGGCGCATTTGTCGGATTGACGCGCGCACACGGTCGCGCCCATGCGACACGCGCGGTACTCGAGGGTGTCGCGTTTGGGCTTAGGGACAATCTTGACCTTCTTGCTGACGTCGGCGTACCGGTGCCCGAAGAAGTTCGGATTTCCGGTGGCGGCGCGCGGTCGGACGTCTGGCTTCAGATTATTGCGGACGTCCTCGGAAGGCCACTCGTCACGGTGGAGGCCAGCGAAGGCGCGGCCATGGGCGCGGCTATGCTCGCCGGTGTAGGCATCGGTGTCTGGGATCGGATCGAAGACGCGGTTGACCGTTGTGTTCGACTCGGTGATCGCACTCATCCGTCACGTGAGGGCACGCAGGCATACGGGAACGTGCTGCAGCACTTCAGGAAAGTACACACGGCGTTGTCTCCAACGTTCAGGTGACGCAAAAACGTGTTGATCCTGGCCGTCATATCGTTCGTTGCGATTCTGCTACTAGCGCTTCTCACGTTTCCATGGAGGCTCGCTGCGGTCGCCGTACGTAACGTGCGCAGAGCTGACGGGAGCCTGAGTGGGAAACGGCTGCGAATCGAGATGCGCGGCGCCGTCAGCTTCATGACTGAAGTACTCCTCGCTCCCGTTCTTGCGACGACTATGCTGGTGGGTGGAGTATTCGTCATAGACCGCTACGTGATTCCGCTGCCGCTCCTTCGCGACGTAGTCAGTCTCTTCGACGCCAAGTTCGACGTATGGGACGAGCGAATGGAGAGTGGAAGATTTGGCGACGTAGGGCTGAGCTACGGCGAGTGGGCGAGGTCGCGGGGGTATTCCGCGAACACGAGCTACAGCCTTCGCAAGTTTCTGAAGAACAACTGGCTTGCGCTGGCCGTCGTCGTGGTGGCCGGTGCTGTATTCATCTACTGGTTTGTTGTTCAGTATTACCTTTCGGCGCTCCTGCAATACCGAAACAAAGTTGCCGGCCGGCGCGAACGCTACCGGGCGAGCGATGCCGTTGCGAATTGGGGAGAGGCGAGGAAGTGACCGCTCGTCGGGCGCAACCACAAATTACAGAGATTGCTGACTTGACCTTTCCGATTGACCTCGTTCGCGATCAGTTTGCGTCGCTATCTGTGACGGATGACGGCATACCGCGCGTGTACTTCGACACGCCGGCCGGTACGCAGGTGCCGCGGCACGTGATTGATCGAACCTCGCGCTACTTCGTCGAGCAGAACGCAAACAGTGGCGGGTATTTCAGAACGGCGATAGTGACCGATGGGGTGCTGGAGCAGGCCCACGAGGCAATGGCCGATCTGCTTGGAGCCTCATCCGCCGCCGAGATCGTGTTTGGGCAAAACATGACGTCGCTGACGTTTGCGGTCTCGCGGTCCCTTGGCCATCAGCTCTCGGCAGGAGACGAGATCATCCTGACGCGAATGGACCATGACGCCAACGTCGCCCCCTGGCTGTTGCTCGCCCGCGATCTTGGGCTGACGGTTCGCTGGCTGCCGTTCGACAAGGAGACTTTCCGGTTCAAGATGGCAGATCTGGAGAGCTTGATCTCCAGCAAGACACGCATTGCCGCAATCAACTACGCAAGCAACGCGCTCGGCACGATCAATGACGTCAAGTCCATGTGCGGTACTCTCGCCGACGCCGAGGTGCTGTCCTACGTCGACGCCGTCCAACTTGTCCCACACCGACTCGCTGATGTGCAGGATCTTGGCTGTGATTTTCTGTCGTGTTCGGCCTACAAGTTCTTCGGTCCTCATCAGGGCATCCTGTGGGGGCGTCGCGAGCATCTGAAGTCACTAAATCCGTACAAGGTTCGACCGGCCTCGAATGATCTACCGCACCGATGGGAGACTGGAACGCTGTCGCATGAGGGGATGGCCGGCACTCTTGGCGCGATCGAGTATCTCGAGTGGCTCGCCGGAGAGGTTGAAGCAGATGGTCCGAACACGGGTGACCGGCGGTCACGACTTGCGGTGGCGATGGATGCAGCTGAACGCTATGAGCGGGTGCTGTGTCGTCAACTACTGGACGGCCTGGCGGCAATCGCCGGCGTAAAGATCTACGGAATCACAGCGCACGACGAGCTCGTTGACCGCGTGCCGACGGTGTGTATAACAGTCGACGGAGTCCCACCCGACGAGGTCGCGAAGCGACTTGCTGCCGCGAACGTCTTCGTCTGGTCTGGTGACTACTACGCGGTGGAAGTGATTCAGCATCTAGGCCTGCAAGACGCGGGGGGGATGGTGCGTATCGGGCTTGCCCATTACCACACGTCCGCCGAAGTTGAGAGATTACTGACCCTCATCGATGATCTAACATGACCGCGTCTGGAGCCGTGGCAATAGTTGGGGCGGGTGCGGTCGCACGTTCGCTGGCGCCCGCACTCGTGGCAGCGGGCTTCCGAGCGGTCGCTGTCGTCAGCGCGGTCAAGCGGGATGCGGGACGGCTGGCCATTATGATCGGCGCCGACTCATCCAGCGACTCTCTGGCTGACATACCGGATAACACAGACGCCGTTTTTGTGTGTGTTCCAGACGACGCGATCCGATCCGTCGCTTCTCAGATGGCAGCGCTTCGGGAAGACTGGGAGGGTGTTTTCGTCGCGCATACGTCGGGCAGCCTTAGCGCCGCGGCACTTGGACCGGTTGCGGATCGGGGGGCAGTCACGGCGTCGTTCCACCCGCTTCAGACGTTCCCGCGGGACGCGGCGCCACGGCCCTTCAAGGATTGTTACATCGGGATCGAGGGTGACGATGCTGCAGTGGCCGCTGCAGATCGAATAGCGGTACTGCTCGACAGCAGGCCGATACACATTCCTACCTCACTCAAGCCCCGTTATCATCTCGCCGCGTCGATCGCTTCCAACTTCGTGACAACCTTGCTCGGGATGGTGGACGAGCTGTTTGAGACGCCTTCCCGCGTCGGCGCTCCCGACTCGAGGATCTTCATGCCGCTTGTACATGAGACGCTGAAGAACATCGATCGCGACGCCCCCGCCGCTGCATTGACCGGGCCTATCGCCAGAGGGGATGCTGGTACACTGCGTTTGCACCTGGAGGCGCTCCGCGCGAACCGGGAACACCTGCTACCCGTCTACGCGGCACTCGCAACGGAGACCGTGCGCCTCGCAGTTCGGGGTCAACACATATCTCCCGACGTCGCCGAGAGAATGCTCGACATGGTCGCCGAGGCGCTACGGAACGAGTAGGCCGAATGGATAGTGTGCGAAGAATCGGATCTGCAAGCACCTTGGCCGCATGTTTGTTAAACTTACAGGCTGTACTGACCCACCAATCTGCCGGGTAGAACTCGGCAATTATCCGGTACACCGAACATGAACGTCCGCACCCTCGGAGCTGCAGCCGTTGGGTTCGTACTCGTTGCTCTGGCCTGGAAGCCGCTTATCACTCAGCGAGACGTGTCAACGAACTACTACGAAATCGAAACCCGCCTGGGAAAAATGGTCGTGCGCTTGTACGACGAAACTCCGCTTCATCGGGACAACTTCGCGAAGCTGGTCGCAGAACAGTTCTACGACAGCACGACGTTCCACCGAGTGATGCGCGGTTTCATGATCCAGGGTGGCGACCCGAACTCGAAGGATTCCGACCCCATGAACGATGGCGACGGTGACCCGGGCTATACCGTCCCCGCTGAGATCAGTCCGGATCGGGTGCACCGCCGGGGTGCACTGGCGGCTGCTCGACAACCCGACCAGGTGAATCCGGAGAGGCGTTCCAGCGGGAGTCAGTTCTATATCGTTCACGGCCGCCCTTTTCCCGCGGTCGATCTCGATCAAATCGAAACGCAAATACAGCGCATTCATCCGGACTTCGCGTTCGACGATTCCCTGAGGGCTCACTACCTGAACGTCGGTGGTGCTCCTTTTCTGGACATGCAGTACACCGTGTTCGGCGAGTTGGTCGAAGGTTTCGACGTGCTTGATGCGATTGCGAACGTCGAGACGCCCAAACGACTCGGCCGCGGTGGTCCGCTGGCCGACCGGCCGATCGAGAGCGTCAGGATGTTCGTAAGACCGCTTGAGAACTACGAACCACAGCAGTAGTGCTGTCACTGAACGATGTCTGAATCGCCACGCTCCGAGCAGGAAATCCGAAGGCTCGAAGAACTGGAGCAACTCGAATCGAGAGGCATCAACGCCTACCCGTACGCGTGGGAGGTGACCCATCGTGCGCGTGACGTGCTGGCGCAGTTTGACGATGCCGAGCATCAGCCGAGGCACGATGACTCTGACGGTGGCAGTCCTCTCGTCGTGAGCATGGCCGGGCGAATCATGGCCAAACGCGTCATGGGAAAGGCCTCGTTCTTCCACTTTCAGGATGCGTCCGGAAGAATCCAGGCGTACGTGCGACGAGATGATCTGCCGGACGGATTCTACAACGAAGTCTTCAAACGTCTGCTGGACATTGGCGATATCGTCGGGGTTCGCGGGTTTGCGTTCAGGACGAAGACGGGCGAGGTCTCGGTGCACGTTGAGCAGTTGGAGCTGCTTGCCAAAGCACTGCGTCCGCTCCCGATCGAAAAGGAAACCGACGGTCAGGTGTATAACGAGGTGTCTGACAAGGAATTCAGATACCGGCAGCGGTACGTCGACCTCATGTTGCACGAAGGGGTTCGCGCGACCTTTGTTCAGCGCGCGAAGCTGATAAGCGCAATGCGCAGGTTTCTCGATGACCGCGGGTACCTGGAGGTTGAGACGCCGGTGCTGCAGCCGCTATACGGTGGCGCGAGTGCTCGTCCGTTCACCACCCATCACAACGCGCTCGGCACGACGCTGTACCTCCGGATCGCAGATGAACTGTACCTCAAGCGGCTCATCGTTGGTGGATTCGAAGGGGTCTACGAGATTGCGAAGGACTTCCGAAACGAAGGCCTCAGCAGATTCCACAACCCTGAGTTCACCATGATGGAGCTGTATGTCGCGTACCGCGACTACGGGTGGATGATGGATTTGGTGGAAGAACTGGTTGAGTTCCTGGCGATCGAGTTGCACGGGACTGCTGATGTTCGGGTAGGCGAGAACACGATCTCCTTTAGGCGGCCGTGGAGACGAGTACCGATGTTCGACGCAATCGCTGAAGCAACTGGACGAGACCTCCGCGGTCTGGACCGGGATGCGCTTGCCACAGCGGCAAACGAAATCGGGATCGGCGTCGAGTCATCGATGGGTAGCGGAAAGATCATTGACGAGATCTTTGGCGCAACCGTTGAACCCAAGTTGATCCAGCCCACATTCATCACCGACTATCCGGTCGAACTCTCACCACTCGCGAAGGCACACCGGTCGGAACCCGGACTTGTGGAGCGGTTCGAGGCGATATGTAACGGGAAAGAACTGTGCAACGCATTCAGCGAACTGAACGACCCGCGCGACCAGCGTGCGCGACTCGAAGAGCAGGTGCGCCTGCGCGCAGGAGGCGATGAGGAGGCGATGCCGATCGACGAGGACTACATCCGGGCGCTGGAGTACGGGATGCCACCAACAGCTGGCCTTGGTATGGGCATCGACAGATTGACGATGCTGCTGACGAATGAACAATCGATCCGGGATGTCATCCTGTTTCCACTGCTCAAGCCGGAGACAGAAGCAGCTGCGTCTGAAGGCGCTGAAACCGCCGATACAGAAGACGGAGCGTGAGTAGCGAGAGCGTTGGGTACCTGACGCTCGTACGGCGGAACCGGGACTTCCGGTACCTGTGGCTTGGCAATATCATTTCTCTGCTCGGCGACTGGCTCAATTTTGTCGCGCTGATCACGCTCATCCTGGGGCTCACCGCGTCCCCGCTTGCGCTCAGTTTTGTGTTCATCGCCAAGATGCTGCCCGGAGCGCTGGCGTCGCCGATCGCCGGCCTGATCGTGGACCGATTCAACAGGCGCCGCTTGATGATCGCTTGCGACGTTATCCGCGCGGTGGTTGTGCTCGGTCTGCTTTTGGTGGAGGATTCAGGGGACATCATTCTGGCGTACGTATTGACGTCGCTTCAGGTATTTGCCAGTGCTGTTTTCCAGCCGGCAAAGACGTCCTCGGTACCCAATGTGACGCGACCGGAGGAATTGGTCACTGCGAACGCATTGATGGCCGCGAGTTGGTCTGTAATGCTGGCCGTCGGTGCGGCTATCGGCGGATTCGCGACGGCCGCGTTCGGTCCGCAGGTCGTATTTGTTCTCGACAGCGCGAGCTACATCGTCTCGGCAGTGCTGATATTCGCGGCGCGCATTCCGCAACAAACAGCGGTGGCCGCCGCTTCTTCGCTACGCGGCCTGGCCGCGATACGGTCGATGATCAGTGATGCCAACCGAGACATTGCGTTGGGCTGGCGACGCATGCGCGAGCGCCTCGAAGTGGGCCGCATCTCGATCGCAAAAGCGGTGTGGGCGCTTGGTGGGGGCGGACTGATCTTCACGCTTGCCCTGGTTGCCGCAGTGATGATGCCCGACGCACCAGACGTCGCGCTCGGATGGCTCTTCGCGGCTCGCGGAGCCGGCACTGGAATCGGGCCCATCCTTGCCCGCCGATACCTGAGCAACGTCGACCGCTGGCCCATCTACCTGGGGTTACTAACGGTGGCTTGCGGTGCGGGCTACCTCACCCTTGCGCTGGTCCCATGGCACTTCGCGGCCCTGCTGTGCGTCGTCTTTGCACACGCCGCCGGAGGCGCAAACTGGGTGATGAGTACGGTGATTCTTCAGCAGCGCAGCATCGATGCCTATCGCGGCCGAATATTCGCGACAGAATGGTTACTGGTTATGGTAGCCGAGACGCTCTCCATACTGCTCGCCGGACTCGTGCTTCAGGCAGGCCTTCTAGGTCTTCGCGAAACAATAGTGCTTCTGGCCGGACTTCAGATCCTCTGCGGGGTGGTCTGGGTGCTCTGGATCAGACGCTACGAGCCGCATCCGACTTCCTGATTGGCCCCCTTTTTGGTTTGGGGAGGGCATCGACCCCGAGAGATCACACAACAGACTGAAGCCGGCCGGCAAACGACCGATTCTCAGAGTGAGACTCTGTGGGGGGCCCAGAATGGCGTTCCCGCCCCCAATGCCTGTGAATATGGAGACATCCCACCAGACCGTGCTTGCGGACCTGGCAAATATCCCGACAGCCGCTGTCGTCTTTCATCCGAAGGAAGGCTTGCTGGATGCCAACCCGGCGGGTGCGCTACTGCTGGACGCGGCGAATGGCGAACGCGCGTTGGTGCTTGAGGCACTGGCACAAGTTGCGATTGGCTCACAGGTTGATCGAACGGAGAGAGTCATACGCTATGTCGACGATGCGGGCGTTGAGCGGATGGTGCGTGCCCGGGGTGCCGCTCTAACGGGCGTGAAGGAGGCCGCGCTCATACTCCTCGACGAACTTGAAGACCACACAGCACTCGAGCAGACACTAGCTCAGAGCGAGCGACTCTACGATACGTTTCTGACGCAGGCACCTACCGGTATTGTGCACCTTGATGCACGCGGTAACGTCACATTTGAGAACGACCAGCTGCGACAGATGCTTGACACCAAAGACAATTGGTCGATCGACGATGTCGGATTTGACACTGGAACAGAATCAGCAATAGCCAAACTCGTAGAGCACGGTGTGGCGTTTAGCCTCTCCCGCGTCCGCTGTCGCGTCGAAGTCGAGCGCCCACGGATCTTGTATGTCACGGGTTCGCCCATTCGCGATCACGAGGGAGAACTCGTTGGATCTGTACTGATGTTACTCGACCAGACGGAAGTCTTCGAGCAGGAGCAGGCGATCGAGATCCGGAATCGGTACAAGAGCGCGGAAGTATCGCTTCGGAGAGCCGCTACCGAAGAACCCGATGAACAGCGCTTCCTCGAGCGTGCCGCCCAGGTTCTGGCGCGCGCTATTGGTGTCGACGAGGTCGCCATCGTTGTCGCCAACCCACACGACGATGAATTCCGTGTACGTGCCGCTTGGCCCGACCTGAGCGCGGTCGATGGCAGCGGCGACAAGTCGGCGGATGCCGCCGATGCTGTATCGTCGCTGTTGGAGTCTGATGCCGACGATGTGTTCTGGACGCCGTTTCTGGTAGGTGACGACGTCGGCGGGTTCGTCTCGTATCGCGATCGCCGCGCGCTGACGCCCGCTGAACGGTCGCAGGTGCTTGGCCATACCGACGAACTCGTGCGCGTCTTCGAACGCCAGTGGAGCGCGGTGCAGACCGGCTACAGGTATCGTCTTGCCGTTGAGTCGATAGATGATGGACTCTTCAGCTATGTGCTCCGTCCCGACGGCCGGCGCGTGTACCTCTTCGCCACCCGACAGTTCGAGGGGTTGTTCGGAATCGATGTTCGCGACGTCGTCGGTGGGGGGGAGACAGCTCGCTGGTTTGAGGCCGGTCTGGACGAAGTTGGAAGAACGGCCATCGAGAATCACCATTCGGCGCTGCAAGCCGGACTTGCCTCGCGTACCGTGTTCAGGTTTGAGCACCCACAGGGTCAGGTTCGCTGGCTTCGAGAAGACGCGACAGCCCAGCGCGATGCGCAGGGACAACTGTCCGTTACCGGTATAGTGGTCGACATCAGTGAGCAGAAAGAGGCAGAGGAACTCATCGAGAAAGCGCGCCGTGCAGCAGAGTCAGAGGCTCGACGCAAGACGTCATTCATCGCCACGATGAGCCATGAACTGCGAACGCCCCTTGGTACCGTGCACGGCTTCGCTGAGATGATGCGTCGGGATCTGGAGGAAGCGCCTGCCGATAACCCTTTGTCTGGGCTTGCTGAGTTCGCCGGCGCCATTGAAGAACGTTCTGGCGAGCTGCTCACAGTCGTTGAGGACCTACTTGACCTTTCGAATCTCGAGAGTGGTCTCCTGGCGTTGTCGCGGGCGCCAGTCGATCTCTCTGCCCTTGCCGGAGATTTGTGCAGACGACACCAGCGGCTCGCAGACGACTCTGGGCTCGCCCTGGTACTCGAGGCCGACGAGGGAGCACTGGCACTCGGCGATCAGGCGCGCATCGCGAAGATCCTCGATCGCATCATGGCCAACGCGATCAAATTCACTGACGCCGGCACCATTACGGTGAATGCCCGGCGGATCGAGGGTCACGCGGTCGTCGAGATAACCGACGAAGGCGTGGGCATGGACGAGGCGCAGCTTGCGCAGATCTTCGAGGCGTTTGTACAAGGTGACGATCGACTGAACCGCTCGTTCGAGGGTGCTGGACTCGGGCTGACGGTCGCGCATCGACTGGCGACAGCGATGGGCGGTAGCATCGAGGCTGAAAGCTCGCCTGGCCACGGTACGACCATCAGGCTGGTTCTGCCCGACCCGGAATCCTAGACGGGCTTATCGGTGTCGCCCCCGCTCGTCGCGCCGTGTTCGGCATTGCGGAGTACGGCACGCGCATTCCGAATCATGCCGGCATGGCCCGCGCGTCTGATCGGGCTCCCCGCAAAAGCATCAAGGAACTCTGCTTCGCTGATGCCAATCCAGTTCTGTAGCGTACGGTCGGTGGTGCCTCGTCGCGGGTAGTACCGTCGTTCCTGTGTTGGCTTTCGGAAACTGTTCCACGGGCAGACGTCCTGGCAGACGTCGCATCCGAAAACCCACTTGCCTGATTTCGCCGCGAGCTCAGGGTCGATCTTATCTCCCCGGTTCTCGATTGTCAGGTACGAGATACAGCGATTGGCATCAACTACGTACGGCTCCACAATCGCATCGGTCGGGCACGCGTCGATACAGCGGGTGCACGAACCGCAGTGATCCACAGCAGCCGAATCCGGAATGAGTTCGACGTCGACGATCAGTTCGCCGATGAAGAACCAGGAGCCCATTCCTTTTCGCAACAGGTTGGCATTCTTGCCAATCCATCCGACACCGGATCTCTGTGCCCACGCCTTATCCATGACTGGCGCGGAGTCAACAAAGGCGCGCCCATTTACTTCCGCGCCGACCTCTTCGTTGAGCCACGACAAGAGTGACAGGAGCTTCTTCTTGAATACGCGGTGGTAGTCGTCACCCCAGGCATAGCGAGAGACATCTGCGACATCGCCGGACGGGTCGCGCTCGATGGGTTGGTAGTAGTTGTCAATTACCGAAACCACAGAGCGCGCGCCGTCGACGAGTAGCCTCGGGTCTGTTCGTTTGTCGAAATGGTTCTCCATCCATCTCATGTCAGCATGCATGCCGCGGTTGAGCCACGTCTCAAGTCTGCGGGCTTCTTCGTCGAGTTGCTGCGCGCGTGACACGCCGCAGGCCTCGAAGCCAAGCTCATTAGCGCGTCGTTTGAGTTTTCGCGTGAGGCGGGAGGACACGACGTGGGGGTTGAGGGTGGAGGGTTGAGGGTTGAGG
>JANQRN010000011.1 GCA_028284545.1 Rhodothermales bacterium | reverse complement strand
ATCGAAGGGTTACGTCTTCCTCGAACGGATTTGGGTACGCTCCCTCGATTTCGAACCGCGCGGGCGAGTCGGTCGCGCCCTCCCGGCCAACCGTGATTCCGGATTGCGGTGCGAAGGGTACCAGCTCGTGGTTTGCCGAGGCGGAGCCAAATACTACGTACGCCATCGGGTAGGCGGAGAACCCGACGCCGGTCCATGCGGCTCCAATGCTGTCGGCCGTAAGCGGGTCCAGTCCAACCATCGCTGCGAGTCCGCGGCCCACCGGCGGAGCTCCGGCGGCAGAAACGATTCCGGTTTGCGGCGCTGAAGCAAAGCTGTTCGAAAATGGACTTGCAGTCGCAGCCCCACTGACGACACCTGCGCCAATCGATATCGTCTGGTTGTCGACAGTTCCACTCTCGACGACGATGTAACCAAGTGTCTCGACTTGTGGATTGTAAGTCGAGTCAGCTTCGCCATACCTGCCCACAGCCAGGTGTGAGCTCGACGGGGGCAAGTGCGGCTGCTCACCGCGTGCCCAAAACGCCGACCACCGTGCGTCGTTGTGCGTCATGACCTGTCCGACAACTACCGGTTCGTTGAACAACGACAGCCCACCCACCTCATCGCCAGTCCAGCTGGCGGCGTCGTTATTCGATGACGTATGTCTCGCGGCGTGTACAAGCTCGCCGCCCGGGAGCACCCAGGTGCCGGCGCTTGTGACAACACAGTGGACAGCTTCGGCATTTGCAGTTACTCCCGGCGCGTTGCTTTGTAGACGTATGTCGAAACTGCTGCCAGAGGCACGTCGCATCCGTACTGTGGCGGGAGACAATCGGTCTAGCGACTCTGGCGAGCAGACTGCGACCATCTCTCCGAAGTTGTGTCTCAAGCCGACCGTAGTCCACGTGCTATCCGTCACCCCACCAACTACGATCGTCTCGAGATAATTCTGTGGTGGAGCCGGCTGCGCGAACACGCGGAGCTCGCCGATAGAAACGAAGTCCGCCTCACCGCCGGGGTCTCCGATTATCCTGATGGCGTCGCCAAAAATCGCGAGAAACTGGAGCGAGAACACGCCATAGTCATCGTTCTGGGCGCCCTCGTAGGGTGCGATTGCGGATAAGTACTGCACTTCTCGCCACTCTCCTCCGGCTCGCACCTCTACCCGAAAGTCATCGAACCAGCCGCCGTCGGTGGTGTGCAAGCCCTCCTGCAGTTCCAGCCGACTGAAGTAGCGTGGGCTGTCAAACTCGTAGCCTATCCAGTCCTCTGACTTTGCGACGTCTGACTTGGTACTGAACTGTTCTGATACTCCGCTTCCCGACGTCATCCACAGTCCGTCCTTGATCCGGGCGAGCGCGGTAGTTGTCTCGACTGAGGAATCGGCGACGAGCGCAATGGGCGTTGCTGAGAAGGTGACGTCTGTTTCTCCTTCTCGTCGGATTTCGACGTAACGAGTAGTAGTGTCGCGCAACCCACCCTGATCGGTGACGATGAACTTCACCTCAAGGTAGTTGACCTCTGCTGGTACGCCGTGCTCTTGCACGAGGTAGTTTGCCGCGCGCGTGTCGGATGTGTAAATGTCGGGGTGATAGTGGTTGTTGTGACGCGAGATAATCTTCCACTCGTAGGACAGATCCTTTGGATTGTCCTGCGCGTCGAACCCGAGGCCGGTCATCGACAACATGTCGTCGATAGAGACGACCGTGCGGTTGTCGGGTGTATGTACAATGGCCTCAGGGAGCGTATTGCCCGCGGAGATTATGACCTGCCGTGAGCTGCGTGCTCCGAGCGCGTCTGTAACGTGTAGCGTGGCCGTGAAGATACCGGCCTCCGTGTACGTGTGGCTTGGGTTGGGGTTTTTGGTTTTGCGCCCGTCTCCGAATTCCCAGATCATCCTGACGGCGTCTCCATCCGGATCGTAGGAGCCCGCCGACGAGAAGTCGATGGTCAAGGGAAGCAATCCCGCAGTGGCACTCGAGTTTGCGACCGCGACGGGCGGTACGTTCTCGTTGTCGTGGCGGACCCGCATCGCGTGCCCCGTCCAGACGTTGACGAAGTAGAAGTACTCGTCGTACGGGTTGTAACGCCAGTCGACGACCGGGCCAAAGTTCTGGCCAAAGACCCATTGCCCGTCGAAATCTCCATTGACGTCAACAGCCGTTGACGCGACCCAGCCACGGGTATAATCCGCGTAGAACAATCGATTATGGTATTCGATCGGATATTTCGTTCCGACGTACATGTCGCCAACGATTACCGAGTTGTTTTTCAGCCCGCTGGGGAAGGAGAGGTTGGCATCTTGATGCTTGAACCAGTAGGTCGGCGGGGTGTGTTCGGTAATGGTGTCGCAGCCACTGTGGGCAGGTTCGACCGCCTGGTATTCGGGAGCTGCGTTTACGCCCTCGTAGCAGGGCCAGCCGAAGTTCTCTCCACCTGACTTGGAAACGTTAATCTCTTCCCAGTACAGCCAGCCAACATCGCCGATGTACAGGTTTCCCGGGCTGGCCGGTTCCGAGATCTCCGGCGGCGCGACGGTGAACCTGTACGGGTTGCGCAAACCAGAAGCCCAGATCTTGGACTCGGTGGCATCAGCATCGCCGTTGAAGAACGGATTGTCGGGTAGGCCCTTGCCCGTTTCCGGATCGAGCCTGAGGATCTTCCCGCCGAGAGAGCGCGGCGATATCGAACGGAACGACCCGATGTCGTTAGCCTCCGCGTCGAGGCCGTCGACGAAACAGGGAGCTGTTATGCCGCCATAGTCGACAGCTGTGTACCACGCGCCATCACCCGACGAAACCAACAGGGAGCCATCGTTTCCGAACCGCACGGTACCGATTGCGTGTGAGTAGAAGCACGCGGGAATACCGTCGGCGTAGGTTTCGCCGATCAGCACCTTTCGCGAAGCCGGATCCAGCACGTTGGGGTTTTCCGGGCTGACCGTGTATCGCGTTAGCCGACCAACGGCATCGTAGCGCCCATAGTCTCCCGCCCTGTCCCGATCAAATGTGTACAGGAGGTAGACAAATCCGTTGTCATCGAACTCCGGATGCAGCGCGAAGCTAAGAAGTCCGCGATCGTGGTGATCCATGACTTCGTCGGAAATGTCGATAAACGGAGTCGCGAGTTTCTGTCCGTTGTCCACTACATGGATGACGCCGGCTTTCTCCGCAACGAACACGCGACCGTCGGAGGCGAAGCCCGTTGCGACCGGTAGATCGAAGGTCTCGCCCGGCACTACGTCCTCCAGGTAGAAGCCCGACGGGAGCGATGCCGTCTGCGCCAGTGCCGACGCTGAGACGATCAGGCTCATAAGTAGACTCAAAGCGAGTTGGCGGTACATCTTGAAGACCCGGCGTCGATTCAGAAGTGCGTTTCTGCGGCGAAAACCGCTATTTTGGGCGGTGTCGAAAACCGCCGTGAACTGTGCCGGTAGCTAGTTCGAAAGATGTGCCAAGAGCTTGAAATTCCTCACTTTGACGACGCGGGCGACGCACAGCCGCTCAGCGGGCTCCTGGCTGAGGCCGAAAATCCGGTAGCCTGCCTGGTGCTTGCGCACGGCGCGGGAGCGGGAATGCGACATCACTTCATGGCAGGCCTTTCGCGCGGCCTGGTCGACTGCGGTATCTCGACGCTTCGGTTCGAGTTTCCCTACATGACGGCGGGCCGCAAGCGTCCCGACGTTCCGCGGAGGCTGGTGCGCGCCGTCCGCGCTGCTGCGGTGTTCGCTGCGAGCCGGTTCGAGGGAGACCTCCCGCTATTTGCCGGCGGTAAATCTCTTGGTGGAAGAATGACCTCGACGGCAGAGGCCGAGCAGCCGCTTGGTGTCTCAGGTCTTGTGTTCTTCGGGTTCCCCCTACATGCACCCGGGCGTGAGGGCACCGACCGCGCGCAGCATGTTTTTGGGACGAACGTACCGTTGCTTTTTCTTCAAGGGACGCGGGATCGACTTGCGAAGATCGAACTCGTTCGAGACGTGTGCACGCGTCTGGCACGAGTAGACGAGGCCAGCCCGCGCCGATCGGTTGAGCTACGAGAGTTCGATGACGCCGACCATGGCTTTCACGTACCCAAGCGTTCCGGAAAGACAGATGCTGAGGTCATCGTCGAACTTGCTACCAACGCCTCTTCCTGGATGCGGGGAGTTAGCCCGCGACACTGATCGCTTCGCGAAGGCTCGCAAGCAGGGCGTCGGCCATCCGGCCCTCATTGTCTGGTGCAAGCGCCCGGAAGGCCGTGAGGGACCGATGGGCATCTTCGTACCGTTCAAGAAGTGCAAACACGAGGCCCTGGTTGAAATACAGGTTTGCGTAGGTCTTGTCAATCTCGGCTGCCAATCCGTATTGGACTACCGACGCCTGCAGTTCGCCTCGGTCGAAGAACAGGTTCGCAAGATTGAAGTGTGATTCGAAGTGCCTCGGCTCGCGTGCCAGCGCGTCGGTGAAGCACCGCAGGGCAGCGTCGGTGTTTCCGCTGTGGTAGCGGATGATACCGAGGTTGCAGTAGGCGTCAGCGACGGAGTCACCTTCTTCTATGGCACGTTCGTAGGCGGATAGTGCGCCGGCGTTTCCGCGCTCATCAAGCAGTAACGCCTCCTCGAAAGGTGACAGGCGCGTCGGGAGGGAGACTATCCTGCCCGAGGCCGCCGCGCTGAATAGGTCGAGCTGATCCTCATCACGGCGCTTGCCTGCGGCAGCGCTCCTGGCCTTCTTGAAACCGAACTTCTCCGGGTGCTTCGGATTGAGTCGGTGGATTCTCGCCATGTCAGCCTGTCTTCTTGCGCTTTGTAGCGGTCGACTCCTTCTTTCCGTCGGCCTTCGCCATCGGCTTCTTGCCGGATTTTGCCTGCTCGATGCTTTGCTTCAACGCGGTCATGATGTCCACAACCGGTTGTTCCTCTTCTTCGACGGTCACGACCTCCTTTCCTTCAACTTTCGCCAAGACCATTTCTTTCAGCGCGTCTTTGTAGCGGTCCTGGAGTTGCAGGTCGCCGAAGTCAACGGTCATCGAGTCCACGAGCGTCTGCGCCAGCTGCAGCTGGGCCTCGTCCACCGAGACCTCGTCCAGTTGCGGAACGTCTTCGACTTTGCGCACCTCGTCGGGATACCTCAGCTTGTAAAGCAAGAGGCCGTCTCCCTGAGGAGCCAGCAGCATCACGCTCTCGCGGTCGCGAAGCACAACTCGGCCGATCCCCATCTTTCCCGAGTCACGCAAGGTGGCCATGAGGAGCCCGTACGCTTTTGCCGCGACGGGCCCGTCAGGTCCGGCAAAGTACGGAGCGTCGAACAGCGTTGGGTGGACTTCGCTTTGATCGACGAAGCCTTCGATCTCGATGATCCGCGTACTTTTCAGCCGGAGCTTGCCGAAGTCCTCGTCGGTGATGAGCACGTACTGATCGGGCTCATACTCGTATCCCTTTACAATATCCGAGGCGCTGACCTTTTCGTTGCACTTCTTGCAGACTTTCGAGTAGCCGATGCGGCCGTAGTCTTCCTTGTGCAGTTGGTTGAACCGGATAACCTCTGAGGTCTCAATGGCGCTGTAGATTCGCACGGGAATTGTCACGAGCGAAAACCTGATATGGCCTTTCCAGATCGCTCTCATACTGTCACCTCGTTTGCTGACGGTTGGGGAGGGATGCCCTCGTCGAGATCGGGACGTAATCTAAGGAATACCGGTTCGCGGTACGTTCCGTTCCGCGTGAGAGACGCATACTGAACCTCGATCCACCTTTCGGGCTTGAGCCAAGTCGTTGTGTCATCGTCGATTGGCTTCTCGGCTACTGGTCGGTCTCCACGGGGTACGGGGTCGAGGTATTCCATGATCGCCTTCCGCGTTCGCGCATCAAATCCGGTGCCGACTTTGCCTCGATAGACCAGTTGGTCGCCCTGGAGTTCGGCGAGGTGCAGTGCTCCGAAATCGCCCGTGCGGTCACCCTTGCCGGCGGTGATCCCGATCACAAGGCACTCGACCGTGTTGCGCACTTTGATCTTGGTCCACGCGGTGTCGCGACGTCCGGGAACGTACTTGCCATTCGGATCCTTGGCGACGATGCCCTCGAGCTGCATTGCGGCAACGGCATCGAAGAACGCTTCGCCGTCATCAACGATTTCATTGACGCGGTAGGAATTGCCCTTCCGAACAGCGTCCTGAAGCCACTCGCGGCGGCGGATGAGGGGCTCGTGAGAAACGGGGCGACCGTCCAGGTAGACTACGTCGAAGAGATAACAGACTGCGGGATGCTTTCGAGACGCCTGGGTAATGCGACCTTCGCCCGTCTTGTGGATGCGGCCCATAACGGTCCTGAAGTCCGGCCGTCCCGCTTCGTCGACGCAGACGATCTCTCCGTCGAATACGGCAGACGAAGCAAAAAAGGCCTCGGGAGTTGCAAGCTCTGGAAACAGGTGCGTGACGTCTTTACCGCTGCGGCTGCGGATCGTGATTTCTCCTTCGTCGATCGAGATCATTGCCCGGATCCCATCCCACTTCATCTCGAATATGAGGTCGCCATTCGTCGGCACGTCGGGCCGTGAATCAGCCAGCATTGGAGGCACGAACGTTCGGGTCCAGTCCACCTGCGGCGTGTCAAGTCGTTCGAGCAGATACTCGTTACCGCGGGTCTGGTATATCCGATAGTCAGCAGTTATCTGCGGACTGTGCAGCCTAAAGTAGAAGCCGTCCTTCTTCTGCTTCGTTATCTCATAGCGGCCAATTGCATAGATCCACATTGGTCCGGCCCCGTACTGCCCCTTGGGGATTTGTCCCTCGAAGGTCAGGTATTCGACAGGGTGATCTTCCACGGCGACAGCGAGTCGCTTGATGCCCGGACGGGGTGGAAGCCCGCGCGGTACGGCCCAGGACTTGAGCGTTCCGTCCTGCTCGAGGCGCAGGTCGTAGTGGAGACGAGAGGCATGGTGACGATGAACGACAAACGAAAACCCGTCAGCTTCGGCGACCGCAGGTCCTGGCTCCGGCGTTCGCGTGAACGTCCGCTTGCGTGCATACTCCTCCAGTTGTTCGGGGGTCTTATGCGTCCTGGACTCCGGGACCGACACACTTTCGCGCGGAGTTGATGACCGCTCAGTGTGGATGGGTACCGCGAATGCCTGCATCCCTTCCCAGGCATCGCCGTCCTGCATCACGAGGTCGATCGCGTTGTGAACGTTGAACTCCAGCGGGTCGGTGACTGACTCCAGGCGGTCCCACGAAACAGGCATCGAGACCGGGGCGCCGTCTGCTGCGCGCAGGCTATATGGCGAGACGATAGACTGCGAAGACCGGTTTCTGTAGATGTCGAACAAGATCTTACCTTGTCGGGCGTTCTTGTTGATCTTCAGTGTCAGCGTCTTGCCGTTTGCGGCGACAAACGGTTTCGCGACGGCCGAGATGTCCTCGAACACCCGCTTGAAAGTCCATTTCTGCTCGATAGGGACGACGACGTGGATGCCCTTTTTGCCGCTGGTCTTGACGAAAGGAGTGTAGTCAAACGACGTCAGGTGTTTCCGGAGGGACAGCGCCACGTCCACTACAGCCGCGAACTCAGTTCCCTCGGGGGGGTCGATGTCGAACACCATGTAGTCGGGTGAGCCGGTAT
>JANQRN010000005.1 GCA_028284545.1 Rhodothermales bacterium | reverse complement strand
GTTCAGGAATGCTTTATCAAAGCGTTCAATGCGCTTCCCTCCTACTCGGCAGACTACGCGTTCTCGACCTGGCTCTACAAGATTGCCACCAACCACTCCATCGATTACCTCCGCAAGAAGAAGCTACCGACGACCTCCATAAACAAGCCGATCCAGGCAAAGGATGGAACGATCGAATTCGAGCTGCCCGACGTCACGTTCCGCCCAGACCGTCACATCGTCTCGGATGAGCAGAAGCATATCCTCCAGCAGGCGATCGATAGCCTGCCGCCGAAGTATCACCGCGTGATCGTTATGCGGCATCAGCAAGAAAAGTCTTACGAGGAAATATCGCGCGAGCTCGATTTGCCCCTCGGCACTGTAAAAGCGCATATCTTTCGCGCCCGCGCCCTGTTGTACCGACAGCTTCGCGACAAGCGCGACAGCCTCTAAAGTCTCCCCGAAATGATTGCCCGATACACGCGCCCCGAAATGGCTGCCCTCTGGAGCGAGGAAGCCCAGTTCCAGTCGTGGCTTGAAGTAGAGCTCGCCGCAAGCGCGGCATGGGCTGCCGTAGGCGTGGTCCCGTCTGAAGATGTCGACAGGCTCTATAAGAACGCGAGCTTTGATATCCGACGGATACATGAGATCGAGCAGGAGACGCGCCACGATGTAGTGGCATTCACTCGTTCTGTGAGCGAGTCGCTTGGCGACGAAAAGAAATGGGTGCACTACGGTCTCACATCCTCTGACGTCGTTGATACCGCCTGGTCGGTGCGCCTCCTCAAGGCAAACAGGTTGCTGCGCGAGGGGATTGATCGAATGATCGAGGTTCTCGCCCGCCGGGCGCGTGAGCACAAGTACACGATAATGATGGGGCGGACCCACGGAGTGCACGCTGAACCAACAACGTTTGGCCTGAAGCTCGCGCTCTACCATGCCGAGATGATCCGCAACAGGGACCGCTTCGACGCGGCGGCGGAGGGTTTGCGCGTTGGCAAGATCTCCGGATCTGTCGGTACGTTTGCACATCTACCCCTGGACATTGAACGGCTGACTTGTGAGAAGCTCGGCCTGAAGGCGGCGCCGATATCCACGCAGGTGCTGCAGCGAGACAGACACGCCCACTACCTTGGAGTCCTTGCGCTGGTCGGCGCAACGATCGAGAAGATGGCTGTGGAGATCCGCGGACTGCAGAAGAGTGAGGTTCGCGAAGTCGAGGAGGCCTTCGGCAAGGGACAAAAAGGTTCTTCGTCGATGCCACACAAGCGAAACCCCGTCGGGTCTGAGAACATGACAGGCTGTGCGCGGCTACTGCGGGGTTACATGGTGTCTGGTTTTGAAAACGTCGCTCTCTGGCACGAGCGCGACATCTCGCATTCATCGGTCGAACGGGTAATACTGCCCGACGCGACGACCATTCTCGACTATGCACTAAACCGCTTCACGCGCATTCTGGACAACCTGGTCGTCTTTGAAGACAACATGCGCGAGAACATGGAGCGCACGTTCGGGCTGTACAACAGCCAAAGACTGCTTACGCGACTGATCGATAGCGGCCTGTCGCGAGAGGCCGCCTACGACACCGTGCAGCCACTCGCGATGCGCGCATGGACGGAGCGAGTGCCCTTCCGCGAGCTGGTTGGTGCGTCCCCGGCTATCGCAGCCCACGTGACAGCTGAGGAACTGGACGAGATCTTCGACCCGCAGTACCATACGCGCAACGTCGACGCTATTTACAAGCGTCTGGGGCTGGATTAGTCGTCCGTCCGGATAGGCGTTTTTGCCTATCTTCCCGGCAATCGGCACACCAAAGGGTGTCCACTCTCGAACCTCGCCCGTTGACGTCACCGCAACGCAGTACCAGGGTATTATGATGAAAGGGCTTACAGAAATCCGTCGTTCCGTCGTGCCGTTTACGGCACTCCTCGTGGCCACACTGGCTACCGCTCTTCCGGCGCAGATCGCCGCTCAGACCGCCACGCTCACCGGCGTTGTATCCGACGCTCAGGACGGCGGCCCGCTTGTGGGCGCTACCGTTGTCGTAATTCCAGAAGGCCAGACCGCGCTCGTCGGAGGTGGCGCGGCTGACCTCGACGGACGCTACTCGGTGCTTGGACTCGCACCGGGCTCCTATGTAGTGAAGGTGACGTTTGTGGGCTACAACGCTTTCGAAACCGTCGTCGCGTTGACGGCTGGGCAAACGCGGACGTTGAACGTCGAACTCCTGCAGGGCGGATTTGACCTCAACACGGTCATCGTGACCGCCTCGCGCCGGCAGGAGAAAGCGCTTGACGCACCGGCATCTATCTCGGTTCTAGACACAGAAGAAATCCAGAGCGACGTTGCACTCTCGTCCGCTGCGGTGCTCCGCAATACAACGGGCGTCGACGTTGCAAAGACCGGGATCGACCGCCACGAGATTGTGCTTCGCGGTTTCAACAACGCCTTCTCTGGTGCGACCTATGTCCTGACGGATTATCGGCAAGCCTCGGCGCCGTCGCTTGGGGTCAACATCTACTCGATCATGCCGAACCTCAGTATCGACCTCGATCGGATCGAAGTTGTCCGCGGACCAGGTTCAGCCCTCTATGGTGCTGGAGTTGACGCGGGCGTGATCCACTTTCTGACGAAAGATCCGTTCACGCACCCGGGTGCAACTGTGTCTATCATGGGCGGCGAGCGTTCGATGTTCGGAATCGACGCGCGCTACGCCGCGCCCGTGAATGACAACGTTGCGCTGAAGTTCACCGGTACGTATGGACAGGCGGAAGACTGGGGGTACGATCCGGCGGACAGCACAGACTTCAATTTGCTACAGAGCGACCACATCTACTCCGCGTCAGACGACATTCCCGACAACCAGAGTACCGTCGAGATTGGAACGGACTCGCTGCGCCTGCAACGCGACAGCGACTACAAGAAACTCAACCTGAACGGTACGGTCGAGTACCGCGTCGCTGACGGCGGAACGGTCTCCTTCACCGCCGGACTGTCGCGCTACAGTGCAACGGTGCTGTCGGGAATCGGTACGCTTCAAGCCGACAACTTCGGCTACCAATACGCGCAGGTGCGGTACCAGCAGGGCGGGTTCTTCGCCCAGGCCTACCTGAACCAGAATAACGCCGGCGATTCGTATGTCTACGGAAGCGGCGATATCGTATTCGACAAGTCTCGCACGATCAACGCGCAGGCGCAGTATGACCTTGCCGTCGGCGCGCACCAACTGATTTTTGGCGGGGACGTTGAGCTGATCAACCCGGATACCGACGGCACCATCTACGGGCGCTTCGAGGAAGACGACCAGATTTCTGAGTATGGTCTGTACTCACAGGGGACGTTTGCATTGACACCCGAGTTTGATGCCACGTTTGCGCTACGCGGTGACTACAACACAGTCGTCGAGCAATTCCAGCTTTCACCCCGTGCGGCGCTGGTCTACAAGGTCTCGCCTGGTCATTCCGTCCGGGCTTCGTACAACCGAGCGTTCTCGTCGCCGGGCAACAATTCGCTGTTCCTCGACATCGTGGCGGCGCAGGTGGGTCCGGTCACGATTCGCGGACTGGGATCGAACGCCGGCTGGACGTGGCGCCGCAACTCCGCCTTTGAACCCATTGCAGGGACCGACCTCGTTGCGACGAGCCTGAATCCGGCGACGCTCGGGATACAGACGCCGGCAGGCCTGCCGCTTGATGCGGTCTACAGCCAGGTGTACGACGGACTCTCGGCCATCCCGCTACCCAACCTCGTCGCGATTCTTGCGCAGAGTGGCATTACAGTTGACCAGGCTACCGCAGGGCAGCTCGTCGCGCTGCTCAGCCCGATTGCCACGAACGTGACTGGCTTCAGCCGTGGGCAGCTCGCTACGTTGAACCCCACGACGCAGGGCTTCGACCCGCTGGAGGCCAGCACCGTCAGCGACATAAATCCGCTGGAGCAGACCACGACCAACATCTTCGAGGTCGGATACAAAGGGCTCATTAACAATAAACTTCTGCTGGCAATAGACGGCTACTATGCGAGCAAAGAGAATTTTGTAGGTCCGCTTCTGTCGGAATCGCCGTTTGTTCTGGTGCCGGAGCTCGGCGCCGATCTGACCGCCGCGATTGCCGCGGGTATCGACGGTAACGCGACGCTCGCCGGTGCGCTTGGCGGTCTCGGTCTGTCATCCGCGCAGGTCGCGGCGCTGCTCGTGAATCTTTCCGCGGGTAGTCTGCCTGACGCGAATAGTCCCGTGGCAATCGTCGAGGCGCTCGAGAACGCTGTCGAGCCCGGCAACGCTCCGGAGGCTTTCCTGTCCTACCGCAATTTTGGTAAGATCGACTACCAGGGCGTGGACATCTCGGCCCAGCTGCTGGCAACCGACGAGGTGACCATCTTCGGCAACCTGTCGTTTGTCTCGGATGACTTCTTCGACAACACGGAGCTCGGCGAAGATGACGAAAGCCTCGCGCTGTCGCTGAACGCGCCGAAGCTGAAGGGCAAGTTCGGTGCGCGGTACGCGAAGAAGGGTAGTTTCAGCGCCGGCTTCTCGGCACGCTACACCGACTCGTTCCCCGTTCAGTCGGGGCCGTACGTCGGTGAAGTGCCCGACTACTTCCTGTTGGACCTGAACGCGGGGTACGACTTCGCAGACCTCGGCCTGCGTGTCGATGTGACGGTACAGAACGTGCTCGACGACGTACACCGAGAGTTTGTCGGCGCCCCTCGTCTCGGCCGAGTCGGCATGGCAAGGCTAACCTACACGATGAACTAGGGCGCCGCCGCCTGACGAAAGCGTTCTGATCGGCTTTGATTCATCAGGCCGATTTGGGTACCTTTGCTGGCCCGATACGCGCACCTCGACCGGCCTCAAGAAGCGATGCCCAGGCCGGCCGTGCGGCCGTCCCTCGGACTAGTGATCAGCCTGTCCCAGACGCGAGTCTGGGAGAAGCCCTGTGGGCGACCCCAAGGCCACATAGCTACGATTCAGAGACGCATTCAGACCGTATGCTTTCCGACTTTTATCCGCTGTTGCTGCAGATTGTGATGGCGGGCGGACTCGCGCTCACGCTGCTCCTGGCTGCGCGATTTCTGGGCCCACGTCGGCCGAACCGAATCAAGCAGGAGGTGTACGAAAGTGGGATGGATCCCATCGGGTCCGCGCGCGAACGGCACTCCATCCACTTCTATCTCGTTGCGATGATCTTCATCATCTTCGACGTTGAAGTGGTATTCCTGTATCCCTGGGCCGCGACCTACAAAGAGTTCCTGGCGAGCGGGGCAGGTTGGGGTGTTCTCGCCGTTGTAGGGCTCTTCATCTTCATCTTGACGCTCGGCCTCGTGTACGACATCAAGAAGGGGGGCCTGGATTTTGACGAAACGAAGCGCCCGACGCTGGACGAGCGCTAAAACGAAGACAGTCTCAAATGCCGCTCGAACAAGCTCTGGGTGAAGGATTCCTGACGACGCGCGTCGACGCGGTTGTGAACTGGGCCCGGTCCAACTCGCTCATGCCGATGCCCATGGGGCTCGCATGCTGCGCGATCGAAATGATGGCCTTCGCAGCGCCGAAGTATGACGTCGCCCGGTTCGGAAGCGAGGCCATGCGCTTCTCGCCACGGCAGGCAGACCTCATGATTGTGGCCGGATGGTGCTCGTTCAAGATGGCGCACGCCGTTCGGCGCATCTGGGACCAGATGGCCGATCCGAAATGGTGTATCGCGATGGGTGCCTGCGCTTCTACCGGTGGCATGCACCGATGCTACGGCGTGGTTCAGGGCATCGACAATTTTCTCCCGGTTGACGTCTATATCCCGGGTTGCCCACCGCGCCCCGAAGCCGTGATTCACGCGCTGATGGACATTCAGGAGAAAATCCGAAACGACTATTCGGTTGCGCAGGACTACCAGAGCGGCGTGCTGCCGGAGGGCAAACTGCTGTGAGCTCGCTGTCTTTTGACTTCTCGCCGGTTGATGGACCAAACGAACAGGTCGGCGACAATCCGCACGCGCAAGAATCGACAAATTGCGCCGACGCCGTCGCGGCTCTGAAAGAACGGTTCGCCGAAGATGTGCATGACGTTGTGCTATACGCCAACGAGCACACGGTGCGGGTGTCCCGGGAGCGACTTCTGGAGGTCGCCGGTTTTCTGAAGAATGACCTTGGCTTCGCGTACCTAGTCGACCTCGGAGCGACCGACCGGTTTACAGAAGATGATCGGTTTGAAGTGTTCTATAACCTGGTGTCGATCAAGTCGCAAAAACGGTTGCGCCTGAAGGTCTGGGTTGACGAGGAGAACGCCGTAGTGGATTCGGTGTCGGGCCTGTTCAGATCCGCCAACTGGTACGAGCGAGAGGCCTGGGACATGATGGGCATTCGCTTCGAAGGACACGAAGACCTGAGGCGGATGTTCATGCCCGAGGACTTTGAGTATCACCCACAGCGAAAAGAATTCCCGCTTCTGGGAATCCCGGGGTCGCTGCCACTCCCGTCGCGAACGCCGGGTGGCGAATTGACCATGGACCCGTACGCGTCGGCCAGCGGTGACAAACCGATCAAGAGTTACGAAGAAGAATCTTCGGAAGAGGAATAACGCAAGAGATGTCGACCAACGTTTCACAGTACGCAGGCGAAGACTACTTCCGCTTCTGGCCGCGGCACAACGCCGCGCTCTTTCGGCGACTCGAAACGAAACACTCGTGGCTCGAGCCGGCAGGCGGCGATGGCGTCGCAACCGACGTCCTCGAAAACGAGATGGTCCTGAACATCGGTCCGCAGCACCCGGCGACGCACGGCGTGCTCCGTTGCGCGGTGAAACTCGACGGCGAGATCATTGAGAAGTGCGTGCTCGACATCGGCTACCTGCATCGCGGAATCGAGAAGCTCGCCGAGTCCAAGTCGTACCAGGAGTTCATGCCGTATACCGATCGCATGGACTACCTCGCGCCATACTCCACGAACGTGGCGTGGTGCCTTGCCGTCGAGAAGCTCGCCGGCATCGAGGTGCCCGACCGGGCGCAGTGGGTCAGGATGATGATGGTCGAGCTGGCCCGAATCTCGGCGCATCTGCTGTGGATGGGCGTTGGCCTCATGGACGCTGGCGCCGTCTCGGTATTCCTCTGGGCGTTCCAGTCCCGGGAAGACATCTATAAGATCTTTGACCACGTCGCGGGGGCCCGGTTCACCGTTTCGCACAGCAGAATCGGTGGCCTCGCATCCGATGTCTCTCCTGAAGCGCTCGCGCTTATCGCGGATTTTGCTGATCGTTTTCCCGCGGTCATCGACGGCTGGGAAAAGCTACTCAACCGAAACCGAATCTGGATCGACCGCAACGCGGGCATCGGCGTAATGTCGGCTGATGACGTCATGGGGCTCGGCATGACGGGACCGAACCTGAGAGGCTCCGGCGTCGAGTACGACATCCGACGCTTCGAACCTTACCTGAAGTACGACGAGGTGGACTTCGTCATCCCGATTCGCACCGAAGGCGATTGCCTCGCCCGATACTTCGTGCGGCTTCGTGAAATGAAGGAGAGCGTCAAGATCATTCGGCAGTGCCTCGAGAAACTGCCGGCTGGTCCGATTCGGTCAGACAACGCCAAACACGCGTACGCGTCGAAAGACGAAGTCTACTACTCGATGGAGGGCATGATCCACGACTTCATGTACACCTCAGAGGGTGTAACGCCGCCGCGTGGAGCAGAGGTCTATCACGCCATCGAGGCACCAAAGGGAGAGCTGGGCTTCTTCCTGCAATCTGACGGCACCGGGAATCCGTGGCGTTGTCACATGAACTCACCGAGCTATTCGAACCTGCAGGGTCTGGAAACGATGTTGGAGGGCGCGGCGATGGGCGACATGGTCGTACTCATCGGCACCGTCGACCCGGTGATGGGAGAAGCCGACAAGTAGAAACGAGCTAATGGACCTGCACGAACCCGAAGTCGCCAAACTTCCGCCCCGAAATCCGGAGCCTCAGGTTGATCCGGATGCCCTCGTTTTCTCCGCCGAGGAGAAAGAACGAATCGCCGGCTATCAGAAGAGATACCCGACGGCGGAGGGAGCGATAATGCGAGCGCTGTGGCTTGCCCAAGAGAAGTTCGGGTTCCTCCCACCCGAGGTGATCCGGCTGGTTGCTGACGAGCTCGGCGTGCCGTACGCGAGCGCCTACGGCGTTGCCACGTTCTACACGCAGTACTATAAGGAGAAGGTTGGCCGGTTTGTTCTCGATGTTTGCACGTGTTTCTCGTGCCAGCTGTGCGGGGGCGTCGACATGCTGCATCACCTCGAGTCGAAACTCGGTGTCAAGGCCGGCGAGACAACGGCCGACGGCATGTTTACGATTCAGGGCGTTGAGTGCCTCGGGGCGTGCGGCAGCGCGCCGATGATGCAGGTAACCAACGGTCCGTACATCTACAACTTGACGGAGGACAAGCTGGATGAGCTGATCGAAGCCATGCGCGCGGGCAGCATGCCGGGCTTCACCTCTGTTACCCTGCCTCAAGACGAAGACGAGATGGGGGGCAATCGACGGACAGACATTGACGAAGTTGCTGTCTATCAGACGCCACCGGTAGCCAGAGAAATCGATTAATCCATGGAAGTCACGAGTTCATCTGGAACGTCATCCGGAAAGGCGACATCAAACGCGGGCAACTGGAAGGAGTACGAACGCGTCCTCCTGCCTCCGGTGAAAGACCTGCACAAGCTGGATGTCTATGAGGACAAAGGCGGCTATGCTGCGCTTCGCGAAGTCCTGACGGGCAAGTGGGAGCCGGCAACGGTTGCGGATACCGTCAAGGCGAGCGGATTGCGCGGCCGCGGCGGGGCGTCTTTCAACACGGGACTCAAGTGGACCTTCATGCCACCCGTCGATGACGGGCCGCGGTACCTGTGTTGCAATGGCGATGAGAGCGAGCCGGGCACCTTCAAGGACCGGCAGCTCATGGAGTACAACCCACACCTCGTGTTTGAAGGAATCCTCATCGCGTGTTATGCGATGTCGATCACAACGTGCTACCTGTATATCCGCGGCGAGTACGCCGATTGGATAACGCACATGGAGCGCGAACTCGAGAAGGCATACGCTCGCGGTTATGTCGGAAAGAACATCTTCGGCACCGACTTCTCGACGGATATCGTCATCCACAAAGGGGCGGGAGCCTACATCTGTGGGGAAGAGACGAGCCTGATGGAGTCTCTTGAAGGGAAGCGCGCATACCCGCGCATCAAGCCCCCCTTCCCGGCGCAGTTCGGTTGTTGGGGACGGCCGACGACCATCAACAATGTTGAGACGCTCGCCTGCGTACCACTCATCATCAGCCGTGGCGCCGATTGGTTTGCCGGCCTTGGCGCGAAGACGCTTCCCGGTCCGGTGCTGTACGGCATCTCTGGGCACGTCAATCGGCCCGGTGTTTACGAGTATCCGACAGGAATGCTCATCTCGGATCTCATCTACGATGTTTGCCGCGGCATGCGAAACGACAAGAAGCTGAAAGCGGTTGTTCCGGGCGGCAGCTCAACACCGCCGCTGCGTGCCGACATGATAGACGGTATCTGCATGGACGCCGACAGCCTGCGCGAGGCGGGGTCCATGATGGGTACCGCTGGCATGCTCGTGATGGACGAGGACACCGACATGGTGAAATGGCTGCGGCGAGTCTCGCACTTTTACCATCACGAAAGCTGTGGCCAATGCACTCCCTGTCGGGAAGGTACCGGCTGGCTCGAGCGACTCGTCGCGAAGATCGACGAGGGCGAAGGAAACCTGCGTGACCTCGACCTGCTGATCGACCTCTGTTCAGAGATGGAAGGTCGCACCGTCTGCGCGCTGGCAGATGCCGCGGCCTGGCCCGTGCGCTACACCCTGGACAGGTTCAGGGACGAGTTCGAAGCGAAATGCCGCCCCTCCAGCGTTCCTGTTACACAACTTGTCACGGCGTGAGCACGAGATAGAAGATGCCGAAGGTTACGATCGACAACGAGGTCCTTGAGTTCGACGGACAACACAAGCTCCTTCAGCTGTGCCTCGACCGCGGACAGGAGTTGCCACACTTCTGCTATCACCCGGCCATGTCGGTGCCGGCGAACTGCCGACAGTGCCTTGTAAAGGTGGGCATGCCCAAGGTGGATCGCGCCACGCGCGAACCCGTCCTGGACGAAGACGGCAATCCGGTGATTCAGTACTTCCCGAAGCTGCAGACTTCGTGCTCGCTGGATGTAACCGACGGAATGGTTGTGCACACACACCGCACCGATGAACTTGTCTCTCGTGCGCAGCGTGACAACCTCGAGTTGCTTCTGATCAACCATCCGCTGGACTGCCCAATTTGTGATCAGGCCGGCCACTGTCCGCTTCAGAATCAGGCGTACAAGTACGGACCCGAGGGCTCACGGTTCGAATTCCGAAAGGTGAAGAAACCCAAAGCAGTCCCGCTCGGGCCGCGGGTTATGCTGGACGGGGAGCGGTGTATCAACTGTACCCGTTGTGTCAGGTTTACCGACGAGATCTCAAAGAGCCACCAGCTGACGATCATTGGTCGGGGTGTCAGGAATTATCCGATGACCCCGCCCGGAATGGAATTCGATGACCCGTATTCCATGAACGTCATCGACATCTGTCCGGTTGGTGCGCTCACATCCATAGACTTCCGGTTTAAGGCACGTGCCTGGGAAGTAAGCAAGACGCCGTCGATCACGGCGACGAACGCGAAAGGGTCGAACTGCTTCTACTGGGTCAAGGACAACCGCATCGTGAATGTCACGGCGCGTGAAAACGCTGACGTGAATGGGTTCTGGCTCCCCGACGAAGATCGCCTCAACACCGATCGATTTAATGACAATCGGCCCGACGGCCCGAAGGTTCGAATGGGAGGGCAACTGGTTGACGCCTCGTGGGATGAGGCCTACGACGCGGCCGGTGCGCTGCTTCGGGGTGTGACTGGCAAGGACGTACTATTTATTGGCTCAGCACACGCGTCAGTTGAGGACAACTATCTGTTGACGCGGCTTGCGGCGCACTTGAACGCAGACGCTCCCGTGTACGTGCCACACGTCGTCGCCGGTGCGGACGACGACTGGTTGGTAACCGACGACAAGACGCCCAATGCAGCCGGATGTGAACGCCTCGGTATCCATCCCGCTGATCCCGCCGTCCTGAAGTCGCGACTTGCGTCGGGTGACGTGAAGGTCGTGTACGTCATGGATGATGATCCAGTAGGGGCAGGCGTTCTTGCGGCGAATGATCTGGACGACGTCGCCGTGATCCTGCACCATTCCCATACGACGAACACGACACTCGCGAGCGCTGACGTTGCCCTGCCGTCCGCCATGATCGTCGAGACGATCGGCACGTTCGTGAATACTGATGGACATGCACAACGCGTACGTCCCGCCAAGGCGATCAAGGGGGTGAACCGCTCGTTGATGATGGAGATGGGCAAGAGTAGACTAGATGAGCATGCCACACCATTTGACCGGTGGTCGGTCGAAGACAACAAGGTCAGTTGCCAGCCCGGATGGGAGGCCCTGCCCGCAATTGCCGGGCGTGTTTCGCTGGACTTGAAGTTCAAGGGACCAAAACAAGTAATGGCCCAGGTCGCTGCAGATCACTCCGCTTTCGAAGGGGCGACGTATGAGGCAATGGGTCTGTCCGGTGTGCGTCTGGTCGAATCAGGCGCGGTCGTCTAACCGAAGTCGCACAACCGAAGTCGTGACGCAAATCCGATAACATGAATCTGCCACTGCCTCTCATTGCGCTGATCGGCTTCGGCGTGATCAACTTCTTCCTGCTGTCGGCATCCGTACTGGTGTATGCTGAGCGGAAGGTATCGGCCTACATCCACAACCGACCCGGCCCGAACCGCGTCGGCCCGTTTGGTTTGCTGCAGCCGTTCGCAGACGTGGTAAAGCTGGTCTTCAAAGAGGATATCCGGCCAACTGTCGCCAATTCTTTCGTCCACTCATTCGCACCCTGGCTCATGGTTGTCGTCGCGATGGCTACGACCGCGCTTCTCCCGCTGGCGCGCGGAGTCGTGATCGCAGACGTCGGCGTTGGCGCGTTGGCGCTCCTGGCCCTGACATCAATCGCGGTGTACGGCGTTACACTGGCCGGCTGGAGTTCGAATAGCAAGTACTCACTGCTCGGCGGTCTTCGCTCGTCCGCCCAGATGATCTCGTACGAACTCTCGATGGGCCTCGCGGTTGTCTCGGTCGTGCTCATGACCGGATCACTGAGGCTTACCGATATCGTCGAGGCGCAGAATGCTGTCTGGTACGTCTTCAGCAATCCGGTCGGCTGTATTCTGTTCATCGTCACAGCCTTCGCCGAGACTAACCGCGCGCCGTTTGACCTCCCGGAAGCGGAGCAAGAGCTAGTTGGTGGCTACCACACGGAGTACTCGGGAATGAAGTTCGGGATGTTCTTCCTGGCCGAGTACGTCAACCTGTTTATCGCCTCCTTTGTGATCGTAACGCTCTTCTTCGGCGGCTACCTGTTGCCGTTTGAGCACCTCTACGTCGACTTCTTTGTTGACCGTGGTCTGGACTGGCTGCTGGTCATTCTTCAGCTGCTGTCACTTGGGCTCAAGGCTGCATTCTTCGCCTTCGTCTTCATCTGGGTGCGCTGGACCCTGCCGCGCTTCAAGTACTCGCAGCTGATGCAGATTGGGTGGAAGTACCTGCTGCCGATCGCCATCGGCTGGGTAGTCATCGTGGCGGTTGTTATGGCAATCTTCGCGTGATCAAGCTCGCCCCCTCGATACTGTCCGCCGACTTTGGTCGCCTAGGCGCAGACATAGCGGAAGTTGTCGAGAGTGGTGTCGACTGGCTGCATGTCGACGTAATGGACGGGCACTTCGTGCCGAACATTACCATTGGTCCACCGGTCGTTAGCGCAATTCGTGATCAATGTGACGCAGCCGGCGTGCTGCTGGATGTCCACCTCATGATCGAGCAGCCGGAGCGATACGTCTCTGACTTTGTTGATGCGGGCGCTCGTGTGGTCACGGTACACGTTGAGACCTGCCCGCACCTGCATCGAACGATTCAGCAGATAAAGTCCGCCGGTGCGCTCGCCGGTGTTACACTCAATCCGGCAACGCCCCTATCTGCTGTAGAGGAAGTACTTCCACTTGTTGACCTCGTGCTCGTGATGTCAGTCAATCCAGGGTTTGGCGGACAGTCATACATTCCCGGGAGCACAAGACGAATTGCAGCGCTGAGAGGAAAGCTTGATGACCTTGGGTCCAAGGCCTACCTGCAGGTGGATGGCGGTGTCAAGCCGGGCAACATTCGAGAGGTTGTTGACGCGGGCGCAAACGTCATTGTGGCCGGAAGCGCGGTATTTCGTGGTGGGCAGTCGATTGCCGACAACATCGAGAATCTCCGCGCTGGGCTGCAGCTCTCGGTCTGACCGTATTGGCCGACCGAGGAACCGCCGCAGCCCGTTTGCTCGCAGACCGTGATCCTGACCTCGACCCCGAACCAGACCCCGACACTGGCAGCAACACCGCCCAGCAACGTCGTCCAGGTGGCCGTACCCGTTCCGCTTGATCGGGTGT
>JANQRN010000002.1 GCA_028284545.1 Rhodothermales bacterium | reverse complement strand
CGCCACCGCGCCGCCATCTGGCGATACCGGGACCGGGACGTCCACGAGAATGCGATGTTCTATGGCTGTGAGTGCGCGACCCATCGCGGCCGGCTCGCGCCGAAGCGCCGCATCCAATGTCCCGTTCAGGGTGCGGACGGTTGGGAAATCACACGCCTTAATCATGTGGTTGATCATACCCTGCAACCCCAGCGCCATACCGTCTTCCGGGGAGAATATCTTCGCGACGCCGTAGCGTTCGAGCTCCCGAATTTCTTCGGCAACGATGACTCCGCCGCCGCCGCCAAAAACTCGAATATGCTCGGCACCCCGCTCTCGTAGAAGGTCCACCATGTACTTGAAGTACTCGACGTGCCCACCTTGATAAGAGGATACCGCGATGCCCTGGACGTCTTCTTCCAGGGCGGTTTCGACGACCTCGATTACCGACCGGTTGTGCCCCAGGTGGATGACCTCCACACCACTGCCCTGCAGGATCCTCCGCATGATATTGATGGCTGCGTCGTGACCATCAAAAAGACTTGCTGCCGTTACAAAGCGGACTGCGTTGGTGGGCTTGTAGGGCTTCGCTTCCATAGTGAATCCGGGGCTTGTGTCGACCGCCTGCCTAATACGTTAGGGCTTTCGAATACGTTTCGGCCATTTTCTGCAATCGTTCAGCGATTCTGCCTGGTTATCGTTCTACAGATCAGCGAAGAGCAGCGTCAGCGTCGGGCACGGCAACGGCAACCAGGAACCCTCGGCGCTCCTCCATCGAAAACGCCCAAGCACTGCCGTTGGCATGCCTGGCGTAGCCACCGCCGTCTGCAAAGCGCAACGTTAGATCGAGCGGGCTCGTGCGCAGGCCAGATCTCATGGCCTTCAGGACAGACTCTTTGGCTACCCACGAACGTATTATGATCGACAGGTCATGATCGCGCAACAGCCGCTCTTGTTCGTCTGCGTTCAAGACATAGTCCTTGAGGTCGGCTATGTCACGCGCGGCAGGCTCGATGTCGATACCGATTGGCCCCGGCGAGACGGCGGCTACCGCGGCGTCGTCTGTATGCGAAATCGACAGGCTAAGGTCGTGTCCGACGATGTCTACGGCGCCGTCGTCTGCCACTTCCAGGCGCACCTGGCCCGGCTTGCAGCCCGCGACCCTGGCGACTAGCCTACGCGCGGCAATCCGCCCCATGGTAAACGTGGTGCGCCGCTTCTCGGATCGGAATCCGGCCTTGCGCTCAGACTCCTCGCGGGAAAGAAGCTGATCTGAAAGCTCGACGACATCGTCGGGCAGCAGGTACTCAACCTCGTAACGCGAGGGATGTACTATTTGGCCGCGTCGAAGCGACTCTGAACCTCGTCCCAGTTGACAATATTCCAGAACGCGGCCACGTAGTCGGGCCGGCGATTCTGATAGTTGAGGTAGTACGCGTGCTCCCAAACATCGAGACCCAATATGGGCACATGCCCCATCATGATCGGGCTGTCCTGATTCGGAGTGGAGCCGACGTGCAAGACACCGTCGTGCAGGCCGAACCATGCCCAGCCGCTTCCAAAGCGACCAAGCGCCTGCTTCGTAAACGCATCCTTGAAGTTATCGTAGGAGCCGAACGTGCTGTCGATCGCCTCTCCGAGCGAGCCTCCCGGCGTACCTCCACCATTCGGCGAGAGCGAGCGCCAGAAGAGGGCGTGATTCGCGTGACCACCCCCATTATTTCGAACCGCCGTCTGAATCTCCTGCGGCAACGCGTCAACACCTGCAAGTAGCTGCTCAAGAGACTGCGACTGTAGATCACTGTGTCCCTCCAGCGCAGCATTCAGTTTGTTGACGTAGCCCTGGTGGTGTTTGCCGTGATGGATCTCCATCGTGCGCGCATCGATGTGCGGTGCGAGGGCGTCAAACTCATACGGAAGGGACGGAAGGGAGAAGGACATTTTGCGCGGGTTTTCTACGATTTGAGGTAGAAGTTTAGAACCGCACTAGCTCTCGTTCGGTTCCTCCAGAGCGTCGACGAGCCGCTCATAGTCGGTCAACGACAGGACGCCTTTTTCGAGCAGGCGGTCGAGTGCGCCGATCACCGCGTCGGCGTCTGTGGCACTTCCCGCATCGGCATGGCTTTCATTGATTGAGCGCATCATCGCCTCGTGCAAGAATCGCGTGACGTACTGAGCTGCCTTGGGCTTGCCGGAGAAATCGACCGTCAAAGAAACCGTCGCCTGCCCCTGGTTCACATCCAGGAATACTTTGCGGCCACTGAGGAACTTGCGTCGAGTGGTCACGCGCACCAGATCTTCGTACCGGATCGTTTGCGGCGCGTCCAGGTCCGTATTCTGGAAGACGAAACGGTCTTTCGCGAACAGCGCCCCGTCTTTGGCGCTGCCCATCAGTGTAGCGTCATACAGCGCGATAACCTCGCTCGCCTCAAGCCCGACTCCAAAGTCCTCCAGCGCGTTTTGAAGCTTCTCGAGCGGGATGTGGGGCTCGACATACAGGCCGAGTCCAGCTGCGTTCGGTATGTAGCGTCGAAGCAGGTCCTCCATCGCTACGGCGCTAGCGCGACGCCCTGGCCTGGCAGGAAGTTCGTTGTGACGTCAAGCAGTCCGGGATAGACGCCAAGCACAAGCAACAGCACAGCGCAAACGACGAGGACAGCTGCAGCGCTTGTCGGGACCGAGAAACGCGAAGTCCCCAGTCCGTGCACATCGTCCTCCTGGGCCGGTTTCATCCAGAAGACGTAAAGAACGCGTAGGTAGTAATACGCGGACACCGCACTGGCCAGAACCCCTACCACAACCAGCCAGGTAAGACCGGCCGAGATTGCAGGCGCGAACACGGCGTATTTGCCAATGAACCCGCCAAGTGGAGGAAAGCCGGTCAGGCTGAACATGAAGAAGCCCATGGTCACGCCCAGCAGCGGGCGCTTGTAGCCGACTCCTGCAAGTGAATCGAGGGTTTGTTTTCGGCCGCCGGCGTCGTCCCACTCGAGCAGCGCAATAACACCAAACGCGCCAATGTTCATGATTGAGTAGACCAACAGGTAGTAAAGCGCGCCGGAGTAGCCGTCCGTGGTGCCGGCGGCAAGGGCTACGAGGACGTAGCCGGCGTGGGCGACTGACGAGAAAGCGAGCATGCGCTTCACGTTGTCCTGGGCAAGCGCAACGAGGTTCCCGAGTACCATTGTAACGGCCGCGATCAACGCAATGGCCTGCGACCAGTTCTGATCAGGAAGCGCGTAGTAGAGAACGAGGATCAGCGACGCGAAAGCCGCGGTCTTCGAAGCCGTGGCCATATACCCGGTAAGGGTAGTCGGTGTCCCCTGGTAAACGTCTGGCGTCCACATGTGAAAGGGTACCGCGCTGATCTTGAACAGGAATCCTACGAGCAGCAGGCCTGCACCCGACCAGAACATTGTTGTACGCTCCGTTCCACTCAGCGCGGCGGCGATCTGGTCGAGATACATTGTGCCCGTCGCTCCGTACAGCAGGGCGATCCCGTAAAGAAAGAAGCCGGTGGAGAATGCACCGAGGATGAAGTACTTGATGGCGCTTTCAGGGCCACCACTGTCGGTGCGCATCAGTCCGGCCAGTACGTACAGGCAGATGGACATCGTCTCCAACCCGACAAACACCGTCACCAGGTTGTTCGCGGTTGCCAGGACCAGCATCCCGGCCGTGGCGAACAGCATCAGCGAGTAGACCTCGCCCAGGTTCAGCTTGATTCGCTCGAGGTAGGTTGCGGACAACACGACCGAGAGCGCGGTTGAGAGCAGTACCACAAAGCGAACGAATGCCGCCAGGCTCCCCGTTCGGATCATCCCGTAGAACACGGTTCCGTCGGGTTCTGAGAGCTTTGTGAGCTCAAATATGGCAAGCAGCAACAGGACCGCCGCCGTGACCCACGGGATCGCCGAATGCCGCGGCTTGAAGGCGTCCCAAAGCACGAGGCCAAGTCCGAGAATTGTCACCACAACGAGAGACGTCGATGCTCCGATGTCCGCCAGAATTGTGCTGTATGCCGTACTAAGATCCATGCTTAATCGGGGTCGTCACTCGACCCAGGAAAAACTGTCAATTGCCCGGGCGAGTTCAACGTCTTGCCCGGTAACGCGATTGCCCGCGTCATGCGTGGTAAGCGCAACGTTTACGCGGTTGTACACGTTGGAGATTTCCGGATGATGGTCCCGCGCCTCGGCCTCGAACGCCACGCGTACCAGAAAGCTGATGGCCTCACGAAAGTTCGAGAACTCAAAGAGCTTGACCAGGGTGTCGTCTTCGTGTACCCATCCGCTCAGTGATTGAAGCGCGTCCTCGATTTCCGCTGCGCTCAGCGCCGGATTCTGCGTCATAACACCCACCCACTGAAGAAGACGACATACACAAGTAGATACACCGGCAACAGAATGGTCAGCGAGTACTTGACGATGTAGCCCATGAAACTCGGTGTTTCGATTCCGTTTGACTCAGCGATCGCTTTGACCATGAAGTTCGGCGCGTTGCCGATGTACGACATGGCGCCAAAGAAGACCGCGGCGACGGAGATCGCCTGCAGGTATGGGCCCGAGTTGACCATGTCGTTTGCAAACGACGCGACCGCGTCGGGCGAGCCGACATCCATACCAAACTTGCCCATTGCGGCAGACAGGAAGTTCAGGTACGTCGGTGCGTTGTCGAGGATACCAGAAAGGGCGCCGGTGCCCCAGTAGAACATGCCGATGGTCAGAGAGTCAGCATTCGTCTCCGCGAATGCGGCAATGTTGGCGAGGGCTGGTTGCATCGTCGCAAAGATTCCCAGGAAAAGCCAGCCGACCTCGCGAATTGGCTCGAAGTTGAAATCGTTGCGCTCAAGGCAGGACTGGTTCGCAGTCTTGAAGGCGAGGAACGCCACCGTAAGCATGATGATCTCGCGGATGCCAAACGGCAGATGGACGCTCCCGAAATGCAGCTGTGGGACCCACGACAAAACGTTAGGATCGATGAAGACCGAAACGATGATCACCAGGATCCAGATGAAGCTGCTCGACCCCTCAATCTCGAGCGTTGGCAAGTTTGGATCGGGATCGGGCGCGCGCTCCTTGTTCCGGCTGTCAATCACGAAGAAGATGATCAGCAACAGGATCGTCGTCGGCAGCCAGATGTACCAGACGTGCGCGAGCGTCCAAAAGAACGGCACCCCACGCAGGAACCCGAGGAAGAGCGGCGGATCACCAATTGGCGTTAACGCACCGCCGACGTTCGCAACGAGGAAGATGAAGAAGACGATGTGATACGGTCGAATGCGATTCGTATTGAGCCGCATGTAACACCGTATGAAGAGCATAGCGGCGCCGGTCGTCGCGATGAAGTTCGCGATGACGGATGCGCAAAACAGGAGGACGACGTTTGTGAGCGGCACCCCCTTCGCGTTCACCTTAACATAGATGCCGCTGGCGGCGATGAACAACGAGGCCACAAGCGCGATGAATGCGATGTACTCCTGGATCGCGTGCACCACAGGCGTCGGGGAGTGGAGCCCGAAGATGTAGTAGCCGGCCACGATGGCGCCAAGTGCAATGGCATACTTCGGATAGTGGTGGTGCCAGTGGTGAGCAAAGAAGAGTGGCCCCGTCGCAATCATTATCAGGAGGACTGCGAACGGTATGACGAGCCAGAGTGGTGGGATTGGTCCGTGGCCGTCGTCTCCGTGCCCGGCGGCTCCATCGTGATCAGCGTCCTGGTGGCCATCGTCTGCCGGCTCCGCATGGTCGTCGGCTTCATCAACGTGCCCGGCTTCCTCGGTCGTGAGGACCGAGTCCGCCACAACCTGTCCGATGGCCACCTCGGCACTGACCAGTGACCCGACAAACAGCAGTAAGACGAATAAGAGCGATCGCACAGTTATGCGACGCGTATGCGCTAGCCGTACTGATGTGATGTGCGACTCAACGAACATCTGACGGGCCCACGTCCGCTAGCTTCGAGTTCACGACTTCGAGAATGTGATCGGTCACCGGTGCTGTCTTGTCGAGGAAGGGCCGAGGGTAGAACCCGAGAACGACCATCAGAACCGCCAGCGGAATGAGAAGCGTCACTTCGCGAGGGTTCAGGTCCGCCATGTGTCGGTTCTCCTCATGTACAATCGGACCGAAGAAGACCCGGTACAGCATCCACAACAGGTAGACTGCGGCGAGGATGACACCGGTGGTCGCAAACACGACAAGCCAATTTGATACTACTGTGGACTTGAATGCCCCAATGAGAATCAGGAACTCGCCGACAAAACCGTTGAGTCCGGGCAGGCCGGCCGACGCAAGAACAGAGAAGACCATGAAGAACGCCAGAACAGGAACGCTCTTGGCGATGCCGCCGTAGTCTGACATCAAGCGCGTGTGACGACGCTCGTACATCATTCCAACGATGAGGAAGAGTGCCCCCGTCGAAATGCCGTGATTGATCATCTGAATGACTGCACCCTGCATCGCCTCCGCGGTGAACGCGAAGATGCCGAGTACGACAAAGCCAAGGTGACTCACAGAGGAGTATGCGATCAAAGACTTGGCATCTGACTGCGCGCGCGAGACGAGGGCACCGTAGACAATGCCAATTACTGCCAGCAACGCAAACACGGGCGCGTATTTCAACGACGCGTCAGGAAAGAACGGCAGGCAAAAACGGACAAGTCCGTACGTCCCCATCTTCAGCAACACCCCAGCAAGGATGACCGAGCCGCCCGTTGGCGCCTGGACGTGCGCATCAGGTAGCCACGTGTGCAGCGGGAAGAGCGGCACTTTTATCGCAAACGCCAGTGCGAAGAAAAGGAAGAGCCACGACTGGACACCAAGCGGCACGTTGTATTCAATCAACTTGTACCAGTCGGTCGTAAACACGCCCCCGTTGACCGCCTCGCCGGCGGCAAAGCCCAGGTAAAGAATAGCGACGAGTAGAAGTAGCGATCCAACAAGCGTGTACAAGACAAACTTGACTGCCGCGTAGACTCGATTCTCCCCTCCCCAGATCCCGATAATGAAGTACATCGGGATCAACGTGAGTTCGAAGAAGACGTAGAACAGGATGACGTCAAAACTGCAGAAAACGCCGGTGACGCCCGTCTGCAGCACAAGCAGCAACGCGTAGTAACCCTTGAACGAGTGCTTGATGTAGGTCCACGACGAGAGAACGACGATCGGCCCCAGAAGCGTCGTCAGCATGACCAGCAACAGACTCAAGCCGTCGATGCCGACGAAGTACTTCACATCGACGGACTCCGGAAACCACGTCGCGAACATGTCCACCAACTGCGGTGTGGCGCGTGTGTCGACCGCAGGATCGAAGCCCACGTAGAGGACGATCGACGCCAGAAAGGTGAGCACCGTCGTCACGAGCGCCGTCATCCGAATCGCGTTCGCGCTGCGCAGGAGGAGCGTGAGCAGCGCCCCGACGAGCGGAAGGAAGATTACGACGGATGTAATGTTGGGAATGGTCATTAACTACCAAATACAATGAGGCCGATCACAACTGCGACGCCGAGCAGGATCGCGGAGGCGTAGTGTTGCACTTTCCCGTCCTGCAGATAGCGCAGCAACCATCCAGATCCACGCATAGTCGCGCCTACTCCATTGACGGTGCCGTCCACAAACGACTTGTCGAACGGAGCGAGGACCCTGTTGGCCAGACCAATCAGCAGCCTGACGATCGTGCGATCGTATAGTTCGTCCAGGAAGTACTTCCCTTTCCAGAGTCGATAGAGTCCGCCGAATCGCTTTTCAAGTATCCCGTCGAAAGCGAGTCCGTGTTTGGTGTAGCGAGTCCAGCCGTACCAGACACCGAACACCCCTATGAGCAGCCCCAGAATCAGCAGTCCCCACTCAATGGCGATGAACCCTTCGCCATGGGCGTGCGCATGAGGTTCTGCAACGGGTCCGCCGTACGGGGCACCGAGCCAATGATGAATCCAGTTCAGCTTTCCTCCCTTGATGACCGCCGGTATTCCGAGGAAACCACCAACGGCGGCAAGGCCAGCTAGAATCCAGAGCGGCACCGTCATGGAGGCCGGCGACTCGTGCGGATGTACGCGGTCCGCCAGCGGCCATCGCTCCTTGCCGTGAAACGTCAGGATGTATGACCGAGTCATGTATACCGCTGTGAGGACAGCGGCTATCAAGCCGACTGCCCACACGAACCAAGCGTACATCTCGCCATTGTAGCCGTACTCGAATGCCTTGAACAGAATCTCGTCTTTCGAGAAGAACCCTGAGAGCGGGAAGATGCCGGCAATAGCGAGCATGGAGACGAGGTAGGTCGTGCGCGTGGCCGGCATGTACTTGCCAAGGTTGCCCATGGTGCGCATGTCCTGCGGGTCGATATGGCCCTCGCCGGCATGTTCGACCTCGTGCTCGACGTGGTGCATCGCATGAATGACGCTGCCCGAGCCAAGGAAGAGACATGCCTTGAAGAATGCGTGCGTCATGACATGGAATATCGAAACGAAGAACGCACCGACACCCGCGGCCATGAACATGAAGCCCAGCTGCGACACCGTCGAATAGGCCAGCACTTTCTTGATGTCGTTCTGGGTCAGCGCAATCGTTGCGGCGACGATGGCCGTCAACGCGCCAACGATAGCCACGACAGCCATCATTGTCGGGGCAGCGAGGACGAGTGCCGACATCCGCGCCAGTAGGTAAAGCCCACTCGTGACCATGGTTGCGGCATGAATCAACGCTGAGACCGGCGTGGGGCCGGCCATAGCATCGGGTAGCCAGACAAACAGGGGAAGCTGTGCAGATTTTCCCGTGGCAGCGAGAAAGAACAACAGCACGACCCAGTTCGTGGTCGCCGCAGGGATGGCGTCCACGTTCTCGAGGATACCAGAGAAGTTCAGCGTACCCAACTCACGATACAGCATGAACATCGCCAGCAGGAACGCAAAATCGCCGATACGATTTACGATGAAAGCCTTGCTTGCCGCCTCGCTGTTCTTGAGGTCGGTATACCAGTACCCGATTAGCAGGTAAGAGCACAGGCCTACCCCCTCCCAGCCCAGGAACAGGACTACCAGGTTGTCACCCAGCACGAGGTTGAGCATCGCGAAGATGAACAGATTCAGGTAGGCGAAGAAGCGCCAGTACCCGTCATCTCCATGCATGTAGCCCGTAGCATACACATGGATCAACGCTCCCACGCCCGTGACGATCAGCGTCATCAGCAGCGACAGCTGGTCTATCCGGTAGGCGAACGAAACGTCTAGCTGACCCGCAGCCATCCAGCTGAAAAAGTGGACGAGAACGGGCTCCCCGTGGAATGGAACGAATAGCGCGAGCGCAACGAAGAACGGAACCGCGACGCAGCCGATCGCAATGAGACCAATGAGCGATTCGCGCTGGCGGTACGCGGGAAAAAACAATCCTGCGAGTCCGTTCACGATCGCGCCCACCAGCGGCAAGATCAGTATCAGTCGGACGGCGAGTTCAGGCTGCATGGTTCGGGGTCACCCGTAGCGATGTCGCTCGATCGGGCTTAGTACTTGAAGAGGTTGAAGTCGTTGACGTTGACCGACTCCTTGTTTCTGAACAACGCGATGACAATCGCCAGCCCGACTGCCGCCTCCGCCGCAGCAACAGACATCACGAAGAAAACGAGGATCTGTCCTGACGCGTCGCCGAACGACTGCGAGAGCGCCACCAGCGAGATATTGACAGCGTTAAGCATCAATTCCACCGACATCAGGACGATGATGACGTTCCGACGAAATAGGACGCCTAGCACCCCTATCGTGAAGAGGATCGCGCTAAGCGCCAGATACCAATCGGTTTCGATCTGCATGGAGAAATTCGACCTAGTCGGTGTTGTCGACTGAGCGGCGCGGAAGCCGCCTCGCGAGAATCACCGCTCCGATCGTGGCCGCCAGCAACAGCACGCCGATCATTTCAAGCGGTAGGACATAGCGCGTGAAAAGCTCACGCGCGATAGACGAAACTGACCCCGTCGACGCGGCGTCTGCCAAGTCAGCTGAAGGAAAGCCGCCCTTGAAAGTTGAACTGAACACGTAGGCGAGCTGACCTAACACTATGATCGCCAACGCATAGACGATCGCATGCCGCAGGCTGAAGTCATGTAGCGTTGGCATCGCTGCAAGGTTCAGCAGCATAATCACGAACAGGAACAGGACCATGATCGCGCCTGCGTATACCAGCACCTGAACGACGGCGATAAACGGAGCGTTCAGCGTCAGGTAGAGTCCGGCGACACAGAGCAGGTTGAAGATCAACCACAGCGCGCTGTTCACCGGGTTTCGCGACATCAGCATGCCCAGCGCACCCATTATTGCTGCTGCTGCCAGGCAGAAAAACAGTACCGAAACCGTCATGTAGTGGATATCGCGCTATGAAGTCGGCGCGGTGGAATCGTCGAAGAATAGCCCTGCTTTCAAGGCGCGCCAAGTTAGCCAAATCGCCCGGATAGGGCAAGGTAGCGGCGGGCTATTCGTCTCCTGCGCGCCAGGACTCTGGCGCGTGAAATGCGTTTACCGACGCGCGCCATTGAAGTAGTTCCCTTTCAATAGCCGTCCTTTCCGACGCGGCCAGGGACGCCCCGAGGTCTTGCCGCTCCTGCGGGTCGGTCGCCAGGTCAAAAACCTCAATCGGTCGGCGCCGGTAATGGTAGACATACTTCATGTCGCCCGCTCGAAGCGCCATCGACTGGTTTTCCAGCCAGCTCGCCGCGTAGATCCGTCGACTCGGATCATGCCCCGAAAGCAAGGAGCGTCCCGGGAGTGTTCCTCCCTCCTCATCCATCCCGAGCAACGTCCTGACCGTAGGGACGACATCCAGGTGACTTGACGGACCCGGTGAGACGGTCGGCAATTCGCCGGTGGGCGCCAGCACGGCGGCAGGTACGAGCAGTCCTTCCTGATACGTGACTCCACTATGGTAACGCAGGCCGTGCTCGCCAAATGCCTCACCGTGATCTCCAACGATGATGAAAACGGTGTCATCGAGGTAGCCGCGCCGGGTCATGTCGCGCACGAGGTCACGTAGAAAGTCGTCTTGGTATCGGAGTGCGTTCAAGTAGGCGTTGCGATCGTCTTCAGGGACATACCTCACCTGCTCAAAACGCGACGGGAGTCCGTAATCGTGATGTGGTGCCAGCGTGAGGAACGTCGCGAGGAAGGGTTGGCCTGCCGCGCGCCTCGCGTCCATCCACTCGATAGACGGCTGATGCACGATTGCATCCTCGCGCCCGAAGTAGTTCAGTATCGCAAAATCTCCCTCGGGCCAGTGTTCGTCGCCGAACGCTTCGTCGAAGCCCATTTGGGTGAGCATTTCGCCCTTCCCCTCGAAGGCAAGCTGCGCCGGCGTGAAGAACGC
>JANQRN010000323.1 GCA_028284545.1 Rhodothermales bacterium | reverse complement strand
GAAACGCGGTACCGCTCGCCATCCGACTTGTCCAGCAGCGAGCTGTCACCGAGCATCGTGAAGGTGCGTGTGCCCGAACCGGATCCAACCGTTACGCCGTCCTGCGTGACAAGCGGCCCCGAGTCATCCCAGGGGTCTCTGTACAGCAGACGATGGATCCCCGATGCCGGCTTGTAGGTGCGCGCCGGGCGCACCACGTCGAGCTGCGCATCAAACGCAGGCGGCGGGTCATATCGGTCCTCCTCGAAGTCCGTCGCTGCCCGCAGTTTCGCCAGCGCCTCGTCGACCGGAGTTGAGCGATCAAAATGAAAGGGTGGTAGCGCCTCGATCGTCACACGCGTGAACCGCGGATAGTCAGCCCAGCGGGGCCAGGAGTGGTAGGACCCGTGAATGCGCAGTGGGTGCACGGGAACGCCAGCGCGCACGAAGAGCTTAGCCGTTGCAGACATCCACGGAAGCGGCCGACCGTCCCAGCGACTCTCCCCTTCCGGGAAGATGACAACCTTCCGATTCATCCCCAGTTGCTCCAGGACACGCCGAACAAGGAACGGTTCAGCCAGCCTCTTGCTCGCCGGAATGATGCCGATCGATCCGAACATGCGCGCCAGGAAATCTCCACGGAGGAACTCGCGCGTCATTACGCCTGCGGTCGGATCCGGCCACGGCGTGAAATTGTTGATCAGAAACGGATCCCAGCGGTTGCTGTGATTGCCGTAAACGAAGCACGGTCCTTTGCGGGGAAAGTGCTCCCGCCCGACGACGCGTGGGCGCCAGAGGAGGCGCGACGCCGTCTGAACCGAACCGCGGAAGAGCGCCACGGCCGGGAGTTTGGGAAAGGGTTTGCGCTGGCTCACGCGTCAGACACGGAACTGATCAAGAAAGGCCTCTGAGTCTGAGTGGTTGGCAAAGGTAGTTACGGCCGACTCTATCGGCTTGCGCGCCGCCGACGAACCGAGTTCCTGCTCCAGGACCGCATATATGGCCCCGAGTAGATCCAGCGGCGTCTGCAAGATCGGGCCTATGTTCGCAAACCCCGCCGCTACGCATTCGTCCATCAGCATCAGCCAATCGTTATCCAACAATGTATGTAGTTTTGTCGACGTGTTTACGTCTGCAAACTGCGCCAGTCCGAGCGCGATAACCAGATCCCGGGCTGCGCCGTCCGTTTGAGGTCCGGTGATCCCGTCTATCATGACAGGATGGTTGAACAGGTGTGTCAACGCCGCCTGCAGGAAAAGCACGCGCGACCGATGCGTGGCGTTGTACCCAACCGGCGACAGGTCGTCTACGTGCAGATGATCGCGGTGAGCCGGGTCGTAGTTGTAGTTCAGCACAGTACCGAAGTGCTTGCGGAAGACCGCTTCGATCGCGAGGTAGAAGCGCGTGTCGTGCGGATAACTGAGTGTGATGAACGTCTTGCCGTTCCAGAGTATGCCGTCCAGATCAAACGCACGCCCGAGACCGTGCGAGCCGGGCTTGTCAACGTACGTCCCGGCGGACAGAATGAGGTTTGCCGGTCCCAACGGGCACACCGCCCACAGTTCCTGGAAACATCGTCGAAGCTTGGTCTGGAACGCAGTGGTGCAGTGGAAGCGCCATGTCTGGCCACGTGTCCCATACCCCAGTCCCGGCTCGCTCGACCGGTCATAGTGTACGGGCACGCCAGAAAGCGTTCGAAAGAAGTTTGCGGGGCGAGGCATGGAACTCGGGGGTCGGGTGAGAGAAATGGTCGAACGCGGGACAGGAGTCAGCTGACCGAATCATGGTGGACACCACGCACCGCGCGCCCACTTGGGTCTGCTGCCTCCCTGAATGACCGGTCCCATTCTAACGCTGCCGGTGTACTGCACGCAATTGAGGGTCCGGTCGGGATGCAAGCCGCCGCGCTCGGCAATGGGAACAGCTCGTCGAATATTTGTCGATAGACGTAGCCTTCCTTCGTCGTTGGCGTACCGATGGGAAACCGCTCGGGGGCGTCGGCCAGCTGGCGATCGGTGACACGTTGTTCTGCATCATCTTTGAGTGCGTCAATCCATCCGTAACCAACTCCGTCAGAGAACTGCTCCTTTTGTCGCCACAGTATTTCATCAGGCAGATCACCGTCGAAGGCCTGGCGCAAGAGGTGTTTCTCGATCCGATCGCCGCACATTTTATGTTGCGGATGTATCGACATCGCGACGTCGAGGAAGTCTCGATCAAGGAACGGTACGCGAGCCTCAACGCCAAACGCGGCCATGGACTTGTTCGCCCGCAAGCAATCAAACAAATGCAGTTGACTGAGCTTTTGGACCGTCTCTTCGTGAAATGCCCGGGCGTCGGGGGCTTTGTGAAAGTACAGGTAGCCGCCAAAGATCTCGTCACTCCCCTCACCGGACAGCACCATTTTGACACCCATAGCACGAATGCGACGTGCCATCAGGTACATAGGCGTCGAAGCCCGGATGGTGGTGACATCGAAGGTCTCAGTGTGCCAGACCACGTCACGGAGAGCGTCGAGTCCCTCTCTGATCGTAAACGTGAAGCCGTGATGTGCCGTGCCGATCGCATCTGCAACCCGCTGCGCGGCAGCCAGGTCTGGTGACCCCTCGAGTCCGATAGAAAAACTATGTAGCCTGGGCCACCAGGCCGGTTCGGAGTCGTCTGATTCAATGCGCCGACCTGACATGCCCGCCGCCAGCGCAGAGATTACGGAGCTGTCCAGGCCTCCGGAGAGTAGGACGCCATACGGCACGTCGCTCATCAGGTGACTATGGACCGCGTCTGACAACGCTTGCTTGAGCGCTTCTGGATCTGCGTCTTTCTTCGAAGCTGACTGCAGGTTGTCATACGCAAACCATGGCCGTTCGTAGTATCGGACGGGCTCGCGGTCGTTGCTTGTTTGATAGTGACCCGGCGGAAACTCGCGCACACTCTTGCATACGCCGAGCAATGCTTTTACCTCTGAGGCGACGACCAGTGTGCCGTCTTCCGTCCTTCCGACGTAAAGCGGAATGATCCCGACCGGGTCTCGCGCAATCATCCAGGTGCCGGCTTGGGCGTCATACAGGACGAAAGCAAACATGCCCCGAAGCTGATTCAGCAGGACGCGCGCCCCTTCTTTCTGATCGTCTCCCTCTGTACCAGAGATGAACTCACGGTAGAGCGGCAGAATAACTTCGCAATCCGAATCCGTCTTGAAATCGGATGGCCGAGATAGACCGGCACGCAGCTCGCGGTGATTGTATATCTCACCGTTCACGGCCAGTACCAGACCGCCCCCATCAGTAAGCGGCTGGGCGCCGTGTAGGACATCTACAATCGCCAGCCGCTCGTGCGCAAGGACTGCTTTTGCGTCAGACCAGACGCCACTCCAATCGGGCCCGCGATGCCGCAGGAGGCGAGCTTGTCTAAGGGCTTGATCACGCTTGTCTGACGTCGCTTGCTCGATGTCGAGGAAGGCAAAGATGCCACACATGGCTTTTCAGGTTATGTCCCTACCGGTCGCCCGCTAGTCGCTGCGGTGCGTGGCAATTGCCCTAGACAGGAAAGCCTGCATTTCTGCCACCGACAGCGTCCCGCTAACACGATCAATCAACTTCTCGTTGGTTGCTGCGACAACCGCATAGGTAGGCAACGCAACAGTTCCAGTCAATTTCAGCTGGTATTTCTGAAATGTCGAGCCCAATTCCTGTCCGTCGGTGTAGAGTTTGAGCCGAACGAACTCACCTTCGAGCAGGTCGGCGACCGCAGGATCCGGGAAGACAGCCGACTCCATTTGTCGACAGTTTGTACAGGAGTACCCTGTGAAGTCTATGAATAGCGGCTTGCTGACTTGTCTTGCCTCATCAAGCGCCCGGTCGATGTCATCTACGTTCCAACCCTCATCAGCGTCACCGCCACCGCGCTCGGGTGCAAGGATGGCAATGTCAGCTGCGCGTCGCGGAGGGAAGTACGGATCCAGCGTCGTGCGCTGAGCGCCGAGAACACCCGGGATGAGGTACGCCGCAAAGGCAACGAACGCGACACCAAATACCACGCGACCCACCCCGACACGAACGCGTTCGGGCTCAGCCGGGACTCGGAGTCGTCCTACGAGGTAGAGCCCGGCAGCAGCCAGCAGTACGACAGTGACGGCGATGGCGAGGGGCCTGCTGATCAGGTTGAAACCCCAGACAAGGTCTGCGTTGGACAAAAACTTGATAGCTGCGGCGACCTCGACAAATCCCAGCGTCACCTTGACGGCGTTCATCCATGAACCTGAGCGCGGCAGCATGGACAGCATTTGCGGAAACAGCGCGAGGATGACAAAAGGCGAGGCGAATGCGGCGCTGAACGCGACCATCCCGGTGACCGGCCGCAGCCACGTCCCACCCGCGGCCGCTGCGAGCAGGCCGCCAACGAACGGAGCTGTACAGGAAAACGAGACAAGCGTCAGGGTGAGCGCCATGAACAGAACTCCGCTCACCCCGCCCTCTGCCCCACTTCGGCGATTGGCAAGATTCAGGAGGCCGGTCGGGAGGCGCAGCTCGAAAAAACCTATTAGCGACAGCCCGAACCCGATAAGCACCAGCGCAATAAATAGGTTGACCCAGGGATTGGCCGCGATAGTCTGCGCTCCCGCCGCACCCGTAATTGCGGCCATCACGAGCCCCAGGAGCGTAAAGGTTATAACGATCGCAAACCCAAAGAGCGAGGCCATTGACACGGACCGCGCCCGGCTCGCGGTGTGCTTTGTGAAGTAGGACACCGTAAGCGGGAGCATCGGGAATACACACGGCGTCAGCAGCGCGCCGAAGCCGGCGGCAAACGCCAGCAGCAGAAAAGCGCTTGAACGCCCGCCCGTTGGGTAGTCAGGCCCAGCGGGGCCAGACGTCCCGCCCGCGACGGTATCAATCGACCCCGCAACTACCACCCAGTTGCTTTCTCCGGCCTCATCTGGCACCGACAGATCCAGGGCACCGACCTCGCAGTCCTCCGGTGCCACTTTGGTCGCATCACCCGCAACATCGCCGACGCCCGAGAGGCATCCTTTTGCGTCGGCGACGGGTACCACAAACTCGTGTCGCGTCGGCGGCAGACAGAGCCCCCGCGAGTCGCTACATATCTGATAGGTGAGCGTACCGCGGAGCGAATCCGCATCGCTTGCTGCCGCACCGACAAGGAACGGGAATGCAAACTCAGCCGCGGTCTGGTAGTAGGTCACTTCCATTTGGAAGTTGACGTCGAAGTCCCGCTTGGGAGGGCGCTGCATTGGGTCACCATCCGACTTGATGGCGTCGGGCAGCGGGCCAAAGTTCGCGGCCACACCGCGACTCGGTCTCGGCGAGTCCATGGCATACATCTTCCAATCGTCGTCGATGGATGCGGCGGCCTGCACGAGCACCCTCGTCGGGTCTATCGATGCTTCGTCAGGCTCAACGACAAATTCCCAGGAGACGATGTCTTGCGGACGGAAGACCTCTTGCGACCCGAGTGCGCCCTCCAAACCAAGAGATTGCGCCTGACCCAGGTGCGGGAGCAGGAAGGCGGCTATCGCAAGAAGGGGACGCACTGGTAACGAGTCGACGCGGTCTTGGGGCAGTCGTTGGGCATGCCGGTCCCGGCATGTATCGACCTGCAACGACCCGCGCTGAAAGAAAGTTGCTCGACCAGCCGGTCGTCAGACCGTTTCTGCCTCGACTTTCGGCTCGACCCGGATCTTCACCGTGGCCGTCACCTCAGGATGCACTTTCACGGTTGCGCTGTACACGCCCGTAAGCCGAATCTCGTCGTCGAGTTCGATCTTGCGTCGATCCAGCGTATAGCCGCGCGAGGCCAGTTCAACAGCAACCTGCTGATTGGTGATGGTCCCGAAGATGCGATTTTCTTCGCCGACGCTGACGCCGATCACGATCTCCTCTTTCTCGAGCTGGCGCGCAATCTCGAGTGCACCTTCACGCTCCTGCGAAATTCGGCGGGACGCCTGTCGCATGAGCTCCTCCTGGTGCTTGATCGCTGAGGCGGTCGCGAGCCGGGCCAGCCCTTTCGGGATCAGGTAGTTACGACCGAAGCCGTTCTTGACGGTGACGACTTCGCCGCGAGCGCCAACCTTTTCTACGTCTTCCAGCAGGATGACTTTCATTCTTCAAACCGGGCTTGGATTGGCGGATTACTTGACGTTGTCAGCGACGAACGGAATGAGCGCGAGATGACGGGCCCTCTTTGCGGCACGCGTGAGTTGTCGCTGATACTTGGCCGTCAGACCGGTCACGCGGCGCGGCAGGATCTTGCCTTGCTCGTTGATGAAGCGTTTGACCAGATCGAGGTCCTTGTAGTCGATGTAGTCAATGCCTGTCATGTCGAACTTCGGGGGCGGGCCCTGATTCGTTCGCGGACGAGGACGTGATTTTCTGTTTCTATTAAAGCGAGCCATTGCTATTCAGATTTGGAGGTGGGCGGTTACTGCACGCGACGCTACGCGGCGCTTTCGGCAGCGCTCGCTTCAGCTTCAGCGGCTGCGCGTGCGGCAGCGGCCTTTCGCTTGGCGCGATGCTCGATCATCCGACGGTCCATACGGAGCGTCAGGTACCGCAGCACGTTGTCGTTGATGTCGAGTGCCCGCTCCAGGCGAACGATGAGGTCGCCCTCACTCAGGAACGTCATGTTGACGTAGTACCCGTTGCGCTTTTTCTCGATCGGATACGCGAGGCGCTGTGACCCCCAGACATTCTTGTCCAGGACCTCACCACCATGTTCCTCGATGAACTTGTCGACGCGAGCGACGAGATCCTGGAGTTGGTCGTCATTGAGGACGGCGTTCAGGATGTACGTGAGCTCGTAAGTGTTCTTCTTCGCAGCCTTCGCCGCGGTGGGATCTGCCATAATCTTTCGGTACTCCTACGGTTGTGAAGCCCCGACCGCACGAACGAAACGAGGGCCGGAGCAGGAGAGCCTGAAAATATACGGCGCGCGTGGCCCGCTGACAATCCCATCGAACCGGGTTTGCCGACTACGATTTCCCGGCAGCCGCCATCCGATCGGCATTCTCGGCCGTTCTGAGCGCCTTGATGATATTTTCAAGATCGCCGCCGACCACGCGCTCGAGGGGGTAGTTCTTTTGGTCGCCTTCCAGCCGGTGGTCGGTAACCCGCCCCTGCGGCCAGTTGTAGGTCCTGATCTTGGCCGAACGGTCACCGCTGCTGACCATCGAGCGTCGCTGCTCGGAGCGCTCTGCCTCCCGCTTCGCTATCTCCATCTCGTACAGTCGAGAGCGCAGCACGCGCAGTGCTTTGTCTTTGTTCTTGTGCTGACTCTTCTCGTCCTGGCAGGTGACTACCAGTCCGGTTGGGATATGCGTAATCCGCACGGCGGAGTCGGTGGTGTTGACGCTCTGTCCGCCCGGCCCACTCGAACGGTAGACATCAATCTTCAGCTCGTTCGGGTCAACCGCAATGTCCACCTCCTCGGCTTCCGGGAGCACGGCAACGGTCGCTGCTGACGTATGAATGCGACCGCTCGACTCCGTTGCCGGCACGCGCTGCACGCGGTGGACACCGCTTTCGTACTTCATGGCGCCGAACGCATCTGGTCCGCTGATCGAGAAGATGATCTCCTTGAAGCCGCCAACCGTCCCCTCAGAGCTCTCGATTTCTTCGATGCGCCACCCCTGACTTTCTGCGAACCTCGAGTAGAGTCTGAACAGATCGCCCGCGAACAGTGATGCTTCGTCTCCGCCGGTGCCCGCCCGAATCTCGACGATTGCGTTGCGCGAGTCTTCAGGGTTTTTCGGAATCAGCAGTAGCGCGAGATCCTCCTCGAGCTTGGGGATCTTCGCATCAAGTTCTGCGAGCTCACCCTGGGCCATTGCGAGAAGCTCCGCGTCGTCCTCGCTGCCGACCATTTGCGCCAGGTCGCCGCGTTCTGAAAGTGCCGCCTCATACTCATTGATTGCACGAACGATCTTGCAGAGAGAGGTGTGCTCTCGACCCAGCGACTCCATTTGAGCCGGGTCCGTAGCAACTTCGGGAGTCGCCATGAGCGACTGCACCTGGTCGAAACGTTCTTTAATCTGCGAGAGGGTCTCTTTGGCGATCATCCGGAAGCACTTGCTGGAAGCGGCTGACCCCGCCGCAGGCCGAGGGAAGCCGTGAAAGCTCGAAGCGCTTCGATCTGCTACGCAGAGCTATTCGACCGTCACGCTCTTGGCAAGGTTGCGCGGCTGATCTACGTCACAGCCACGGAGAACCGCAATGTAATACGAAAGCAGTTGCAGCGGAACCACCGTCAGCAGTGGCGTAAGGAATTCCTCGGTCTGCGGGATGCGCACCATGTACTCGCAGTGACGTTCGATATCACTCCCGTTGTCTGTGATGGCGATGACCGAGCCACGGCGGGCCACGACTTCCTCGATGTTTGAGACGACCTTGCTGTATGTGCTGTCGTGCATCGCGATGAACACAACCGGCATGAATCGGTCGATCAGGGCGATCGGGCCGTGCTTCATCTCTGCCGCCGGGTAGCCCTCAGCATGGATATACGATATCTCTTTCAGCTTGAGCGCGCCCTCCAGAGCAACAGGGAAGTTGTACCCGCGACCCAGATAGAGGAAGTTGGAGGCGTAGCGATACACCTGCGCCAGCTCGGCAATCTGCTCGTGGATATCGAGGACATCCCGAATCTTGTTCGGTATCTCGAGTAACCCCTGAAGGTATTCGGCAAAGCGCTCGTCGGTCAGCGTGCGCCCTTTGGCGAGCTTAAGCGCAAGCATCGTCAGCACAGCCACCTGCGCCGTGAACGCCTTGGTTGATGCAACTCCGATTTCCGGCCCGGCGTGCAGGTACACCCCCGCGTCGGTCTCACGTGCTATCGTAGAGCCGACAGAGTTACAAATGCCCAGTGCAAGAGCGCCATGTTCTTTCGCCTCGCGGATGGCAGCAAGGGTATCGGCTGTTTCACCGCTTTGCGAGATGGCTATGACGACGTCTTCGTCTGTCAGAATTGGTTCGCGGTAGCGAAATTCACTGGCGTACTCCACCTCTACCGGAATTCGCGCGAGTCCCTCGATCAGGTATTCGCCGACAAGGGCTGAGTGCCACGATGTGCCACATCCGACGATAATGATGCGGCGTGCAGCGCGGATTCGCTCCATGTGCTCAAGAAGTCCGCCGAGCTGAATCGTATTGTCGCCAGGTCGCACACGGCCTCGGAGGCAATTCTCCAGCGCCGTGGGCTGCTCCATGATCTCCTTGAGCATGAAGTATTCGTAGCCCTGCTTCTCGATCTGCTCGAGGTCCCACTCGAGTTCGTGCACCTCTTTCGTAAGCGGCACGTTGTCGAGGCTGCGCACATCCATTCCCGAGCGGCGGATGACCACCATCTCGCCGTCGTGCAGGTACACGACCTGACGGGTGTGCTCGATTAGCGGGGCCGCGTCTGATCCGAGGAAGTACTCGCCGTCGCCAACGCCGACGATCAACGGGCTGCCCTTGCGGGCCGCAATCATCAGGTCTGGGTCCTCCCGGGAAACGATTGCGATGCCATACGTGCCGACCACCATCGCCAGGGCCTGTCGCACGGCCTCCGGCAACTCGAGTCCCGTGGAGTTCCTGACGTCCTCAATGAGATGAACAAGCACCTCCGTATCTGTCTCGCTGTCGAACGTGTAGCCCTTCCGAACCAGGCCCTCTTTGAGCGTCGTATAGTTCTCGATGATGCCGTTGTGCACCAGCGCAAACGAGTCGTCGCTGCTGACGTGGGGATGCGAGTTTTCGTTTGACGGTGGCCCGTGCGTCGCCCATCGGGTATGGCCGATACCGATCGATCCCTCAAGCCGCTCGCTCTTTAGCGCGCGGTCCAGTTCATCGACCTTGCCCTCACGCTTGCACACGTGCAGACTGCCATTCACGATGGCAACACCTGCCGAGTCATAGCCTCGATATTCCAACCTGCGAAGGCCGTTGACGAGAATGTCAGAGGCCTGTTGGCTGCCGATATATCCTACAATTCCACACATGTAGCGATTAGAGTACTGCGAGTTTGCGCTTTTCTTGATTCAAGCGCTACAAGCTTTGGGCCAACGAGTGTGCCCTGACCCCAGGAGCGTAAATCTTCGTGCCCGGACGGTCGCCGGGCCCGCGCGTCAGGCAGACTGACCCGCCGGGGCGACCTGCCGATCTAACGCCGCAGCGATCAGACGGATCTGCTGCATTAATTCCGCAAACTGTTCAAAATACAGTGACTGCGGACCATCGCTGAGGGCCGCGTCCGGGTTCGGATGGACCTCGATCATCAGTCCGTCAGCTCCGACCGCCACCGCCGCGCGCGCCATGGGAACCACCTTGTTCCGGATGCCAACACCGTGGCTGGGGTCAACGAACACCGGCAGGTGGCT
>JANQRN010000319.1 GCA_028284545.1 Rhodothermales bacterium | reverse complement strand
GTGATGAACGCTGATGGATCGGATCTAGTCCAGCTCACCGATAACGACGCGGAGGATGGCGAGATCTCGTGGTCACCAGACGGTCGCTACATCGCGTTTCGAAGCGATGCTTCGGGAAACGGCGAGATTAACGTCGTTAGCGTTGAGTCCGGAGAGATCACCAACCTCACGCTGAATCCCGCATACGACGGAGAGCCAGTGTGGTCGCCGGCAACTCGGTAGCGCATCCGCGGCGCAGCGCATCCTACCTCTGCGTGAACGCGGCTAGCGAACCGAGTGCCTGCGCGCTGACCTTCTTTCGGATAAACGGCGTCCAGCCCAGTAGCGCGCCGGCAGGCCCGAGTGCCTGCGACGACCAGGACCAGAAGCTGAAGACGTCACGATGGCGGGAGATCAATCCGTCCCGGAATTCGAATGTGGCGTCGATCTTGTTGTGCACCTGGCGGCCTGTCGCCGAAAACGTATAGTGGGCTTCCCAGTGGGCGGAGCCAGATTCTGCGTCGGCGGAAACGTCTCGATACTCGATGGAGAGATCTTTCCCGCGCTCGCAAAGCATCCGCCACATGTCGCCGGCGTCGGAGCCGCGCAACTCGCCGAACACGGGATCCGAAAACACGATATCATCGTGGTAGCACGCCGCCATGCTATCTGCGTCTCGCTGCTGGAACGCCCGGTAGAAGCGCTCGATGATCTCTGCGTTGCCCTGCATCGTGAAATACCTCATGCCAATAGTACGGGCCTAACGTACTGCGCCCGCTACGGCAAACGAAATCGTCAGGGATTGACGGGCCCACCGCTTCGGCGTAGACTGAAAGGGAAATTCTGCAATCAACCGAATCATGACATTGCGCGAAAGCTTAATGGTCGGGCTCGTCGCGTTTCTGATGGGCGCCGGAGGGATCGCGCATCTCGTTGCGCCCGATTTCTTCACCGGATTCGTGTTCCCGCCCCTGCCACCAGTCGCAACAGTCATCGTTACAGGGGTCATCCAGCTGGCAATCGGTGCAGCCGTTCTGGTGCCACGGACCCGGGGTACTGCCGGACTTGCATTTGCGCTGCTATGCCTCGCTTATCTCCCGCTGCACCTGTGGGACTTCTTCCGCGAGGATCCCATGATCTCGCCGCTTCCGGTGACGATCGTTAGAGTCTTTCTGCAGCTGGCATTCATATGGTTGGGCTGGAAGGTCTGGACCGCGTGGAAACCAGCGGACAAACCGAAACCCGGCGGCAACACGTGAGCGGCATCGAAAACCTGGACGAGCTGCTGACCAGCATGGAGCCATCGCTGCGCGAAGGAGAGTTCGCGTTTCTCACGTTTCCAGGTCAAGTGTACGGGGCCCAACCACAACTCAACCCTGTCGCTTCTTTTGCCGAGCGGGAGGGGCTGACGCTTGTGGTTCCTGTTGAACGGGCCGAGGCGGCGCAGATTGACTTTGATGGCGCCTACCGCATGATCTCGCTGAACGTGCATTCCAGCCTGTCGGCAGTCGGCCTTACGGCTGCGGTCGCGGTCGCGCTTACAGAAAAGGGAATCAGTGCGAACGTAGTCGCGGCATATTATCACGACCACATTTTTGTCCCAGCGAATCGCGCCGAGCAGGCGCTGGCAGCATTGAAAGTCCTTTCGTCGGAGTCGCAATCATGACAAGCTACGGGTGGCCCGACCTCGTCGGCAATATCGGTGTCGCGCTGATCGTGGGCGCCTACCTGGCGCTCCAACTTGGCAGACTGGACGGCCGGGCGCTGCTATACTCCATTACGAACGCCGTCGGCGCGTCGCTGGTACTCGTCTCGCTCTGGTTCGATTTCAATCTATCTGCGTTTATCGTTGAGGTGTTCTGGGTCGTGATCAGCTTGATCGGACTAGTGCGGAACGTTAATGACCCGACGCGCATCCCCAGTCGGGTCGACTCAGGTGGGTCCGACTAGTTCGCGTCGGCCGACAATCACCTGACGCGAACGAACGTCGTGGCGCCCGTCCGGGTCAATCCACTCTTGTCTGTGGTCGTTGCTCGCACAACGTAGACGCCGGGAGCCCAATCCGTCGTGTCGAAGCCGTCGGCAGCTGACCCTACCAACAATGTCCTCCGGCCTAACGCGTCGAATACGGTTACCTCCGGCGTGACCGTCGCCTTGTTACCGCTGATTGTGACATTCGTCCATCCGTCAGTTGGATTCGGAAAGACTGAAATCGAGAGGCTACGCTCGCGCGCTACCGGAACCTCTTCGTTTGCCAGTCCAAGTCCGTCAATCACGGCGGCAGTCAGACCGTAAGTGAGGCCGGTGCTATCCATTAGCTGGACAAATCCGACGCCGGGTGCAAACGCAAAGCTGTAGTCCCCAAAGTCCACGGCGCGGTCGATGTCGAATACGATGCAGGACGTGAAGGTGCCGAAGGGAACGTCGAGTGTCACGTCGCGCCCAAGGAGGATCTTCTTGGCGTTCCATGCGGGTGGCGGATCGTAGATCGAGACCTCGGTTGAGACAAAGTCGAAGAGCAGATATTCGATGCCGCTGTCGCGCTGCCAGACCAAGCCTGAACCGTCAACACGGATCGTATCCGCCCGCGCAAACGGAATGTCAATCACGACGTAGTTCGTGTCGTTGATTACGGCGGTGCTGCGGACTCTGGCGGTTACAAACTCACCCTCATCGCTCATGAACTGCCACGAGTTTCCAACCGACGCAGGAAAGTAGTCGGCCGGCACCTGGGCCGAAACGGACAACGGGCCGAACGACAGCAGCAGGACCAAGATGGTGTGGGCGGCTCGTGTCATCGTGCCAGAATATCGTTCAGTTTCTCGCTTACCCGGATCATATCGTCGTCGCTATATCGCTGGTCGACCGGTATGCTAAGGATGCGACTTCCAAGTGTTCGGGCGGCCTCATCGAGGCTCTCATCACATCGCCAGTGTACCGGGGGATAGATATCCGCTTCGATAAGCTTCGCCCTGACCTCATTACGGACCGTCTCGGATTGGAATACCAGTACAATGGCAAGCGGGCACTGCTGTTGCCGCCAACTTTCGAATAGCAGGTACTGGCGAACAGCATCTGACATAGACTTGACAACCGTGCTCGCGTTGCGGGTGCGGGCTTCCCTCCACGCGGTTGGATATCCACGCTTAATCTGGGAATAACTCCACGTGCTGATACCGACGGGACCAACGTTCGCTTCAAGGACCTTGTGGCCGGCGAGCTGGAGTTCGCGGAAGCCCTGCTTCAGTGCGGGGTCCGGCGATGGCGCAGCGAGGTACGCAGCCTTGATCGCCATGGCAGCAACAAGCGTTTGGTCGCTATAGGTCCTGTTCGGCGTTTGTAGTGTCTGGGTGCCGCCGGGCGACCATGCGATGGCGCCATCGGTAAGGGGGAGCGTCTTTCGAAGGGAGGCAAAGCAATACTCGGCCCCGGATGACAGGGCCCACGGTGAGACGGGATCGTGCGAGTGATCCTCGATGATCGCGCAGCCAGTCTGCGAGCGCAGTTGGTCACCAAGCTTTGCGAGATCTCCGGTGCCGAAGTAGTTGACCAGCAACACAAAGTCCCGGTCCGTCGGAACTCGGTCAAAACGGATGTCTGTCGACTCTGGCAAGAGGTGAAACCGGCAGAGGTCGAAGCCGGACTTATCCCAGGCCGCCACCGTGTCTCCACAGAAGAAATGCGGCACGTACAGACGCGATCCAGCCGGAGCCGTCTGCATCACGCTCGTTACGGCGTCCCGGCCACGCGCAAAGAACACGCTTGACGCAGGCCACGGAGTCATCCTGTCAGGCGGCGCGCCCGCTGGCCAATGGAAGTCTCCTCCTATTTCTCGTTGCGACATGAGATCAGTCGCGGATCAGCGACATCAGGACGACATCAACAAACGCTCCCGACCGGTACTCCGCCTCTTTCTGGATCCCTTCCTGAAGGAAACCCAGCCGGGTGTACAGTTTCTGTGCGGCTTCGTTCGTTGCGAGGAAGCTCAGCTCAATGCGGCGCAGGTTCAGTTCGCCGAGGGCGTGTGCGATTACGGCCTGGCAAACCTCGTGGCCGACGCCGCGACCACGGAAGTCCGCGTCACCAATCATGATTCCCAGCTCAGCCTTGCGCACACGCGTGTTGATCTGGTACAGTCCGACGTGACCCAGACATGAGTCATCCTCTCGATTAGCAATACACCACATCGCCTCGTCGGTCCGGGACCGATGGTATTGGAGCCAGGCGACGAGGTCAGCTCTCGTCATACCGGGGCTATACCCCCCGAGTGAATTCAGAATATGCGGATCGTTTCGATAGACCTGCAGCGCGGCAAGGTCACGATCTTCTAGTGGTCGCAGGTTGACCGATTCGAGTTGCATCGTCGGTGTCATCCTGCAGTGAGCCCGATGTCGTCGATGTCGTTAACGTCTTGCCCCGTCAGAACACCGCGCCGGCGAATTACGTGTATCAGTGTCGTGCCGAGAATCTGCACATCGCCGATAAAAGACATTTCGTCGACGTACTGCACATCGCGGCGCAGGCGCTCACTGAACGGCAACAGCTGGCGCCCCGAGACTTGCGCGAGTCCGGTGATGCCCGGTCGCACTTCGTGTCTCCGGGCTTGCTCCCTGGAGTAGCGGGGGAGGTATTCCATCAGCAACGGCCGTGGCCCAACAAGACTCATATCTCCCTTCAGGACGTTCCAGAGTTCAGGCAACTCGTCGAGGCTGGAGTTCCGCAGGAAACTGCCAAAACGCGTCACGCGGTCAGCATCGGCGAGCGGGAGGCCCTCGCGATCTCGGGTATCTCGCATCGTTCGGAACTTGACCAGCGTAAATGGCACCTCTCCTTTTCCCGGACGGATTTGCCGGAATAGGACGGGACGGCCCTGAACGATCAGCAAAACTGCAGCGGTAGCGAGCAACACAGGCAGGGTCAGGATGAGCCCTGATAGCGACAGGACCACATCCAGCGCTCTCTTACCGTAGTTCGCGTACACAACTTGCTCCAGTGAAAACCGGTCTCCAGATGGGCAAAAGATAGGCCGAAAACGATCGGCCACGTCGATTCTCACGGACGTCAGGGCGGAGCGGATCTGCCGGATAGTCTTGTAGGCCCTGACGCGTGTCTAATTCCTGCATGCCGTGTGCTACGACAGAGAAGAATCGAGATATCTGGATGCGTTTGACGTGGTCAAGACTACTGTTTGGGCTGTTTGTGGTGGTGACGTGCGCCCCAGAGCAGCTGCGTGCACAGGTGCGTGCTGATGTCTCAGGCTACGTTAAAGACGTTACGGAGACGCCGTTGCCGGGCGCCACAGTTTTCCTGCAGGGTACCCAGCTTGGGACCATTTCGGACGCTCTAGGCTTCTTTCGAATAGACGGGGTCGAGCCCGGCACGTATAACCTCGTCGTGAGCTACGTCGGATTTGAGTCGCAGACGCGGTTTAACATCGAGGTGAAATCCGTCGGCAACCCGACGTACAACTTCACGCTCATCGAGAGCGTGGAGGTGCTTCCAGACGTGATTGTGACGCCCGACCGAAACCTCGTCAGTCGCCCAATAGAGACGCCGCTCTCTACCCAGACGCTCACGGCCGTCGAGCTCGCCACCTACCCCGGTGGCAACAACGACGTGGTGCGCGTCGCGCAGTCGCTTCCAGGAATCTCGCCGTCGCCGGGCGGATTTCGAAACGATCTCATCATCCGGGGGGGCGCGCCAAACGAAACGGTCTACTACCTCGATGGCGTTGAGATACCTAACATCAACCACTTCAGCACGCAGGGTAGTTCCGGCGGGCCGGTCGGACTACTGAACGTGTCTTTTGTCGACAACGTCACGCTGTCCACATCAGCCTTCGGGGCGCAGTACGACAACGCCTTATCCGGCGTGTTGCAGTTTGAGCAGCGTGACGGCGATGCCAGCCGACGTAACACCAATTTCAGGATCAGTGCCAGCGAGGCTGCGCTCACGGCGAGCGGGCCGCTGCAGAAGAACGGTCGTACCACGTACCTGGCCTCGGTGCGTCGCAGCTACCTGCAGTTTCTGTTTGAGCTAATCGGTCTGCCAATTCGACCCGACTACTGGGACTACCAGTACAAGGTCACGCACCGGCTGGACAACCTGAATACGATCAGTCTTATCGGGGTTGGCTCGATAGACGACTTCGCTGTCGAAACTCCTTCAGGGTTTGACGAGGATCAGCAGGCAACCCTGGATCAAGCTCCATTCATCGAGCAGCAAACGAACACCGTCGGGCTGACGTGGCGAAAAATACTGCCCGAGAGTCAAGGGTTCATGACTACGACGGTGAGCAACAACTTCCTGCTCAATGACTTCTCTCGCTTTGCCGACAACGTGAATCGTGAAGGACGATTCTTCAGCAACGACTCGCGTGAAACCGAGACAAAGTTGCGGTACGCCCTGAGCTACTTCTGGAATAACTGGGAGTTTGACTCGGGATTCAACGCGCAGATCAGCAACTACCGAAACGTTACGCGCGACACAAACGCCGGATTTGAATACTCGACGCGGATCAATTTCTTCAAGTACGGGCTGTTTGCCAATGCCTCTAGATCGTTAATGGATCGCCGCCTGGACGTCTCATTCGGCTTCCGACTCGACGACGATACGTTTACCACCGGTGGCAGCCCGTTGTCGACGTTTTCGCCACGAGCGGCGTTCTCTTACGAGTTCGTCGACGGTTGGAAGGTCAACGGCACCGCAGGACGATACTACAAGATTCCACCCTACACAATACTGGGTTTCCGCAGTGCCGGTACGCTTGTCAACGAAGACGCCAAGTACACACGTAGCGACCATTTCGTGTTGGGCGTCGAGCGCGTGATCGGGCCGGCGACAAATCTGAGCGTAGAGGGATTTGTCAAGCGCTATGATGACTACCCGGTCTCGACGGTGGACGAAGTATCGCTCGCCAACAAGGGTGCCGGTTTTGAGGTCCTCGGGAACGAGGAAGTAGACACCGTTGGCAAGGGGCGCACATACGGAGCGGAGGTGCTGTTTCAGCAGAAGCTGGCACGTCGCTTTTACGGTATTCTGTCGTATACGTACTTCTTCAGTGAATTCACCGGGTTCGATACCAGCGTGTACAGACCTTCACTATGGGACAGTCGCCACCTCGTGTCTTTTACTGGTGGCTACAAGCTCGGGCGGAACTGGGAAGTGAGTTCAAGGCTACGGTTTGCCGGCAAGACGCCGGTGGTGCCGACGGATCTTGAAGAGTCGCTTCGATTGTATCCGCAAATCGTATTGGACTACTCGCGCCTTGGCGAAGAAGAGCTCGCAACGTTCGCGCAGCTTGACGTGCGCATCGACAAGAAGTGGAATCTCCCCGGCCTGTCGCTGGATGTCTTTCTGGAGGTCGGCAACGTCACTGGCCAGGCAGCCCCGGCGCCGACGCAGTACGCGCTTGCTCGTGATGGCGCGGGCCTTCCGCTCGATCCGCGAGCGTTGCGCGTCGTTGAGCAGGATGCCGGCAGCCCGATACCCACGATCGGGATCGTCGTGGATTTTTGAGCCCATTTTCTGATCCCACGCGGACTGCGATCAGAAAAAGTCGCTCGGAAACGCTGGCTTATTGGCTGCAAGCACTGTATAGTACC
>JANQRN010000312.1 GCA_028284545.1 Rhodothermales bacterium | reverse complement strand
CAATGGTTGCATATAGGGCCGACATAGACGCGCTGCCGGCGCATGATCGTAAGTCTGTTTCCTACGCCTCCCGGTCTGAGGGGGCCGCTCACTTGTGTGGCCACGATGCCCATACCACCATAGCGTTGGGTGTCGCGCTCAAGCTGAATCAGTGCCGCGACCGCATCCACGGCTCAGTGCGCGTATTCTTCCAGCCGAATGAAGAAGGGGTCCCATCGGGAGCTCCGGAAATGATCAAAGACGGCGTGCTGGACGGAGTGTCCTGGGCGTACGCCGTGCACGTAGACCCGACATTACCCGTGGGGCGATTCGGACTCATTTCGGGTGCCGCTACCGCAGCGGCTGACCGATTCGAGGTTGTGGTCTCGGGCCCAAGTAGCGGACACAGTGCTCGACCCCATCAGACCGTGGATACAGTCTGGATAGCTACCTCAATTGCGCAGCACCTGTATCAACTCGTGGGGCGCATCACAGACGCACGCCGGGCCTCCGTTCTGACAATCTGCCGGTTTGATGGCGGATCAGCGTTTAATGTCATCCCGCGAGACGTCACTTTCGGCGGGACCCTCCGCTGTACAGACCACAACGACCGACGTCTACTCAAACAAAAACTGATCGACGCTGCGCAGCAGATCGGTACCCTGCACCACGCACACATCGACGTGCACTACATGGACGGAGCCCCGCCCGTCATCAATGACCCTGATATCATCGCGGAAGTGGATGAGGTTGCGCGAAGGGTGCACGGTGACGAATCGGTTGTGGACATCCCTGTTCCAAGTATGGGCGCTGAAGATTTCGCGTACTATCTTGAGTCCGTGCCTGGTGCCCTTGTGCGTGTTGGAACCGCATCCTCGCCCGAAACCTCCTACCCGCTTCACGATTCGCTCTTCGACATCGATGAACGGGCCCTGGCGCCGGCAGTCGAACTCATGTCGGAGACACTCGTTGGACGTCTCCAGACGTACGCCCAAGGATGACTTGGTTACATTGGAGGGCGTTTCTTGCGACCTCGAATGATGATATCCAAGACTCCACATCGGTCACTACTGGCAGCTATTTGTCTGCTGCTGCTGCCTACCGTTGCGGCACGTGGGCAATTCGTCGACGACTTTTCTGACGGCGATTACACGAGCAATCCCACCTGGACATCGGCTGACACGTTGTGGTCGGTTGTTCCGTCAGGAACGGACAACGCGCTTCGGACGCGTGGCCTGGCCATTTCCGACACGCTCTCGATCACCACGCCCAGCACAATCGCGTATGGGACATGGTCCTTCGATGTGCGGTTTGTCGACGGCCAACTGACCAACTTCAACCAGATCCGCGTCTTTCTGATGTCGGATCTGTCCGACCTGACCGAGGCCGTCTCTGGCTACCAGCTGCAGATTGGCACGAACAATCGCAACGTCAGACTCTACCGCGTAGACCCGGGCGCGAGCGGCGATCGGGAACTGCTTGCTTCGAGTGACAATGACATCGTCAGCGGGACCGACCGCCTCCTAAGTTTCACCGTCCAGCGGTCGAACGAAAACGCCTGGGCCGTAAGCCTCGACGGTGCCGAAGTGTTAACCCATGTCGAGACCGGGACCGTGTTTGCGACAAGCAGTTTCTTCGGGCTATGGGTCAAGCATTCACAGACTCGGGCAGACTCGTACTTCTTTGACAACTTCGACGTGTCTGACACGCAACCGCCCGACACGACACCGCCGACACTTGTCGAAGCAACTTACGATGCCGGCCTGAACGACATCTTCGTGGACTTCAGCGAGTCGTTGGATCCGGCGACCGTGCAGGTGACCGACTTCATGGTTGACGGCGGTGTAGGAGGCCCAGAATCTGTCGAGTTGGCTGACCGACCGGCTGGGCCCACAAATGCGAGGGCGCGTTTGTCCTTTGCGAGCCGTTTGTCGACGGGGACCTACAACGTGAGCGTCACAGATCTGACAGATGTCGCGGGAAACGTTATCGTGCCTGCCGCGATCCCGGTCGACGTCGTCTCTGACACGACACCACCGTCCGTTACGACTGTCGAGGTAATTGACAATGCAAACCTGCGGGTCATCTTTGACGAAAACGTTGACCCGAATGGAGGCTGCGGAAGCGCTTCAAACTATTCCGTTTCAGGTGGTGTCGGCTCACCCGAAACCGTGGCGTGCGGACCTGGCCCAACCATGCTGGCATCACTGCAGTTCGCGCCCGCGCTCGAACCCGGCGCATACACGTTGACAGTCACCAACATCGCTGACCTTTCGGGAAACGTGATGTCCAACCAGGAGCTCGCGTTTGCGATTGACTTCTCCGGCGACACTCCCGTGCCTGGTGATCTGGTGGTTAATGAGTTTCTCTACGACCCGATCGACTCGAATCTGGAATTCGTCGAGCTCCTCAACGTATCTGACAAAACGTTCGATCTTGCCGACTTCCAGCTCGCTGACAATCGCGGAGCTCCTGCAGATATCGTTGACGGCCCGATCGTCGTGGCTCCGAATGCTTACGCAGTCGTTGTGCGCGACGCCGACGCGTTTGCCTCCGCTTTTTCCGGAGTCGCTTACTCTGAAACATCGTCATGGCCTGCACTCAACAATGGCGGGGACGCGGTGGTGCTATCTTTTTCCGGAAGTGCAATAGACTCCGTGGCATACGACCCGTCTTGGGGTGGTAATGACGTCTCACTCGAGAGACGGGACCCGGCCGGACCACCAAACAGTCGTACCAACTGGGGATCCAGTACATCCCCGAACGGGGCAACTCCGGGCGCCCAGAATTCCATATTTAATCCCGACCTGGTCGCGCCGACGCTTGTCTTCGCAGAGCAGGCTGGCGCGGCGTCCCTCCTTTTGCATTTTGATGAGCCGCTTGAGCCCGCTTCTGTTACAACATCCGGCGTCGACGTTGACGGTGACGCGCCGACCGATCTCTCACTCCTAGCCGGCGGGACAACTGTGGCAGTCATGCTAGATCAGGCGCTTGCCCGCGGGGCCAACGTGTCGGTAAGCGGTTTCTCCGACCTCACCGGCAACACCGTAGCAAACGCAACGGCACCGGTTGCGGCGATTCCGGAGGCCGGCGAAATCGTTGTCAATGAGATCATGTTTGACCCGCGTGCCAACGACTCCGACGGCTTGCAGGATCAGACCGAGTACCTCGAACTGCACAGTACAGTTGATCAACTCCTGACCTTGAGCGGTATGTTCTGGACTGACCAGGCCAATGAAGACGGTATCGCCGACACGGTCCGATTCGTCGGGGAACCGGTGGGGATATCAGGTGAAGGCTTCGCGGTTGTCTTCGCCCAACAGCCTGTAGTTCCGCTCGACGAGGTTTACGTCAACTCGTCGCTTGTCCAGGCATTCCCGGCTGACTACCTCGACCTCGGCGTCACCTTGATCGCTGTGAACGCCTCGTCGCTGGGACTGCTCAATGATGGCGATCTCGTCAACCTGCACCGGCTTGACGGCACGAAGATCGACAGCGTTTTCTATGACCCGGCCTGGCACAACCCGAACTTGCGCGAGTCGAAAGGAGTGTCACTCGAACGATACGACCCCAATGGTCCGTCGTCGCTCGCCAGAAACTGGAGTAGCAGTGTCGCGTTGGGTGGGGGCACGCCAGGTGAAACGAACAGCGTCTTCCTTTCACCGGACATCACCGGCGACACCGAAGGGCTAAGTATCAATCCGTCCCCCTTCTCGCCTGATGACGATGGGTTCGAGGATGTAACAGCGATTGCCTACTCCCTTCAGAGTGCCGCTGCGCTGATCCGTGTCCGGATTTTTGATTCTCGCGGCAGGATCGTCAGATCGCTGGAGGAGTCGCGCATCGCGGCGTCGACGGGCAACATCATCTGGGACGGCAAGGATGACGACGGCCGCGACCTGCGCATCGGGATCTATGTTGTCCTGCTGGAGGCCATCGACACTGCTGCCGGAAGAACGGAGAAGCACAAGTCGGTCGTTGTCCTGGCGAGACCCTTGGGTTAGCGAGAGGCTGCGGACAAAAGTTCCCGGAACAGGCAATCCGCGCAAACGTAGCACCGGCCCTACCAGAATCACCCGGCGATCTCCGTCCGCTACCGCCCGTTCGGCACGATGGAACACGCTTTGCCGTATTTCGCCGAACTACGGTTTACCCACTGGGTCCGGCCAAACCTCTACGCCGTCGGAGAGTTAGAAGGGTGATCAGCCCGATCGTGGGCTGGCTGGATTGAACCGATAGGACTGACCGACCGATAGGACCGAACAAATGGGTGCAACGTCAACCGTGCCATCAAGTACTGCCGTTTCCTCGCCGATCATACTATCAGATCGCGCTTCGGACGAGATTCGAAAGATCATGACAGAAAAGAGCATTCCGACTGGCTTTGGACTGCGCGTGGGTGTAAAAGGGGGCGGATGCTCGGGTATGAGTTACATCCTCGGTTTTGACCGTACGCGTGAGCATGATATGTCGTTTGAGGTAGACGGAATCACGGTCTTCATCGACAAGCGGCACGGCCTGTATTTGATGGGCACTACAGTCGACTATCACGATGGCCTCGACGCAAGGGGATTCACCTTCGACAACCCGAATGCAACAGCGACCTGTGGCTGTGGCTCGAGTTTCGGCGTCTGACCCGACAAACCACTAGGCATGGAAGGCAACTTTTCAAATCGTGTTCGTGACGTGATCTCCTTCAGTCGAGAAGAGGCGATTCGACTCGGTCACGATTATATCGGAACCGAGCATCTCCTCCTCGGCATCATCAGGGAGGGCGAAGGAATCGCCGTGAAGATCCTCCGCAACCTGAGCTGTGATCTGACGAAGCTCAAGAAGGCAATTGAAGACACCGTTCGTAGTACCGGCGGTACGCTGACGGTCGGCAACATACCCCTGACAAAGCAGGCGGAAAAGGTTCTTAAGATCACCTACCTCGAAGCAAAACTGTATAAGAGCGACGTAATCGGCACCGAACACCTGCTCCTCAGCCTGCTGCGCGACGATGAGAATATCGCGGCGCAGATCTTGCAGCAAGGATTCTCGGTAACGTACGACGCCGTCCGCTCGGAACTGGACTCGATCGTCAGCGGCAAGTCTTCGCCGCGTGCGAGCGGTGGGTCAGGTTCTGGATCGGGTCGGTCTTCGTCGGGTGCAAAAGAGCGTGGCAGCAAAATGGAAAAGAGCAAAACACCGGTCCTCGACAACTTTGGTCGGGATCTCACCAAACTTGCTGAAGATGGAAAGCTTGATCCGGTTGTCGGCCGACAGCGTGAGATCGAGCGAGTGGCGCAGGTTCTGAGCCGCCGCAAGAAGAATAATCCGGTCCTCATCGGAGAACCCGGTGTTGGAAAAACGGCGATTGCTGAGGGTCTCGCAATGCGGATCGTTCAGCGAAAGGTCTCGCGCGTGCTTTATGACAAGCGCATCGTCACCCTTGACCTCGCCGCCTTGGTCGCGGGCACGAAGTATCGCGGGCAGTTCGAGGAGCGAATGAAGGCCGTGATGAACGAGCTCGAGAAGAGCCCCGACGTTATCCTCTTCATCGACGAACTACACACCATCGTCGGCGCGGGAGGTGCGAGCGGTAGCCTCGACGCGAGCAACATGTTCAAGCCGGCACTCGCCCGTGGTGAGATTCAGTGCATTGGCGCTACTACGCTCGACGAGTACCGCCAGTACATCGAGAAGGACGGTGCGCTGGACAGGCGTTTTCAAAAGATCCTGGTCGACCCCTCCTCCCCCGAGGAAACGATCGAGATACTGAAGAACATCAAGGATAAGTACGAAGAGCACCACAACGTCCGGTTCTCAGACGAAGCACTCGAACTCGCCGTCAAGCTGTCGGAACGCTACATAACAGAGCGGTACCTACCGGACAAGGCGATCGATGTGATGGATGAAGCAGGTGCCAGAGTGCACCTCGGAAACATCCACGTCCCGGAGGAGATCGTGAAACTCGAGAACGAGATCGAGACGATCCGGGAGGAAAAGAATCGTGTCGTGAAGAGCCAGCGCTTCGAAGAGGCTGCTCGTCTTCGTGACAGCGAAAAGAAGCTTCTGGAACAGCTCGAGGAGGCGAAGACCGATTGGGAAAGAAAGGCTGAGACCGAGATCCACGACGTCACGCTGACCGACATCGCTCAGGTTGTTGCGATGATGACCGGCATTCCGGTCGACAAGATATCCGAGCCGGAGAGCAAGAAGCTTCTGCGCATGGAGGACGAGTTGCGCGAACGCGTCATCGGCCAGGACGAGGCAATCGAGAAGTTGTCGCGGGCCATTAGACGTACGCGCGCTGGACTAAAGGACCCCAAGCGTCCGATCGGCTCGTTTATTTTCCTGGGCCCAACTGGCGTAGGCAAGACAGAAATGGCCAAGGTGCTCACGAAGTACCTGTTCGACTCCACAGATTCGCTCATCAGGATCGACATGAGTGAGTACATGGAGAAGTTTGCTGTCAGCAGACTCGTTGGCGCACCTCCGGGATACGTTGGCTATGAGGAAGGCGGCCAGCTTACCGAGAAGGTCCGTCGCAAGCCGTACTCTGTTGTTCTCCTCGACGAGATCGAAAAGGCGCATCCGGATGTGTTCAACATCCTGCTCCAGGTGCTTGATGACGGCATTCTGACCGACGGCCTCGGCAGACGCGTCGATTTCCGAAACACGATCGTCATCATGACATCGAACATTGGAGCGCGCGACATCAAGAACCTCGGAAAAGGCATCGGATTCTCGCAGGGCGAGGTCGAGTTCGACTATCAGACGCTCAAGAGCACCGTCGAAGACGCACTGAAGCGCGTATTCAATCCGGAATTCCTAAACCGCGTCGACGACGTGATTGTGTTCCATCCGCTCGAGAAGGGACACATTCTGGAGATCATCGACATCATGTCTGAAGAGTTGTTCGCGCGAGCCGCGTCGGTCGGCATCGATATCAAGCTCACGCAGGGTGCCAAAGAGTTCCTCGTGGAGAAAGGATACGACCCGAAGTTCGGTGCTCGACCGCTCCGCCGCGCCATCCAGAAGTACGTCGAGGACCCGATGGCCGAGGCGATTCTCGCAAGTGACCTCGGCGCGGGCGACCTGATGACCATAGGTCAACAGGAAGACGGTTCGGCGTTGAGCTTCGAAACCACGAAGGCGCTGAAGGCGGCACCGGCTGCCGCTGTGGCGCCAGCCGTGCCCGAAGGTCAGCCCGAAGAAGCCGGTGCGTCAAGTGATGGCGAAGCTGCGGCAGACACGCCATCCGAAGCGCCCGACGAGCAAGCGGAGAAAACCGGGGACGAAGACTAGCGTCCCGACCTGCGCCGCGGAATCCGACTTCGGGAGGGGCGTTCGGCGATGTTCGGAGTGTCACGTTCAGGGATAAGTGTGCGCAGCAGGAACGCGAGAATCCCTCCGGCCACGAAGCCCCCGATGTGGGCGCCGTAGGCGACCCCGCCGACCTGCGCACCACCGAGCGTGCCCACGCCTTGAAGCAGCTGGAACGCAATCCACGCGCCCAACGCAACGACCGCGGGTATGCTGATTACCCAATAGAACAGGATTGCCGTAACTCTGTTGCGCGGAAACAGCACAAGGTATCCGCCCAGGACGCCCGAAATCGCTCCAGATGCACCGAGATTCGGCACAACGCTCGACGGATCCAACGCGACCTGAATCCCCGTGGCAATTACACCGCATGCAAGATAGAACAGCAAGAAAACGCCAGGGCCGAACCTGTGCTCTATGTTGTCGCCAAAGATCCACAGGTAGAGCATGTTTCCGCCGAGATGCATGAGCCCGCCGTGCATAAACATTGCAGTGAGCACCGTGAGGTAGATCGGCGTTGGGCCCGGTGCCTGAGGCAGGTTATACTGCGTTCCGTTTACAGTTAGCGACTGTGCTTCGGTTAAGTCAACGCCGTTCACGATCTCCGACGGTATCACGCTGTAGCCAACTGTGAACCGCTCGTTCGCACCGAATTGCTGAAATAGCACAAAAACGATTACATTCGCGACCAGCAACGAAACGGTCACGAGTGCAATCCCTGGCAGGTGCCTGTCGTCGTCGGCAATAGGAAGAAGCATACTCGGGCCTTGATGAACGAATCTGCTTTGTCAAGGTACCCCTTCCCACGGTTGCTACAAAGCACACGAAACATCACGAATGCAGCAGAAACCGCAGGCCATCAACACCGTGGCGATACTCGGTACGGGACTAATCGGTGGGTCTCTCGGTCTAGCCATTCGTGGCGCGCGGGAAGCCGGGAGAGTTGTCGCGTCCCTTCGTATCGTCGGATTTGACGAGCAGGACACCCTCGCGTCGGCAATCGAC
>JANQRN010000289.1 GCA_028284545.1 Rhodothermales bacterium | reverse complement strand
CCCATCGTTGAAAGCAAGGTAGTCCGGACCGTACGCCACGAACGTCCAGCCAAACACAGACTCGAAGAACGCCTGGGATGCCTGCGGGTCGGTGGCGGGCAGTTCCAGGTAGTTGATCTTGTAGTTACGCGGATCAGCCATGAGAATGCTTTTGGAATCGCGTTGGTTGTTAACCCTTGACGGCCCCAAGCGTCAGGCCGGAAATCAGGAAGCGACTCAACACAAGAAAGAGAACGACGATTGGCACCGAGACAAGCAGCGAACCTGCGGCGTACAGGCCCCACTGCGTAGACATCGAAGCCTGGAACATCTTGAGTCCGAGGGGCAACGTGAAATTGTCGACATTCTGCAGCACGACGTTTGCGACTACGTACTCGTTCCACGCCGTCATGAAGGAGAAGAGCGCGGTGATGACAAGCGCCGGGGCGGCCAGCGGCAGGATGACCTGACGGAACGCCTGCCAGGGCGTGGCGCCATCGATGCGGGCCGCTTCCTCGAGCGCCACAGGTATGGTGTCGTAGTAGCCCTTCATCTGCCAGACGCAAAACGGCAAGGCCGTGGCCGAGTAGATAATGCAGATGCCGATATAGGAGTCTAGCAGCTTCAGGTTGATGAGGACTACGTAGAGCGGCAGCAGCAACATCGTGGCCGGAAACATCTGCGTAACGAGGAGTCCGCTCATCAGTGCGCCGCGGCCGGCAAACCGGTAGCGCGACATGGCATAGCCGGCGGTGGAGGCGAGGGCAACGCCCGTGACCGTCACGACTGCCGACACGACGATCGAGTTGAACATCCAGCGCAGGAAGCGCGTCTCGAAGAGAAGCTCTTTGAAGTTCGCGAGCGACGCTCCCGCGGGGATCAGTTCGAGCGACGTCGAGAGCAGCTGGTCGCCGGGCCGCAGCGAGATCGTGATGATCCGCAGAACGGGGTACACCGCAATCAGCGTGAACACGACGAGGGCAGCGTAAGACGCCAGCCTGCCAAGCAAGACGCGCGGATTTGAGCCTCCGGATTTAGCCATCAGTACGCCGCCTCCGTTGCGTTTGTCTTTTTGAGAAAGACCTGCGTAAACGTAAACAGGATCGCGAAAATCACCATCGACAGCGCGGCGGCCCAGCCAAATCGGTATGCCGAGAACGCGGCCTCGTACACAAACGACACGAGAATGTGCGTCTGGTCGTTCGGCTCACCGCCGTTAGACACGAGCCACACGACGTTTACGTTGTTAAAGGTCCAGACCATGCCGAGCGTCACCGCCGGAATCATGACTGGTTTCAGCAGTGGTGCCGTTATGCTCCAGAACTGACGCCACGGCGAGGCACCGTCGACATCCGCGGCCTCATAGAGTTCTTGCGGAATCGACTGAAGTCCGCCAAGCGCAACAACCATCATGAAAGGAAAGCCGAGCCAGACGTTCGTGAGGATGGCAGCAAGGAAGGCCTCGAAAGGAGACGTGAGCCACGCGACGGGCGCCATGTTCATGAACTTGGCGATGGCAAGGTTGACGGCTCCGTATTCGTAGTTGAACATTCCGCGCCACGTTAGCGCCGTGATGTACTGCGGCAGCGCCCAGGGCAGAATGAGGAGGACCCGCCAGAACGACTTGCCTCGAATAAACTTCTGATGCAGGATGACGGCGAGAAACACGCCGAGCGTCACATGAAAGAAAACGTTCACAACTGTCCAGACTACCGTCTTGAACAGGACCTCCCAGAAGCGCGGTTCTGCAAACACGGCGGCGTACTGCTGGAATCCGATCACACGCCAGTCCTGGATGTGATAGATGTTCATGTTCGACAACGACAGCACGACGTTGAAGAAGAACGGATACGCTACCACAGCCAGGATGAGCACAATGGCGGGCCCCAACAAGAGCGCCATGAACCATCTCAGGTACCGCTGCTCAGCATTGCTGCCGGCCATTGCGCCCGAAGCAGCGGATATGGCGGATCTGCGCTTAGAGGAAGGCATCAGCTATTCGCTTCTTGACCTGTTCCTGCATCATTCGCGCACCCTCTTCGGCACTGACAGCCCCGTTCATCACAAGCTGATACGGGCCGCGCATCCCATCCCACACTTGTCGCAGCTGCGGCGCCGTCGGCATCTGCTTCGCAACCTCCAGCTGGCGCAGGGACGCCTGGAGAAACGCGTTGGAGGTGAACTCTTCGGTTTCCCGGACCGCGTCAATGACCGGCACAGACGCAAGCTCACCGGCCATCCGGGTTTGCATGTCGGCGTTCGTCAGATAAGTGAGCACTCGCCGGACGTACGGCATGTGCTCATCGTCGACATTCACGTTGACGCTGTAACCCTTTGCAGATTTTAACGGAGCGCTCCAGTTGCCAGTGCTTTCCATGAACGGAATGCGCGCGAGTCCATAGTCGATTCCGGATTTACCGTACCCCGCCCACGACCACGGCCCGTTGATGATGGCCGCGGCAGTACCGCTCTTGAACATCGTTTCCGCTGTGTCGTAATCCGTCGACGCGGGAATCACGCCGTACTTGTCGCGCAGGTCGAGGACAAACTGAATGGCGCGCACAGTAGCTTCCGTATCCAGCGTCGGATTGCCCTCCTCGTCCATCATCCAGCCGCCATAGGCGGTGAGGAACGGAATGAAAAAGAACGGCTCGGTATAGTTCCAGGTCAGCCCGTAGCGATCAACGCGTCCGTCTCCATCCGTATCCTGTGTTGACGACTCCAGCATGGCGATCATTTCATCGATCGTCTCCGGTGGGCGCGGCATCAACTCCTTGTTGTAGACGAACGTCAGGTGATTGCCGACTTGATCAGCCACCATCCACGTGTTGTCTTCCCAGGACAACAAACCCTCATCCGTAAACTGCGATAGGTAGGCCTCGTCGAGAACGTTCGTGACGGGCTGTATGGTGCCGGTTATCGCGAGGATCGAGACGTTGTCAGCGGGTCCAAACACGAGATCCGGACCGCGGCCGCCGGCCGACGCGATGATAAACAGATTCCTGTTTTCCTCATTCTCGCGGTAGAGCGTCTCGATGTAGTGATCGTCATGCTGGGCGTTGTACTCTTCTACCACGCGATCAAAGAACTGCCGTTCTTCGCCCGTCTTCTGGTGCCAGATCGTTACGCGTACGCCACGATCAGTTTTGCCAGCTGAGCCGCAACCGACCAGGAGCGCGCCAAGAACAAGCGCGGTTGTGAGTATGATGGACTTCGGACGCCTCATTCGGTCAAGTTAACGTTTCCGACCACGGCACCGGAGAGCGGCGGCAGCGACACTGAAACTGTCTGCTCGGTGACGACCAGGGCAGCTCCGTCTTCGTTCTCGTAGGCGGTGTCCAGCAATATGTCGGCGTTGTCTACCGGCACTTCCGACCGCGGTAGCACGATAGCCTGCTCTTCGGTACCTCGGTTGATCAGCACAAGCGCCGCTTCGCGCTCACCTTCGCGCAGGAAAGCCACCACGTTTGGGATGTCGGTATCCAGAAACCGGAGCTCGCCGCGACGCAGCGCTTCATGATCATGACGCGTTGCAATGGCAGCCTGGTAGAACCCAAACAGCTGGTCGTCGAACCCGATTGCGTCAGGCGTACGCTCCCATCCTCGCGGATCGGACGCCTGGTCATCGAAAGTCATCTCCGGCCACGTCATCGGCATGCGATCGTCCGGGTCGTCGCCTCCCCACATCCCGGCTTCCGTTCCATAGTAGACCATCGGCGCGCCGACATAGGTCATCTGAAACAGCGCCACGAGCCTCTGGATACGCCGCTCGTCGGCCGTCGGCTTCCTGACATCGTAATCGCCCCCACCTCTCGGAGAAACGCCACCGCGATCGTAGTCGAACCAGTTGCGGTCTTCGTATTCGCTGCGGCGGTTCACAATCATCGAGGCGAGGCGGTCAGTGTCGTGTGATTCGATAAGGTTCTGCAGGCCAAATCGGATGCGTTCAGGATACTTGGCAGCGCGATCAACGAGCATGCTTTCGAACTCTGCACCGCTGATCTGGTTGTCGATGAGAAAACCCTTGACCGGGACCGCAAAGGCATGGTAGTTCATCGTAGCAGAAAAACCACCGTGCGTAACGTGTTCGGAGGCTTCGTTCCAGATCTCACTGACCGTGTAAGCGTCCGGGTTGATACTGCGCACGTGCGAGTTCCAATCCGCCCAGAACTTGCGCGGCACCTCCTCGGTGACGTCGAGCCGCCAGCCGTCGATGCCGTCGCTGGGGTCTCCGTCGCCGTCAGGATCCATCCATCGCTCGGTTGCCTGGAAGATGTAGGCTTTCGGATCCGGGTGGAGATCGCTCTCGTCAGCGGTGTTGGCAAATTCGGGAAGCGTCTCCACGTCCCACCAACCCTTGTACGAAAACTCGTTTTCCTCGGTCGAAGGGTCGTCGAATGATCTGACGATGTACCAGTCCTTGTAAGGCGACTCCTCCTGATTCTCCGCGAGATCCTGGAACGCGAAGAAGTCGCGGCCGGTGTGGTTCCAAACGCCGTCGATGATCACGCGGATGTCGCGTGCATGCGCTGCTTCCAGCAGTTCCAGGAACAACCTGTCTGCCGCGGTCCACACCCAGGTGTCAGACAGCGCGTCTTCCTCGCTCAACAACGCCAGGTCACCCTCCGGATCCGGACCGAAGTACGGGTCGATGTGATGAAACGTGTTGCCGTCGTACTTGTGCAGCGACCGCGCATAGAAGAGCGGATTGAAGTATATCGTATTGACACCGAGCGATTCGATGTACGGCAGCCGGTCGATCACGCCCTGCAGGTCGCCACCGTAGCGGCGGTTAAATACGCCATTGTCGTAGAAATCAGGACCGGCCTCCACCTCCCAATCCGCCCGCTCGTACCAATCACCAGTCCATGGCGAGAGCCGCCAGGACCTGGGGACCGTCTCCCGGTACTCCAGCGATTCCCAGGTCGGATCGTTGCTCTGATCACCGTTCGCGAAACGCTCGGGAAAGACCTGATAGAACACCGCGTCGGCCGCCCAATCGGGAACGATCTCTGTCGGATTGAAGGCCTCGGACTCTGGCTCAGCTTCAGAGTTGCATCCGGCAGTCGCAACCAACCCGAGCGAGATCACAAGAAGAGTTCGGATGCCAGGTATTCGATTAGCCATGTATCTCGCTTTATCGTATGACAAGTTTTCGTTGCTGCAGCGTTTCGCCCGTAGCGAGCGCATAGAAATAGACGCCTGATGCAAGGCCAGCGGCGTCGAATCGGACAGTGTGTTCACCAACACCAAAGTCGCCGTCGAGCACGACAGCAACCTCACGACCGAGCAAATCGTAGAGCGCAATTCTTACATCTCGGGGAGCAGCCACCCTGAACGCGAACGTGGCCTCGTCGGTAGCCGGATTGGGATAGGCAGGCATTAACACGTCGGCCAAATCGCTGTCTTCCGCGTCAGCAAGATTTTCAGTCCCTACGGTGATGATTCCCGCCTCTGGGGTCGGCAGCCCGTCGGTTGTGTAGACGTGAAACTCACCCGCCGCCAGGTCCAGCGTCATCCCCGTGTCCGACACCTCGAGTGAGTCGCCCGTGAAGTAGTTGTACCACGTGCCGGTCGCCGGGAAGCCAGGTGTTGCGGTCCGCTCGGCGACCGCGAAGTTGCCAACGACAACCGCGTCCATCTCGAACGGGTGGTCGAGAACCAACGTCTTGACCTCGCCGTCGAGCGTGCCACTTCGAGTGGCAGAAGCATCGTGGAACACCGCGTGCTCCCGCCTGAGGTTAATCAGCGCTGACCAAGTCTTGTAGAGTTTCAGGCGCAGCGGGTCATCAAAGTAGTTCCAGCGAATCGGTTTGCGATCAACCCGCCCAGGTGCGTTTGCGGGGCAGTCGCCGGCGCTGCCGCCACCGGGGCGCAGACAATCCCGTCCGTCCGGACCGTAGCCGTAACCGAGTTCACCGAACTGCCACATCATCTTCGGGCCGGGCAGCAGAAAAAAGAACGCCCCGGCAAGTTTTTGCCGATCGAGCGCCACGTCGATGTCTCGCACGTTGTAAGCGCCACCGTCGCTGTCACAGTTGGGTCCGCCAAACGGCGCGTTTTCACACGCGCCAAACGACAGATTCTTGAACATCAGCCACTGCTCGTCGTGGCTCTCCATGTACGTGACGAGGTTCGGCCGCGACCAGTTGCGGGTGCGGAAGTAGCCCCACGTCAGGTCTGAATTGCCGGGTGCGTTGTACCCCATTGTGGCTTCGTTGTAGTTGTGGTTCATGTTGCCCCACAACATCATTCCCGGCATGCCGTCACCGACACGGTACTCGGCGAGCTCCTTTTCTTCGGTGTTATCCGCAAAGTGCTCAAGGATGATATACGTCGTCGAGTCGGTCGCCCAGATCTGATCTGCCATACGCTTGAGTGTGGCGATGCGGCTCGCGTCATAGCTGCTCCACAACCCAACGTCGCTGCCGGAGTTGCGCTGCGTGAATCCCTTGGAGAGGTCAAACCGATACCCGTCGATGTCAAACTCATCGACCCAGTACTCGTTGGCGCGGTCCAGCCAGTACCGCGTCGCCGTGCTTTCGTGGTTTACGTCAACGAAGACGTTGAACGGGTGCGTTGCTTCACGGTTGAGGTAGGGGCTTTCCGTTGCCGCACCCTGGTAAAGCACAACGAACGGGGAGGCACCAGTGACGTGGTTGTAGACCACATCGAGAATCACCGCGATACCGCGCGCGTGACACGCGTCGACAAATCGTTTGAGGTCGTCGGCCGGTCCGTAGTACTTGTCCAGTGCCAGGTGGAAGTCGGGGTTGTACCCCCACGATTCGTTGCCGCCGAACTCAGAGACTGGCATGAGTTCGATGGCGTTGACGCCCAGGTTGTCGAGGTAGTCGAGCGTGTCTATGAGCGTCGCAAAGTCGTGGTCGGCAATGAAGTCGCGAATGAGGAGCTCGTAGATGACGAGCTCACTCTGATCCGGCTTTTCGTAGTCACGATGCTGCCAGTCAAAGGCCTGTTGGCCTGTCCGAAACACACTGACAGGGCGAGTTTGCCCACTGGGGTAAGGCTTCAGTCCCGGATAGGTTGCGCCAATGAAGGCGTCGTCGCCTGGAACCAGAACCTTCGGCGAGTACGGATCCGCCACGTTGATCTGGCCGTCGACCAAATACTGGAAAGCATACTCGACGGTGGGTGTGATGCCGTCGATCGTCAACCAGAAGCGCACGCTGTCGGCGTTTATGGAGTCGCGCTTCATCAGGAAGTCGTCCGTCGGCGTCCAGTTATTGAATTCGCCGATTACGTGTGCGTAGCTCTTGCCGGGCGCAAAAAGGCTCAGCGTCACCCTCGTCGGATCCGCATCGTCATACGTTATGCCGTCGCGGACGCCGGGCGGAAGCGGCTCGTCCACGACGACCGGGGGTATCGTGCCGATCGAGTCGCTGACCATCGATCCCTGATCGTCGGTTGCGGTCAGCTTGAACTTGGAGCCGGGCGGTACCGCGGTCGGCAACTGGTACCTGAAAATCCGCGAGGTGCCATCGAAGTGTGGCAGCCCGTCCATCTCCACACCATTGATCTCGAACGTCAACGCCGTAATCGGGTGGTTGCCGAACACGCCGGCGGAGACCTGCTCGATATTTCCAGATGCACCCGGTGAACGCGTGAGCTGGAAGACCATCGGGTCGGACACAAAGACGAGCGAGTTGTCGTTGTCGTTGGGGTTGGATCGCGGGTTGTTGGGATCCGTTACCCACAGCCAGCTGCTGCCGCTCTCGTTGAGGTGGAAGTGCAGCTTGTACTGATAGTCCTGGCCCGGCGCCAGCGACGTCGTGTACGCCCACTCGCCCTGCCCTCCGAGGAACGTCATCGCGGACGGTGCGCCGATCGCAATTACGCCGCTACTGTTGGGCCCCCAGCCGTTGAATTCGCCGGGCGCGAACACCCGCACGACGTTGTCGTCCGGCAGCGGAACGTACCGGAACGTGACGTCCACGTTCTGCGCCACCGCCGCGCCCACCCCAAACCACGCCGCAAACAACAACACAGCAACGAGCGCCGTCACACGCCCGCGCCGAAACGCGGAAACACTTTTTCGATCCCAGACCAACCTTACCACCCCAACACCCTCACAACGCATAATTACCAACCGAATAGCTAATCAACTCCTCCCCCTACAACCCTCAACCCTCAACCTTCTACCCTCAACCCTCAACCTTCTACCCTCAAGCCTCAACCTTCTACCAAAAAGAAACCGGCCACCGACATTTCACCGCCGGCGGCCGGTCCTAATTCATCAATCGATCACGCCTGCGCTATCGGACGAGAATCATCGGCTTGGAGATCACCTTGCCGTCTGCTTCAAGTCGATAGAAGTACGTGCCGCTTGCGAGGCCCTTGGCATCGAAGGTTGCCCGATACGTGCCCGCAGGCTGCACCGCGTCGACTACCGTGGCGACGTGCTGACCGATGACGTTGTACACGCCGATGGTCACCTGCGTCTTGGCCGTCACCGTGTAGTCAAACGTTGTCGACTCGTTGAACGGGTTCGGGTAGTTCGACAGGAGCGTCACCGACTCCGGGAGGTCAGATCCAATCTGCTCGACTGCCACCGTATTCTCGTTGAACGGCAGTGGCTCGCTGCTAGGCTGGAAGTCGTGCGTCAGATCGACCGACGCCGGCCAGGTCCCATCCGGATTCGGCTGGATCCAGTGCGCGCGGTTTCGACCCGGCGTTGCGCCGAGGCCTGAGCCCGGTTCGGTGAATCCGGTGAATACGCCGGCTCCGTCTCGCTGACCGTACTTGTACCGCCACGTAATGACGCCATACGTCGGGCCATTAATCGTAAACGTCCCCGTGTAGACGTTGTCGGAGTCGTCGTCGGTGAGGAGGTCGTGGATGTCCGGACGGTCATCGCCGCTACCGTCGATGAACAGGTCGATGTCCTGCGTCCAACCGAAGATCGGATCTTCAATCTGAATCATCACCGAGTCACCGCCGGCCGCGTTGAACGGCATGATGGCGTCGGTGGAATCCATGTTGACTGAGAAGTTCACGTCGATGGACACCCCTTCGGGAATCACGTTTTCCGAGCGGACCTCGTTGAAGGCCGTTACGCCGAGGTCCTGCTGGGCAGTTCCATCAAACGTCACAACACGGTTGACGCCGGTTTGATAGCCTTCTTCCCATCCACCAGGAGGCGGCGAGCCGAACTCGGCCTCAAACGCCGTGTCGTCGAAGTTCAGGAAGAACTTGTAGTCCAGCGTCGACATCGGTATCTGCGATATCGTGATGGCACGCTCGAACTGGTTCGTTCCCGGAACGTCCTGCAAGAGACAATCGTCCCCCGGCGCGGGGCAATCCCATCCGTTGAAGCCACCCCTCACCTCGATGGTGTCCCCACGAGCCTTCCGAAATATGCCGATCGACTCAAGCGCGTCGAGATCAACAGTGAACAGTACGTCAGACGCTACTGGCTCTTCGCCAGACGCGGCGGGTGAGTTCGAGAAGTAAACCCAATGGAGGGTGGTGTCAGTCGACGGAATCGTGAAAGTCCTATCCGGACTGTCCTCCCAGCCATCATTGTTGATGATGAACTTATAGGCCTGCGTCTCTCCCGCAAGGTCGTCGTCGAAGTACGCAACACCGGAGAAGATGTCATAGCCTGGTTTCGTGTCGTCGTCGCTCTCTGCCGACAGGGTAACGAGATTGTCGCCCCAACTAAGCGGGGTTCCGATACCGTTGAGCGTGTCAGCGCCACGAATTGCGATGACCTGACTTAGGCTGTCCCGTGAGTATCCCTTGTTGACACCAACCTCCGTACGCATGAAGACACGGAACCAGACGGCAATAGTGTCTTCTTTCGCCTCCCAAGGCCGCCAATCATACTCTCCGCGGTCGCCGCTCATCCCGCGATACTCAGATTGCGATTCGAAGAAGTGAACCGCGAGCGTGGTATCGTTTGCACCCGGCATCAACACCGGATTGGGATCGGCCTCCCAACCGTTGACCCCTGCATCCTCAGCCGACTGCGAGTAGAACTTGTGGGTCAGCTCAGTGGTGTCGGCAATCTGAAACGTCATTTGCCAGTAGTCACCACCGATGTTCGTTGCCTCAAGAGTGGATGCGTCACTCCAGTCGATGACGTTTCCATCGGCAAGTGTAATTGGCGCAACTCCCTTGACCGCACCACGCACCTCCATAAGGCCCTCGGTGCCGGTCGTATCGGGAATTGTCGCCGCGTTCAGAGTCAGCGTCACCGTCCGCTGCGCCGTCGCCGTCCCGGTGAAACCGAGAAAGACCAGCATCAGCAAACCGTAACGCCACAACCCGTTTGTAGCGGTTTTCATGTCTTCGTTGTTCTGTTGTGCGTTTATTGGTACGATGAAATCGTCACGTGGTACCCGGGCGCTACCATTGGAGCGCAAGGGTAAATCGGTTTACATCCTCAAAATACTCCATAACCTCGTAGGCGTAATCCACCGCGAGGTTCAGCGGGGCGAATCGATATCGGAGCCCCGCGCCAACGGTCCAGGAGCGCACCTGGTCGTCCAGGAAAAGCTCGCTATAGCCACCCCTGACCTGAAAAAGGTCCCCTAGGAGTCCCACCTCGGCGCCCAGGTTGACGTATTGCTCGCTGTTGTTGGGGTTGAGTGCGTCGACGGCCAACGTGAAGCGCGTCGACTCGTTCGAAATAATGTCGCTCGCGAGTCCAATTCGCATTGTTAGCGGCAGGTCGAACGCGTCAGTATTCAGCGAGGCACGGTTACTCTCGTTATTCCCGCCGTTGTTCGGATCGATGTCGACCTTCACGAGCAGATCGTCGCCACTAAGCCGCATCTTCGTCCCGAAGTTCGTGATCGAGGCGCCGAGGCGGATATCCCTGAACGGCGTGACGAACGTCGTCCCGATGTCAAAAGCAACGCCGGCCGCAGAGGAGTTCCAGATACGCTCGTTCACCAGCTTAACGGTCGCGCCAATTCCAAACCGATCGGTGAGTGGTCTCGCGTACCCGAGTGCAAGCGCGTACGACGAGGCTGTGAACGTCTCGCCGGTACCGTCCTGCGCCGCGACCGTCGTCACCTCCATTTCTGGTGTTCGCATCGAGGTAATGCCGAGCGCAATTGTGCCAGCACCGAAGTTCTGTGCGACCGCGAAGTAATTGAAGTCCACGTCAGCCAGCCAGGTTGCCAGTTCGACGGTCGCCGAGCCTCCGCTCATTCGGCTAAGGCCGGCGGGGTTCCAAT
>JANQRN010000285.1 GCA_028284545.1 Rhodothermales bacterium | reverse complement strand
GCACAGACGTTCCCTGCCCGGCAACGATGTGCGGGTGGTCGTAAGGAGGGATGATGGGCTTCCCTGTTTCGTCGGCGTAGCGTCGGGCGAGCGCTTCGCGTGAGGTTTCGCTCCGGTCGTACGGAATAACGGTGGCGCCGTATCCCTCAGTTGCCGCACGCTTCACGGCAGGTGCGTCGGCGGGCATGATGACGCTCACATTAATCCCGAGTATCTGGCCCGCAAGCGCCATTGCCTGCGCATGGTTTCCGGACGAATACGTCAGGACCCCTCGCTCACGCTCGCCCTCGGGTAGCAGCGAAAGCGCATTGTAGGCCCCCCGAAATTTGAAGGCGCCGGTGCGTTGGAACGATTCGCATTTGAAAAAGGCCGTAGTGCCCCAGGTCGTGTTAACCGTTCGGGATTCGACCACCGGGGTGCGGTGGGCTATGCCTCGCAGCCGTGTCGCCGCGTCCAGGATGTCCGCGAAAGAGACGGGGAGTTGTTGAGGATCCATGAAGGAAGTGTGAGAGAACGGTGACGACTGCGAAGATACAGCCGTGGTTCATGATCATTTCACGTTCATAGAGCCTTCGAATAGCGGTTCAAGTGGCTGTAAAAACAGCGCATAGGGAGCTCAGGCGGCGATTCGGCCTCCTATTCGCGAGAGATTTCCGTGTCTGCTGCGTGTTTAAGCGGTTTTTCGCTTCGCCGATACCAGTCGCGGCTACAACGGGTGATATGCACCTGAGTAATACGCACTAACACGGAGGCTCTGTCATGGGTCAGCAGCAATTGCTTCTTCTTGTCCTTGGTATCGTTATCGTCGGCCTCGCGGTCGTCGTTGGTATCCAGGCATTCTCAGAAAACCAGAAAAAAGCCAACTCTGACGCGCTCGTCAACGACGCGATCCGAGTTGCTTCCGACGCACAGGCGTGGATGCTTAAGCCGACTGCTTTTGGCGGCGGTAACAACTCCTGCGCCACTACTTGCGATTGGAGTGGTATCTCTTTCTCACAGCTCGGCTACCCGGTTAACGGATCGAACTACGAGAACCTGAACGGTGTATTCACGATTGACGGTGCGAGCACAAGCACTGAAGTTGTGATCACGGCTACCAGCGCTTCGAACGGCAACCAGATTACGGTTACCGTCACGGGCACGACGCCGGACGCCATTGACACGCAGGTGAACACGTCTTACGCGGCTGCTTCCAGCTAAGTAGACCCTCACCGATAAGGTCTGAGAACAGCGGCATCCTGTGAGCGGTCATGCAAATGTTCGCCGCGGGATGCCGCTTCTCATTTCTACCCCCTGTTTCAAACTCCCACTCCCGTACACCATCTAGGCACCCAGCGAGGTAAGTGCAATGGGACAGCAACAACTTCTCCTTCTCGTATTTGCGATCGTAATCGTCGCCGTGTCGGTCCTTGCCGGACTCTTCGCGATGGACGAGAAGATGCGCCAGAGCGCCACAGACACGCTCATAGGACGCAACCTGACAATTGCTTCGGAAGCGGTCTTCTGGAAGACGAAGCGCGATCCGTACAGCGGCGGCAATGCCTCGTACGCCGGTCTTGAGACAGATGGAATGAAGAAACTCTTCCTCGGCGAATACACGAACGACGGCTTCTTTAGAATTACGCTGGCGGACGATAATAACCTTCAGATAACGGCGGTGAGCCTGCGATACCCCGAACTCGGTGTTCGCACGTACATCTACGAATACAGCATTGACTCGACCGTAGTCAGGTATGACGGCTCGATCACGGCTAACTAGTCGCGTCAGCCGGGACTTGTCATACTCCTGCCACGTGGCGAGCACCCAGTTTGAACGTACCTGATTCAACGCGGCAATCATGGCAGTAAGAGAGTTTCGGTTCAGCGGCATCGGCCAGAATGGCCAGCCCGTTCAGGGCACGGTCTTCGCACCGTCGAAACGCAACGCCCAGAAAAAGGTAACCGAGCTTGCGACGAAGCACGGGTTTCGCTCGAACGACGTGCAGCAGCGCAGCCTGTACCAGTACAAGGTGCGCCACCCCAATGGGAAGGTCGTCAAGGGCGAGCAGAAGGCGTTCTCTCCTGAGGAGATTTCCTCAGCCCTGGGCAAGATGGGCCTCGACGTCCTCAAGGTCCAGAAGAAGCTCTTCGACGTCCAGCGAAAGCCGCCGCGCCAGGACATCATCATGTTTGTGCGACTCAGCGCAAACCTGCTGAAGGAGAAGCTACCATTTGACGAGGTGCTCAACCTCCTTGTCAACGACGTTTCGTCCAACAGTCTGAAACAGGTCATCCGCGACCTCAACGCGGATCTCAAGTCTGGTATGGAGGCGCAGCAGGCCTTCATGAAGCACCAGCATATGATCGGCAAGTTCACCGCGTACATGCTCGGCATCGCCTCGCGTAGCGGTAACATGTCGGAGATCTACGAGTCAACGGCGCGCTTCCTGGAACGGCAGAATGAGTTCCGGAAAAGCGTGCGCAGCGCTATGATTACGCCTGCCATCACGGTCGCCGTACTCATCGCCGCGTTTGTGTGGTACGTGTGGTACATCTTCCCGCAGACTGCCGGGTTGTTTGAGGGGTTCAACATCCCGCTGCCGCCACTCACACGAAAAACACTCGACTTCTCGAACTGGCTCGACGACAACTATGGTTGGGTCTTCCTGATAATGGCCACTTCCATAATCGGGTTCGTCGCGTTCGCGAAGTCAAAAAGGGGAACGTTCATCCTGCACAGGTCAATGATCCGGATACCGGTCATTGGGTCGCTGTTGCACAAGCTGAATATCGAAATCTTCTGTCGCGTCTTCGCGGTCCTCTATTCCGGTAGTGGAGATAACATTACAGTTATCAAGATTGCGGCCGAAGCTTGCGGTAACACCTACATCGAACACCAGGTTAAGACCGTCACCGTTCCAATGATGGTTGCTCAAGGAGCTGAACTGGTCAGGTCGATGGAAGCAAGCGGTGTGTTCACTTCAATGGCGCTCGCGCGATTCAGAAGTGGCGCCGAAACAGGTAACGTGCGGATGAGCGCCCTGCAAATGGCCGACTACTACGAAGCTGAGACTACGCTCAAATTGAAGGGCGCCGTCGAAGGCATTCAGACGGCCGTGGCCATCTTCATCACGATTGCAATTTGCTTCCTGACAATCATCTCCTCGGAGATCGCCCTGATCCAGCCGTCGAGTAACGACATCATGAACGGGATGGGTAATTAGTAAGACCCACTGCCCTCCCCGGGGCGCCCCATGAGCGAACACGACACCCAATGGAATCCCGGCGCCGTTGACACGGAAGGGTCAACGTCTCACGATCCGGTAGTTGCGGCCCTGCTTGCGCGTGGCGACGTACCTGCCCAGGTACTCGCCGACGTTGTGGTGTCCTCTGGCACGCCGAACGTTTCATGGCGACAGCTAACGACGCGACCAGACGTTGACGCCGATGCGGTCTTCGCCGAGGCGGCAAAGCAGCAGGGGATCCAGCCACAGGAAGTCGACGTCTACAACCCACCCGACGACCTGGTGAGGTCCATACTCGGGCTGTTCGAGGAGGATGTTTCGTTGGAGCTCCTTAGACGCGGACTCCTTCCGGTCGAGATATTGACCGACCCGTCGCTGCTCGACTTCACCATTGCCCTGGCGTCACACGACCCGTTGCACCCTGCGCATCGGGAGCTGCTGGGCGGACTCGGTGTCAACATCGTACTCCGCTACGCGCCTCGAGATGTCGTCCGCGAACGCATTGTGGCCACCGGAATTGTCCAGGAGGCCGACTTCGTCGATCCGGATCATATGCTTGAGGAGCAGGCTAGCGCACTGCCAGAGTTGCCACCGGAACCACTTACCGACGCAAATCTCCCCGGCGATCCGCTCCCGCAGATAGATCCGGAGGTCGCAAGTTGGCTGGACGAGACTGATGCCAACCCGGCGGAGACAGCGGGAATCGTACCCGATATCATTCCCGAGCCGGACATCATTCCCGAGCCAGACGGGGAAGTCGAGACCGTGATCGATTCGGTCAGCACTGCCGGCCTGGACAATCTGGTCGAGCAACCGCTCGTCGAGGTCAGTCCAGCGGATGATCTGGTGGAGGAGCCCAAGGCGCCCGAGACCGAAGAAACGGCTCCGCCGGCGACGACTGTTGCCTCCGAGAAATACGACATGGACCAGATACACGGCGCGCTCCGCGATCGCGTCGTCGGCATGCTGGTCCACAAACAGGTCGTGACGCAGAAGCAGGTCCTCGACGCGATGGAGGCGCAGAAAAACAATCCGCGTGAGGCATTGTGGCGACTCCTGGCAGACATCAAGGGTGTTGACCGCGACATCGTGTTTTGCGAAGCCGCGTCGGTGTACGCCTTCCGGACGGCTGAGCTCAGCGATCCCGACCCGAAATTTGCGAAGCTCGTGATGGAGGCTTTTCCCGAGGAAAAGCGCGACGAGCTGCTGTCGATGAAGCTGTTTCCCGTCGAGTACGAGATGGACTCGGCGACGGGCGGCGCGAAGCTCGTGTTCGTGACGCACGACCCGGCGCGGCCTGAGATCCACCGACTGCTGCAGCAGTTGAAGGTTGGCCGTTTTCAACTCTACTACGCCTCAGAATCAGAAGTTGAGGACCTGATACATCAGGCGTTCCCGCGGCGGAACGAGTTTCTCGACCGGATGACCGACGACCCGATGGCTATGGACCTCGGGGCGTCGTTTGAGGAAGAGGGAGAGCTCATCGATGAGTCGGCGCTGGAGGCGGAGATCAGCCGCTCGACGCTGATCAACCTGTTTGAGGCCACGCTACTCGAGGCAACCCGACGCGGCGCGTCCGACATTCACGTCTTTCCGAATCCGCAGCGGAAGGTGGAGATACACTTCCGCGTTGACGGGCGCCTCTTTAAGTGGCACACCGAGGAGAAGGTGCACCCCGAGGCATTCCTGGCGGTCGTCAAGGATAATTCGAAAAACGTCGACCGCTTTGAGCGTGACGCGGCCCAGGACGGCTTTATTCAGCGACGGATAGACGGTGCGCTAATCCGATATCGTGTTTCGGTGTTGCCGATCGCCACCGCAAGCCAGGAGCTTCGTGCCGAGAGTATTGTCATTCGAGTGTTGGATGACCGTAAAGTGCTGACCGATTTGCGCAAACTCGGGATGCTCGACGTTGCGTTGGAGAAGTTCAACCAGGCGATCAGACAGCCGCATGGGATGGTGATCCTTACGGGTCCAACTGGTTCGGGTAAGAGTACTACGCTCGTGGCCGCGTTGCACCAGGTGGTCACTCCAGAGATCAACGTGCTGACCGTTGAGGATCCAGTTGAATACATTATCAACGGTGTCCGGCAGATCAAGCTCAACACCAAGCTGAACCTGGACCAGGCGCTCCGCAGCATTCTCCGGCACGACCCAGACGTGGTAATGGTGGGGGAGATGCGCGACAAGGCAACGGCAGACCTCGCCATTAAGCTGGCAAATACCGGTCACCTTGCGTTCTCCACGCTCCATACGAACGATGCCCCCAGTGCCGTCAGTCGACTGTACAAGATGGGCGTCGAGCCGTTTCTGATTGCCTACGCCATCAACCTGGTTGTTGCGCAGCGTCTCATCCGAACGCTGTGCCCAACCTGTAAGGTTGTGGACGACGAGACAGATCCGCTCCTGGCGAAGCAGGTCGGATTCTCCGACGAGGAGATTGCGGAGGGCACTTTCTACAAGGCAGTTCGCTCGAAGTGTCAGACGTGTGGAGGCTCAGGCTACAAAGGTCGCCGCGCACTCTGCGAGACGCTCTACTTCTCACAGGCGATTCGTCACCTCATCCTGGAGTCAGCCGAGGCGATCGATGAGGACGCCATTCTCGCGCAGGCCAAGAAGGAGGGGATGCTGACGCTGCAGGACTCTGCGCGGGAGATCATGAAGGTCGGAGAGACATCTCTCGACGAGTTGATCCGAGTCACGGCGATCGAGTAGGCAGCACGTCCCGCTCCACCCGTCTCATTTCGAGACGCCCTTCCTGTCCGAGTACGTTTGAGACGTCCGTCTCATTGTGAGGCAGCAAATCCGCACCGCCGTCGTCAATACGAATCGCACTAGTTGCGTCGTTTTTGGCCCTGTGATATCTGTCAGGGCTGTTCCTGCAAAATGTTGTAAATCAGTCGTTTATCTGGTACAGCGTTTGGAGTACCGTGTTGAAGCCGGGAGAGATTCTTCCCGGATTCTCGATAACGGACCACTTTCTAACAGCCGATACCATGTCACAGACGATTGGCGCATTCATGGCGGTGCTCACGGTGATGACCTTCACCGCCAACTACCAGCGATCAGAAATGCTCACGCAGCAGCGTCTCGTGAAAGGGGAACTCGAGGTGATGGCCAACGCCGTTGCCTCAGAGGCGATGGCGTATATCGCGACAAAGCCGTTTGACTCGGCCGTAGCAAACGGCACGGTTACCCGGCTCGATCCGAACACGTCCGCGCTGACGCACGCCACCGGTTTTGGTGGATCGCTCTACGCGAATGCGGGCGACATCGACGACTTCCATTCACTCGCGGGTCACGAAGTGTTCTACGAGATGGCGAATGGCAACGGGTTCAACTTCAGTGTCGACGTGGACGTCAAGTACGTTGATGAGTCGGGGACGCCTTCGGCAGCGCCAACACTCACGAAGCAGGTGACGGTTACCGTTGGCGGAGCGAACGGGCTATTCACGCCAATCAACATCACTCGTCAATTCTCGCCACAATGGTAGGCACGCACTTGCGCGGGCTGACGCCCGGGCAAGCACGAAGAAAGCAAAAGACTCAAACGCCGGCCTGAAAGATGATTTTCATTTTCGACAAACTGACAGCGACGATTGTTGCAGCCGTGCTCTTCATGATGATCTTCACGCTGCAGATGCGAGTTCAGAACAACAGCGTTGAAGACACGCTCTTCTACCAGGCCAAGAAGGCCACGCTCAGTTTCGCAGAGACTCTGGAGCGAGACTTGTCGAACGCCGGGTATCGCAACACCCCCGGTAACGACGTCATTACGGCATACACAAACGTTGACTACGACAGCACTGAGGTGACAACGCTGTTTCAGTTCTGGGGACTCACGTCAGCGGGTACGCGTGGTGAGATTCGCTACGTAGCAACGCAGACTGACTCGCTCGTTGTCGACGGGTCAGCGGTACCGGCATTCACGGTTCAGCGGTTCGAAAACGCAGGCGCAGGTTGGAGCGCCGCTGGTGGCAGCACCAACTCGCTTGTCGCTTTCGAAATCGACACGTTGGACGAAAACGACATTCACACGACGCTGCCGGAGACACGAAAACTCCGGATCAGGATGTCGAACGCCGTTGGCGCGAACACGATGTCGCAGGACGGCGCGCACCGCGTGGCGAATCAGCTTCGCTGGGGCATAACGCTGGCGCCAGCTGGACTCAGCTTCCAGGGCTACCAGGGATAACACAACACATCAAAGCAGCACTTCTCTTCACGAAGGAAATCGCAGGGTAACAACACATGGGCCGCGCAACACTTCTAATCGCAATCGCCGCCATCCTTGGTCTAGGCACTGTGCTCTTCTCGAGCCAGCAGACGAGGATTGCCACGAGCGAAACCACAGGCGAGTACGAGTACGCTGTACTCGCGCGCGACGTCGCGCGATCGGGCCTCGATCGCGGGCTTAGCGAAACTAAAAAGGATCTATCTGCCGTTCGATCGAGCTGGGACGACGTCGAAGTCGCTGGGGGCGAGTATGACCTCGCGATTTCGGAGGTCATGTACGGTGACATGGAGATCACATCAACCGGAAAGGTTGGTGAGGCAATTCACACCATTAACTCCAACGTGATCTTTGAGGCGCCAATTCCGGCAACGCTGGTGGTCAGCGGTCCGACGATCACGGTTGGTGGCGACGGTGGTGGCTTTGAAATCTCCGGTGAAGACGTCCGGATGCCATCCCGTGGTGGCGGTGGCGGATTCCTGAAGCCCGCTCACGGCATCATGGTTACGTCTGGCGACCAGGTCAATGACGTTGCCGCGCAGCTCGGCGACAGCCAGATTACGGGTGAAGGCGGAGAAGGCAGCATCGTCAGTGGTGCCGACATCGCCTGGTTTGAGTCGCTCTACGCAGAGGCGGCGGGACATGCGCAGGTTATCCACGCTGCGGCTCCCTTCCTCGGCAGCTACGGCACGTATGCAGAGCCTGCAATCGTTCACGTAGCCGGCGACTTCGCTCCGACGGGTTCGTTCTCAGGTGCCGGCCTTCTGGTCGTTGAGGACGGCGACTTCATCGTGAACGGCAACTTCATGTGGGAAGGCGTTGTGATGATCCGCAAAGCGGCTGTTGCCACTGTTGATGTGAATATCAGCGGAAACGCCAAGATCTACGGTGCGGTAGTCGCCTACGAGGCAGTGCCGATGTCGACTGAATCATCGTGCTCCGTTGTCCCCTTTGACATCGACGGAAACGACGTCGTACCGCAGATCGACTACAAAGCTCAGTTTGATGTTCTCGGCGCCGCGATTAGCGCGGGTGGCGAGTATGACATGCCTGTCACGGCTAAGCTGCACATCGGTAACGACGAGAGCGAGCCGTGGGGCGATTGGGATCTTGCGCTGGATGGTAACCTTAACACCGGCCTCACCTACGACTGGTCTGTGCCAGACTCGTTGCCTGCCGGAACGCCGTTGACGATCAGCTCACGGTCCTGGTCGAAGGTCGACACGCTCGTAAGCGGTGACCTGAACTCAGATTGGCAGATCGCGATGGAGCAGAATTCGGAGACCGGTGGCGGTCAGCTGCAGGTGCTCCGTGACGGGGACGAAGTCCCGTCTGTTTCTGGTTACCTGGACCAGTCATCTGTAGAGGAGTACATCGGTGAGTACATCGGTGCAGACGGCAAAGTCAGCCTCGCTGAAAACCAGGTGATCTACCTGTTCGAATTGGGAACGACCGACACGGGTTCGAGCGCGTTCGACATGCAGGACCTCGTCGTCGTCGTGACGCTTTCAGCTGCCGAAGGTAGCTGCGTCACTGATCCTTCCGTAACAGGCAACATCAGCATGGACATCGGTGGCAACGCGGGTCTCTACTACTCGGGTGAAGCGATTGCGAAGCTCGGTAAGCAACTTGGCACGATTCGCAACGCGACGAAGGTTGTTGTTGCCTCGCAAAAGGACACGGTTGTCGACTAGAATCGCGCTTCAAAAAGTCCATTCGTTTCGAAAGAGGGTGCTCCGTTTTGGCGGGGCACCCTCTTTTGTTATCTGGGTCGAATCGGAAAGGTGATGCCTGCGACCCGAATAGGGCGCTTCGCACTTGCGAGGCGCCCTTTTTCCGTATCGGAAGTGACTACCCGCCAGCAGTTAAGGGGTCATTGGAGCGGTCGATACGACCATTGACTTTCGCCGCACAAATGTGTCGCGGAAGTACCGATAACCCCAGGAAACACCGATACGTATGTCAAGTTCGCTTCGTGAAATGCTGGCCCGCCAGGCGGCTGAGTCGCGGGTAAAGGCTGCCAAAGAGGCCGCTTCGGCTTCGGTGCCGCAACCGCCGGCAGACGCGGTGCTTCCTGATCTGCCTGCTGCTGACCGGGGGCCTCGGGAAATCAAGTCAATGTTGATCCCGCCGCTGCCTGAGGTTTGCAAGCAGCTGGTTGAGGATATCCCGTATTCGCTCCAGGGCGAGGAGCGGATTCGCTACGTTGTGGAGCAGACGTTCGCGCTGCCCGACAAGGCCCGTACGGCTCTGCGACTCCACGTCGAACTCTTCCTGCGCAGGATGCTCGAAGTGGGCGCGTCCGACATCGACTTCGGCGGCACTTCTGCCAATGAGCGGATCTGGCTTCGCGTTGACGGCGACAAGAAGCCCGACGAAGGACTTGGTGGCTACACGGTTGATGAAACGAACGTGCTGATCGCCAACTTGCTGTCGGAGGTGTACGTCGACGGCCTGCTGAGCTGGCGCGCAGCTGACATCTCCTATTCGCTCCCGGTCCCCGGACATGACGGCCGGGACCGCCGATTCCGCTGTACGATCTACTTCGACTACGATCAGCTCGCGCTCAACATGCGCGCCATCGCTGACGAAGTTCGCCCGCTCAAGGGACTCGGTTTTGGTCCGCGCGTGGAGCGGGGACTCATGTTCCGACACGAGCGCGATGGCCTCGTACTCGTTACGGGTGTAACCGGCTCCGGTAAGAGTACCACGCTGGACGCCGTCGTCGACGCGAACAACATGGACTTTGCGGGTCACATCGTGATCGTCGCGAAGCCGATCGAATACATGCACGTTTCGAAGAAGTGCATCGTGAGGCATCGCGAAGTTGGGCGAGATACGCCGTCATTCAAAGACGGAATTGTCCAGGCGCTTCGCCAGGACCCTGACATCGTTGTGATCGGGGAGCTTCGCGATCCAGAGACGATTTCGGCAGCACTTGAAATCACCGACTCGGGCCACAAAGTGTTCTCCACGCTGCACACGTCGTCAGCCGTTGAGAGTATCGCCCGAATCATCGCCGAATACCCGCCATCAGAGCAGGAGCGCGTCAGGAACCGCCTGGCAGACGTTCTGCGCTGTGTGGTGTCACAGAAGCTTTGTCCGAAGGTTGGCGGCGGTCGCGTGATGGCGAAAGAGGTCCTGTGGATGACGAGTTCGTCGCGGGCAGCCATCAAGAACGACAACGTCAACGAGATCTACCAGATGATGTGGGAAGGAGGAGGTGACGGACAGATCACACTGGAGCAGGACCTTGCGCGTCTCGTGCACCTGAATCAGATCACTGTCGAAACTGCGATGGACTACGCGAACGTGAAGCGTCGTCTGCAGCAGCTCCTTCGCTAGCCTACGCAATCAACAAACAGTCGAGCCAGATGAAACGGAACGCAGCGAATGGTGCCATCCTGGGCGTTATGGCGTCGGGCCGCGGGGTTAGCGCCGCACTCGTTCGCAACAGCGACAAAGGTCCAGAGGTAGTCCGCTACTTCTCGCGCCAGGTCACGTCTCCAAGTGCCGCTTCGCAGCCGGAGTCGCCGAGTGTCATGATGGATGACGAAGACTCGGGACTCGGTACCGACTTCACCATCAAGTTCGGGTCCGCGAACAACAACGACCTGTTCTTGAGCTCCGAGTTTGGGGCCAACGACGCGGATCCCGTGGACGGAATCGTCGCGCCGACGTCGGAAGGCGCCGCCATCGGGTTTGAAGAAGAGCTTCGCGAGATCCTGAAGGAGTGCGCCGACGTGGGTTACGCCGAGCCGCTGGTATCCTTCTGCGAAACATCTGCCTACGTTACCACCACAGAACTTCGGCTCGGGGAAGTAGCACCGTCCACCGATGCTGCGGATGACGGCAAGGCGAAGAAGAAGCGGAAACCGAAGACGGGCCAGGCCGCGCTCATCGCGCAGCTCGCCGAACAACTTGGCACAGAGGTCGACGGTGACAGCGTAGGATTTGTCCCGATGACGCCGACCGAAGCGGGCAACGACAGATTTCTGGCGCTAGTGCGCGCCGAAGGTGGCCCCGTCGCGCGAACGCTTACGACCATGCGCAGCCGGCGTACCCGAATGCCCGCCGCCAGGCTGCTGGACAACGAGATCTCGATCTATCTCGGTCTTGCACGCACCGCGTACTACCTCGTTACGTCTGATCTTGCAAACCAGGAGCTTGACGACGAGCCATCAAGTACCCCCGGATTCTTTCCTGGCGACGTCAGAAAGACGCTCGTCGTAAGGGCCGGTCTGGAAGACACCCTCGTGGTCTTCATGGAGGACGATAAGCTCCTGCACTACGAGAGCCTTAGATCGATTACCACGTATGACGCGCCCGAAACAATCTGTAGCCGCGTGCTGCTGCTCCAGGACGAGTATGGGATCGGTGACGTGCAACACGTTCTGTTGCTGAGCGAAGACCGCGAGGAAGCCATCGTCGAGAGCTTCCGGATGTTCTTCTCTGACACGCGTGTTGAGTCGCTTCGCGAATACGTGCCCACAACCGTTAGCGACGTAACCGGCGACGAGATCAGTACCTCGTTTCTGCTGGCGACGGGTGCTGCGCTCCGGCTTTCGTCTGACGACCTCTACCAGGGTTCGTTTGACGACATCAACTTGCTTCCAAAGAAGCTACTTCGTCGGAAGGTGTCACTGCCCGTCACGTGGCATGTTATGGCGTTATATGGACTCATCTTCGCCTCGGCGTTGTTCTGGGTTGCGCGTTACTTCACGAACGAGGCGAAGGAGCGCGAACACCGGCAGAAGATTGCCCAATACGCACCGGAGTACGCCAACGCAGATCCGGCAGTGCTGAAGGCACGCGTCGACAGTCTGAACCAGGTCACGACGGGCTATATGCGTGCACTGCAGGTGCTCGATTCCCTGCTTGTTGGTAGCGACATCTGGAGTCGCTCACTGGAAGCAGCATCTCGCGAGGTATCAGAGGTACGCGGCATTTGGATCGACAACTGGCGACCGCAGGGCAGTCAGTTGATTCTATCCGGAAACGCTACGTCGAGAGACCGAATCGTGGAACTGGCGCGTCGCACAGAGAGCGAAATTGAGACTGTCACGTTCTCCGAAATCCGCGACTGGCCGGTCTATACCTATGTGATGCGGATGCCGATCCAGAATACACTCCCCGAGGCTGCCAGATATCTGCGCGAGCAGGTTCGCATCCTCTCGGAAGAGGAAGCTGCGGCCGCGGGAGCTCCCGTGCTACAATGACGCAAAGGCTCGATCACACGGCGAAAACGTCTTAACGACAAAGGATATGTCAACGCTGGGATACAACATTATCGTACTTGCCCTACTTGCGGCTATCGTCACGGGTGCGGGGGTCTACCTCACCATTTTCGATCAGCCCAAGGAACTCGAGCAGCTTGAGGAAGCCGAAAAATTGGCGCGGCTTCGCCAGGCAGAGGTCACTTCCTTGCTGGCCGAAGAGGGCACGTCGGCACGTGTCGCTGAGGAGGCAATTGCCAAATGGCGTGCACGCTACAAGGTCATTCCGCAGAAGCTCAACTCAGCTGATGTAATCAACTACATCAACCAGCGCTCGCGTACCGGCTTCAAGAACTTCGACGTTGTTGTTGAAGGCACGGATCGCACGAGCGACTACAGCACATACTCGCTCCGGATCACCGGCCGAGGCTATTACTCGTCGCTCTACAAGTTCATTTGGGAAGTTGAGAACAGCCGGGACTTCTACCGCGTCAAGGATCTGCAGCTCGAGAACATCGACTTGATGGCTGAAGACGAGGTCACTGGCAACAACAAATTGGAGGTCATGGTCTCGTTCTCCATGCGCGTTGAAGCATTCTTCGGCGGCAAGAACGGATTGAGCGCCCCTGTCGGCGAAGACGACCTGGGAGCTGAAGACGATTTGCTGCCTACCTCAGCGGCCAATCTCGATCTTCCGCCGGTACCGGCCGACGTACTACCGGATGAACGTCCGGCGGTGAACCCGTTCTTCCCGCTCATTCTTGACCAGATTCCGCCGAACACCTACGACCTGCTTGACGTCGAGTCGGCGAGCCTGTTCTCCATTGTGGAAGGAAAAGCCGTCTTCCGGCATCGCGACGACTTCGTGAAGCTCGGCGTCGGTGATCCGGTCTACCTCGGCGAGATTACTTACATCAACCCGTCTGAAGGTCTCGTAATCGCCCGCCTGAACAAAGGCGGAATCATTGACGAGGTCGAACTGACTCTGGAGACGGGAGAAGCGTATCGCCAGGCCTTTGGTACGTCCCGACTCGCGCCCGCCAAACCCACCAATTGATCGATGCTATTCAATAACCCGAGCGTTGCAGGAGTAAACGCCATGAGATGTCCCAAACCCACCGGTAAGTTCGTACTTACCAGCCTTGCACTTGCCGTGATTGCCCTCGGGCCGCTGGTGCAGACTGCACAGGCGCAGAACCCTCCGCAACGGCAGATTCGGACGTTCATTCCGCCCGATCAACTCGTGTCGTTCCTGCCTTCGACGCCGTTTGACAGGTTCGTCGAGTTCGTTGATCCGATTTTTCTACGGGTCACCGGAAAGCAGATCGTTGATCCCGAATCGCGTACGGGCCCTATTGGCGTTTCAATTGCCAGTATGCACTTTTTCGACGCTTTTGAACTGGTTTTGCAGTACAACGGTCTGACCTTCTCTGAGACCGAGCAGTTCTTCATCGTCGCGCCCGCAGCCACGGTCGATCCCAATACCGGCGTCGTGACGGCGGCGGGTGAGGGTGGCGCCGGGTTATCTCTGCCCGCAACGCACGAGACGCGTGAGATCCAGATCAACGCCCTGCTCTTTGAGATCGATCACTCGATGGCGAGAGACACAGGTATCGACTGGAACGTGTTCTTCGGCGACCAGCAAGCAGGTGGGGGTAGAGGACAGGGTGGATCCGGCGGCGGCGGCGGTGGCGGTGCTGGCGGGACCGGTGCGGCTGGTGAAAACAGCCCGAAGTTCTTCCTCAAAACCAACGACATCTTCAGCAGCATTCAGGACGTCGTAGTTGCTCCGTCAAGGATCGACTTCTCAGACTTGACGCAGTTCTTCAGACTGCTCGAGACCGAGGGTGTGGGCGAGACGGTAGCGAGCCCGCACGTAACCGTACAGAGTGGCATTGAGGGACGAATGCAGATCGGTGCTGACGTGCCAGTCCAGGTGCGTGACTTCGCCGGCAACACCATTACGCAGTTCTTCTCCACGGGTATCATCGTTGACGTAGTGCCGACGTTCATCACACAAACGGTGACCGAAGACGACGGTGGTCAGTCAGACGTCGAGTTCATACACCTCGCAGTGCAGGTTGAGAAGTCGGGAAGCACCCCGACGCCGGCAGGACCCGAAATTGATCGCAGCACGGCGAATACGCAGGTGCTCCTGCTCGACGGCGAGCAGACGGTCATTGGTGGCCTCTACACGACAGAGGAGACCATTTCACGTCGGGGCATACCGGTGTTGAAGGATCTTCCAGGTTGGTTCCTGGGCTTGCGATACGTTTTTGGTCGCACCCAGCGCGCCGTCTCGCAGAAGGAACTCGTGATCGTTCTGCAGGCCAAGGTGCTGGATTCGCTCGACGAGCGGATGCGCCGGCCACTTAACCGCGAGCTCTTGCAGCAGACGCGTCAGCAAATCGACGAAAGTCTTCGCAGGTTCGACGGTCAGGTCGGTGCCACACGAATGAAACCGCGGCCGTACGCAGATCCAACTTCGGGTCAGTAGCCTGAGTCACTGCCTAGTGACGAAAGAAAAAAGGGGCATCCATTGGATGCCCCTTTTTTGCGTATGCTAGAAACGTATGCCGGCGATGATCAGGAACGAGCGATTGTTCAGTGGGGCGTCCGGTCTTTCCGGTCTCACGTTTTGCTGCCCGCCAACGAAGCGCCCCTCGACAAACAACTCTTCGGTTCCAACACTGAACGCCACTCCGAGGCCCGCGACCAGCGAGAAGTCGCTCGATCTAATAGACGAGTCGCCGTTGGTTACCGATTCGCCACTGGGGCTAACAAGAGTAAGTTGTGCGTCGATGTTGCGCGAGTACGCCGCGCCGCCAAACGCGTACGGCTGGGGAAACGTCTGTGGCAGGCGGAGCACGACTATCAGTGGAATATCTATGTAGGCTACTGCGAACCGCGCCTCGAGTTGGGTCTGCTCTCCGTCGATGACCGCGTCCCGGGCGACGGCCCCGCGAACTGCGTACATGAGTTCTGACCTGATGCCTATTGCTCGCGTCAGGTGGAAGGTTGCGCCACCCCCACCGCCGAGGGCGCTCCGGTACTGGAATGCGTTGTCTGACTCACCCGTGAAGCTTGCAGAAGACATCCCAACCGCGAGATGGGCATTCCAGGATTGGGCACCCGCAGATCCGAAAATGAGCGGAGTTGTCCAGATGACAAGTGCGGCGACGGTTGCCCGTCTCAATGCGCCAGTTTTTGGTATCATCGGTCGTCGGGTTTTCGTCCAAGCTACCGCAGGGGCAGGATCCCTGAAAGGCTACTTCGAGTACACCGCAAGATCCCTTTCGAACCATTACTCAGGTCACAGCACATAGCGTCGTCGCAGAGGACAGGCCGCTGACCGCGACGTGGGGTACGCGTCTCCGCTACTGGTTCACAATGTTCTGTGCGATGTTCACCACGGTGTATTGCGGGTTTGGGTTCATCGTTTCCGAGCGATTGTGGCCGCAGACAGGTCGCTTTCGGAAGTGGGGGAACCGGTGGGCGCGGCTTCTCTTTGTACCGGCTGGCATTCGGGTGGACACCAGTATCGTCGAGGATCTCGATGCGCTTGCACCGTGTGTTTTTGTTGCGAACCACCAGAACGCACTTGATATCCCCGGGATGCTCGCCGCGCTTCCCGTCGAGTTCGGCTTCGTTGCCAAGGCCAGTCTCGCGAACGTACCGGTGCTGGGCCGGGCGATAGATACGTCGCCATCGGTCTATGTCGAGCGACGCGATCCACGGCGATCGCTTGAATCAATGCGGACGGCAGCCGTTCACATTCGCAACGGGTCCTCTGTACTAGTTTTCCCGGAAGGAGAGCGCTCGTACAGCGACAACGTCGGTCCATTCAAGAAAAGTGCCTTCACCCTCGCTGCAGCCGCCGATGTTCCGGTTGTGCCGGTTACGATCCACAACGCGTACACGCTATTCAGCGAACGAAAGAAGCTTTGCAGCAGCGGCACGCTCAGGGTTTCAACGAACAAGAGCTTTCGAGTGGCAAGTACGACGCGCCAGGACATCCTGACGGCGGCATCGAAAGCGCGTGACATCATCACCTCCAGTCTCAGTACTCCCAATCAGTAGATGGCTTCGGGCAAGAAGAAGAACGCGAAGACTACCAAGAAGGACAGACGCAGGGCCCGGGACACTCCTGCTCCCTGGTCACCGCTGACTGGGCTGAAGCCCCAGACGCAGACGATCATTTGCCTTGTGCTCTTGCTCGCGCTCTCTTTTGCCTTTTTCTGGCCCCTGCATTTTGGCGGAAAGCAGGTCGTTGCTAACGATACGCTGGCCTTCAAAGCGGCGGCAGAGACGATGTTCGAGTACGAAGATCGGACGGGTGATCCGGCGCTGTGGGCAACGAATCTTTTTGCCGGCATGCCTGGCTTCCTCATCCGGTATCCCGCGCGTGTTTTTCAGGTCGACACAGTCATTAACGGACTCCGGAAGGTCATTTGGCCTTCGTCACACTTGCTGGTCCTCCTGAGTGGGATGTTCGTACTGGCATTCAGGATTACGCGAGATCGATGGTCTTCTCTCGTTGCCTCGGTGATGTTTGCGCTAACTACGTATATGCCGGTAATCCTGGTTGCGGGCCACAATACTAAGTTTGTCACGCTCTGCCTTGCGCCCTGGCTTCTTGTGGCCTTTCACTATGCGCTTGAAAAGCCACGAGTGCTCTCGGCATTCTGGTTCGCCGCCGCCTTTGCCGCGAGCCTTCGCGGCGGTCACGTCCAGATCACGTACTACATACTGTTTGTACTGCTGATATGGTGGCTGGTCGCGGGTGTATCTGCGTTCAGGTCGCGTGAGGTGCGACCCTTCCTCATTTCTACCGCCCTGCTTTTCGCTGGAGGGATCCTCGGTTTGCTGATGTCGGCGCAGCCTTATCTGGCGACGTATGAGTACAAGGCATACAGCATTCGGGGTGCAAGTGCGCCCGGGGAGCCGGCCGGGCTTCTGTGGGACGCCGCCATGAATTGGAGCCAAGGCATCGGAGAGTTGCTAACTCTTATCGTTGCCGGTGCGTTCGGGGGCGCTGGAGCGGAGTACTGGGGCCCGAAGATCAACACGGCCGGGCCGCACTACTTCTCAGCCGCGATAGTCGCGCTAGCGATTTCGGCGGTCTGGGCAGTGAGGAGGACGCTCGTCACGGGTCTGGCAATCGCAGCGTTTGTGCTGACACTCTTCTCGCTTGGTTCGCATCTGGAAGTCGTGAACCGATTCATGTTCAACTACTTCCCCCTGTTTGATGCCTTTCGGGCCCCAGAGACGTGGCTGTCGGTTGTCGCGCCTATTGTTGCACTGTTAGCCGCTATCGGACTCGCGTCTGCGGTTGAATCCTCGGAGGCAAGCAACTCGGGACACCGCGATCGCGATTTGTGGCGCAAGCTCACGATCACGTTTGGAGTCATCGCCGCAGTACTCGCGGTAATCGTCGTTGCGAGTGGGGCGTTCTTCTCATTCAGCAAATCGGGTGAATTTGAGCGAATTGCATCCGCAATCGCACAGCAACAGCAAGTCTCTCCTGATGACCCGCGTGTTGGCCAGGCTACCGGCAACTTCATGGCCTCGCTCCAGGAGACGCGCAAAGAGATGCTTGTTCGAGACGCCATCCGATCACTAGTGGTGCTTGGGCTTGTGTACGGGGTCTTGCATCTTCGACGCCGGCGGCGGCTTGGAAGAGGCATCGCGGCCCTCGCTGTCGCGTTGATTATTTGCATCGACCTGTTCACTGTCGGAAGGCGTTACCTGGGTGACGACTTGCTCCAGGACAAGGTGGTGACCGAGCAGGAAGTGCCGACCTACGACTTCGACGCCTACATCGTCGAGCGACTGACCGAGGTTGGCGGATTGGGCCACTTCAGGGTGCTGTCTTTCGAGACGTCGCCGTTGACGAATGCCCGTAACGCATACCTGTATGAGTCCGTCGGTGGGTACCACGGCGCAAAACTCCGCAACTTCCAGAACTTCATCGAGCGGCTTGTATTTCCCGCTGGGTTGGGAAGTCCGCAGCGGAACGGTCTCGACCTTCTAGGCGTCCGGTTTCTGGTTGCGAGATCAGAGTTGCCGGGATACGAACTGGCGTACACGAGTCCGCAAACGGGACTTGGCGTATATGAGCGAACCGACTTTGTGCCGCGAACACGGTTTGTCCCGGGCTACGTTGTGCAGCCAGACAATGAAGAGGCGTGGCTGACGATCGGAACCGCGCCCGACATTGCGGGCCTCGCTGTGCTGGCGAAAGAGCCCGAAACGCAATTGACACCAGCGCCGATCGATAGCGCCTCTGTCGTCGAAGTCGAGTTGGACCTGTACGACGCCAGGACGGTTCGCTGGCGGGTAAACACAGACCGGGATCGGCTACTCGTTACGAGTGAGGTGTACTACCCGGCGGGGTGGACCGCAACGATCGATGGGGAGGAGGTGCCGATCGTCGAAGTGAACCGCCTGTTTCGTGGGGTAGTCGTTCCGAGAGGAGAGCACGTTCTCGAAATGGAGTTCAACCCAGCGTCGGACCGCATTGGCTACCTGGTCGCCCTGCTTTCGACACTGATCGTCTACGGCGGGATTCTCTTTGGCGTCATCTTCTGGTTCCGACGTCGGTCTCGCGGGCCAGCATCAGACTCGTCCGAATGAGGAAGTGCATATACCTGTCGTACTATTTTCCACCGTCGGGTGGGTCGGGAGTGCAGCGGGCCCTGAAGCTGTCGAAGTATTTGCCGCTCCATGGCTGGGCGCCTACCGTTGTAACCGTTGATCCTGAGCAGGCGGCCTACCCGTCGCTCGACAAGTCGCTCGCGGCTGACGTCCCGCGCGACCTTCACGTTGTGTGTACTCCGGCCTGGGATCCGTACGCGGCCTACGCAAAGCTACTAGGAAGCAAGAAAGACTCGGTCGTTTCCATAGGGTTCAGTGGTGAAGGCCAGCCTTCGTTGAAACAGCGCGTGGCGAGGTTTGCGAGGGCAAACTTCTTCGTCCCGGATGCGCGTGTCGGATGGGTTCCGTCCGCGCGGCGAGCGTTGACCAGACTCGCGGAGTCAGGCGAGTACGAGGCCGTGATTACGACCGGGCCACCGCACTCTACACACCTCGCCGCGAGGAAGGAGTCGCACCGTCATGGTATACCTTGGATCGCCGACCTGCGCGACCCGTGGACGGAGATATACTTTTACAAAGACCTGCCGGCCCTTCCACCGGCGCGGGCGATCGATCGCTGGCTGGAAAAGAAGGTGTATTCCAACGCAGACGCGCTGATCGTCGTGTCCAAGTCGATGGAAACGCGCTTGCGTGAGCGGGGTATTTCAACGCCGATCCACTACTTGCCGAACGGGTACGATGCGGCGGACTTCGATTCGCCGGCGCCGGTGGTAGACCCCTGGATGCTTCGACACGTCGGCAATCTCGGTCCAAGTCAGTCCGCGGCGGCACTGGCTCAGGCGCTGGCATTAACGGATCTTGAGGCTGCGCCCTACACAGTTTCGTTTGTTGGGAGTACCGACCCGCTTGTTCTCGAGCCGTTCCGTGCAGGGGACATGGAGGCACGGATAGACGTGAGAGGTGTCGTACCGCATGACAACGCTGTTGATCGGATGCGAGAGGCGGGCCTGCTATTTCTCGTCATTCCTCGATTTGAGGGAGCCGACGCGATCGTTACGGGCAAGCTCTACGAGTACCTCGCGACCGGTCGGCCCATTCTCGGTATTGGTCCGCCATCGGGCGACGCTGCGGCGATCCTGGCCGATGCGGACGCTGGGACGATGTATCACTGGGATGACTCCGAGGGAATACGACGCTTTCTGGAAGACCACGCTACGCACGTAGTCGAAGGTCAGGCGGCAGGGAGCTCATCACCTGAGACCGTGTTGCAATACGAGCGTTCGCGTCAGGCTGGTGAGCTCTCACACATACTGCAGACGGTTGTAGAAGGGAGAGCGGGTAGATGAGGGTCTGCACGATCATTGGTGCAAGGCCACAATTTGTGAAGGCCGCCGTGGTCAGCCAGGCGCTGCGGCGGCGTGGAATCGAAGAGGACCTCCTGCACACGGGGCAGCACTACGATGCCGCGATGAGTGACATCTTCTTTCAACAGCTCGGCCTGCCGCCCGTGGCCGCAAATCTGGGCGCTGGATCCGCCACGCACGCACGCCAGACAGCGGCGATAATGACGGGTCTTGACGACTGGCTCCGGCAGCGTGATCGATACGACTGGGTTATCGTTTTTGGCGACACGAACAGCACGCTTGCAGGTGCGCTCGTGGCCTCGAAGCTCCACATTCCCATTGCCCATGTTGAGGCGGGCCTGCGTTCGTTCGACCATAGGATGCCTGAAGAGGTGAACCGCGTTGTGACCGATCAGATCAGCGACCTCCTCTTTTGTCCGACCGACACCGCAATCGAAAACCTGCGTCGAGAGGGCGTAGCCGGTCGATTGGTTGCGTCAGGTGACGTGATGCGCGATGCGGTGACTGTCTTTTTGTCGAACGCGCGTGGGGTCGAGTTGCCCGAGCCGCTGGCGCGAGTCTGCACGGATGACTTTGCGCTCGCGACCGTCCACCGGGCACACAATACGGATGACCCCAACCGACTAGCTGGAATACTTGAGGGGTTTTCGCGAGCGCAGCTACCTGTGCTGTTTCTGGTGCACCCACGCACGAGAATCGCGTTGCGCGGTATGTCGATTCCAGACAACGTCGTGCTCTCGGAACCGGTTGGCTACTTGCACACGTTACGTCTGCTCGATTCGGCTGTGTATCTCATGACAGACTCGGGTGGAATGCAGAAAGAGGCGTACTGGCTATCGACGCCCTGCATTACCCTACGCGATGAGACGGAGTGGACAGAGACGCTTACGAATGGCTGGAATCAACTCGCCGGCACGGATCCCGAATGCATCGCGACCAGCGCCCAGCGTCTCCCCCCACCTGACGCGCCACAGGTGCCGATTGGGGAAGTGGACGGATTGGCGTCTGACGTAGTTGCGAGAGAACTCATGCGGTAACGCCGATAGTCCGGTTCGCGTTGAAGCGTCCCAGTGCATTAGTCAGAAACGCCACGGGAGCCCATCGCGGCCGCAGACCGGCAGACGTCATAACGGCAAACGTATCGACCTTCTGGTTCTGCAGTTGCGTCATGTTAGCCATGCGTGATCTCTTGCCGTAGTGGATGAGTACGTCCTCATCGGTCACGTGGTAGTACTTGTAGCCCTTGGCCCAGGCATGGACGCTAAAGATGAAACCCGAGCCATTCCACGGGTATGCTTCGTCGAGATACCCGACCTCAGTCAATAGCTGACGAGGAAACATGAAGCAACAGCCGTCGATTGCCCCGTACATCGGCGCTATCGGGACGAAGTTATGTTGAATGCCCGTGACAGCTATCTTCTGCGAAGACCTGAAGGGAGCCTGCAGCTTCTGGAGCCACGCAGGGCCGAGGACCTTCGTATCACTGTTCAGGAGTAGGGCGAACTCCGAGTCAGGCGACATCGCTCGCAGTCCGTCGTTGTTGCCTGGACTCCAAAGACGGTTTTCTTCATTCTGAATGAGCCGTATCATCGCATGCTGCCGCGCAGTCTCCTGCAGGAACATCCGTGTTGGCTCATCGGAGGCGTTGTCGACGACAACAATCTCATGTTTCGGCGCAGTGTACTTTAGGACCGAATCAAGACATTGTCTGACATAGTCAAGGGCGTTGTAGGTGACGATGATTATGCTGGTCTTTCCTTCTCCAGTCTCGATTGGTCCGGTCATTAACGGATCGTTTGATCTTCTAGTCTTTCAGTAATGAAGCGCGACAAGCAACTCATTCGAAAAGCGGCGGGAGTCGCTGCCAGGCTTTACAATAGCGTGGTCCCCGCGCATGAATTTCAGGGGGGCCAGCTCACCGACCTACCCGCGGAGCGAGAGATCCTCGAATTCATGGCGGCGCAAGACACCGCCATCTCCGACAATCTGCAGACTATGTTCTGGATAGGCATAAGAGCCGCGCCCAGGTCGGTTGTCGAACTCGGCGTACGTAGCGGCGACAGCACGTTCGTTTTCGAGCGGGTCGTCGATGTTAGCGGAGGATACATCCTGAGTGCCGATATCGAAGACTGTTCCGAAACCAGTTCGCACGAGCGGCGATTCTTCGTCCAGGAAGACGACATCCGTCTGGCAAAGCGTTTCAAAGACTTCTGTCGGTCTGGACAGCTATTTGATGAGATCGATTTACTCTTCATCGATACGAGCCACGAGTACGAGCATACGTGTGCCGAGATCGCCGCCTGGTTTCCTCACGTTTCCGATCGCGGCGTGGTCATTTTCCATGATACCAACCTGACAACGCTCAACAAAAGAAAGACGGGCAGGTATGGTCTCGGATGGGACAACCAGCGAGGCGTTGTCCGGGCGCTGGAAGAGTACCTCGAAGTCACCGTCGATGAGTCTCGCGATTTTCAGTTTTACCGGAAGGGTTGGCTGGTTGAGCACTTTGCACACTCGAGCGGACTTACCGTCCTTTCACGCCTTCCTGCACTTGACGCAGAATTGTGACTGTCAGACAGATCATATCATCCTGGCTGAGTTCCAATGCGGCCTGGCTGAACAAGCTGCGTGACGATCGTCTTATTGATGGCATGCAGCGATTCGACGATCTGTTTGATCGCGTTCACCTCGATCACGAACCGGTCTTTGTGCTGAACCCGGGACGGTCTGGAAGCCTGCTGGTAACGAGAATCCTCGCCCTCGATGGCGGGTTGCGCGCAGTCCACGAGCCAAGGCCTGAATTCACGTGGCACAATACGTTCGCGTTTGAGCATCCCGACGAGCAGGAGCGGATAGGGGACATGTTCGACGCCGGTCGCTATGAGTACATCCGGGACTCGCACCTGACGGATCGTCGGTACGTGGAGACAAACAACCGGATTACGTTCTTCGCGCGTGCGATTGCGTCACTGTATCCGCAGTCGAAGTTTGTACATCTGGTCAGGCATCCGTCAGCGTTTGTCAAGAGTGGTCTGCCACGTGGCTGGTATACGGGCGGCAATTTGTACGATGCCTCCCGGCCGACAATGCAAACGGAGGACTGGCAGTGGCTGTCGCGTGCTGGCAAAATCGCCTGGCTCTGGGAGCAGACACACAAGTACATCGATGACTTCAAGGCGGAGCATCCAGATCGCGTGCACACGGTACTGGCCGAGAACCTGTTCGGCAACAGCGATGTCGCCGCCGAATTGTTTCAGTTTATCGGTCGCCCGATTCCCGCCAGGCGAAGACTGTCGCGTGTCGTAAAGCGCAAAGCGAACGCAAACACGAAAGGAAGGGTGGTATTGAGCGCTGAGGATGAAGAGGAAATTCAACGCCAGACGCCGACGGCGCGCAAGTACTATCCGCTTTCGGAATCGTGAACGTCAGGGTAGCCATCTCGGGTCAACTGGTACGGGAGTACCTGTACACGCTGAACGCACTCGGTCGTCACCACGGACATTTCTACGAGCTCTCCTCTGACCGCCCACACTTTACGATCGGCCCTACGGGACTTCGGGTGAGTCCAGAGTTTGGCCGGCGCTATGAAGCCGGCATACGCGCACACGCTCAGTATTTTCGCGATGAGCCGCTCGTTCGCAATTCCGACGGCACCATCGACTATCTGAGCACCGCATTTTATCTCCTCTCGGGTGCGCAGGAGTGGGAGGGTGCCGATCAGAGGCCCGTGTCAGTCGACTCTCACGGCCGGTTCCCGTTTAACGCGAGCGTGCAGCGGCGTTTCGACTTCGTTTCAGATGACGTTGTGTCGGGGTACTATTCCAATATCCTCGAACGAATCGGGATCGACGGCCTGTCGCCGAATCCGCCGAAAGCGTCCCGCGTTTTCCTGAGTCATGACATCGATAGCCTGCGCTCGAGTACCTACACGCAGGCGCGGTTTGCCATCAAACGGCGTGATCCGGGAGCACTCGTGCGGATGCTGTTCAGCGCGTTGCTGCGGCGAAACGACAAAGCTGACCTGGATCGAATCATGCGATGGGAGGAGGCGGCGGATTTACGGGCGACGTATTTCTGGTTGACAGAGCAGCACGCCGAGAACGACGTACCGCACGCTGACTACGACGTCGGCGCCACCGGCGCCCGCACGCTCATCGAGGATGCCGCAGGCCGCGGTCACGCTATCGGGCTCCACAAGAGTGCCACCGGTGCGTCTGTCGAGGAAGAACTCGATAAGCTTCCGTCAACGGTGATCTCGAACCGATTCCACTTTCTAAAGTACCGGCTGCCGGCTTCATTTGATGCCCTCGAGGGTGCCGGCGTACAACTCGATGCAAGTGCTGGATTCGCAGAGGCTCCCGGGTTTCGTCACAGCTATGGTCTGCCGTTTCAGCCGTACCATCACGTCGAACGCCGGCCGTACGAGTTCGTTGAAGTCCCGCTTACCATTATGGATACAACGTTCCTGTACTATCGACGGGAGAGCGCCGGTACAGCCTGGCGCAGCATAGTCGATCTTCTGGAGAGGCACCGCACAGACCGGGTTATCGGCATCCTCTTTCACAACGAATATCTTGCCCCTGGCGTTTTCACTCCATGGGTCAAGTTATACCGTGATTTGCTCCTGTACCTTCGAGACAATGGCTGGTCGGGTCTCGCACCCAGAGAGATCGTGGCGGCGTACGGTCCTCGCGAGTCGACCGGTGGGTTGCTAGATGACCAGTAGCGTGGAGCGAAGAGATAGTGGCGCGCGGCGCCTCGCGACGCAAAGTGCAGTCTACGCCGTCGGGAACGCCGTGATCAAGGCGAGCGGGCTCCTGCTGGCCCCGTTGTACTTGAACACCACGCTCTTGCCGCGGGCTGCTTACGGGCAGTTGGGTCTCCTCGAAATAACCGGGCAACTGTGTATCCTGACGGCCGGACTCGGATTGACGTCGGCAATGATCCGCCTCAGCTCCGATCCCGGGGACCCGGATGCCGCCCGAGCACCGGGCACCGCCCTGGTCGGGACGGCCGTATCCGGCCTCGCGATGTTCGGTCTCTTCTGGTTGCTTGCTGCGCCGATCGCCAAGTGGCTACTCGACGACATCGGGCATGCCGGGATTGTGCGCGTGTACGGACTCTACGTCGCGCTACAGACTATGCTCGCAGTGCCCTACGGCTTTATCCGACTTCGCGAGCGAGCGGCGCTGTTTGTCGTGGCCCGGCTTAGTGAGATTGCATTCCTGATCGCCGGTGTGTTCTACTTTCTCGCCGTTCGGGGGCTGGGTCTGCGCGGGGTCGTCTACGCCTTCGTGCTGTCATCCGCTGTGGCGGTCGTGACACTCGTCGTCGGGATGGCCAGCCGACTGGATCTTTCTGTTTCGTGGTCGGCGGTGAAACGAATGCTGAGGTACGGTGCGCCCCTCGCACTCGGCGGTCTCGCGATGCCGATCCTTCATGCCGGAGACCGCTACATACTGGACTACTTCAGAGGGGCAGAAGTTGTGGGCGTGTACTACTGGGGTTCGCGGTTGAGTGGCTTGCTCAACATGCTGTTTGTGCAGAGTGTCTCGATGGCGTTCGGGGTTGTGGGTGTCAAGGCGCTTACGGGATCCGAAATCGACGTGTCACTGCATCGTCGCGCCTTTCGACACTTCACGGTGTGGGCCGGTTGGGCCGTGCTCGCGCTGTCCCTGTTCGCCTACGAGATCACCGCGCTTCTGACAGCTGACACCGGTTACCCTACCGCCGCTCCACTGGTTTTGCCGCTCAGTCTGGGTTACCTCTTCTACGGTCATTTTGTAGTCTTCTCGAATACGCTGCTCGCCTCAGGTCGCACGCATCTGATCGCCTCCGCAGTTGTTTTCGCGGCGGCGGCTAACGTGGCGATGAACCTCGTGCTCATTCCACAAATTGGCATCTACGGTGCCGCCGTCGCAACCGTACTGTCGTATTTCCTCCTTGCCATGGTAACGGCATTCCTGAGTCGTCGCGAGTATGACGTAGGCTACGCCTGGAAGGACTCGATCGTTGTTATCGTCGTCGTTTGCCTGCTTTACTACGGGGCCGATAACGCCACGCAAGACCCGACCGCCCGATTTGTATTGCGGGTTGCCGCTGTGCTGATGTACATGCCCCTCATCGTCGTCGCCAGAGTTTACCGGGCAGGAGAGTTACGCGACGCTTTTCGGCGTATGTTGGGGTTCGTCAGGTCCGTTCGGTCTGGTTGACAATCAGGATCTGGGGCGTCTATATTCGAAAATTGTACCCACTCACGACGGCAGTTACTGACCATGGCAGACGACTACGGCATCGCGCTAGGCTTAGTGGAAACGAAGGGTCTCGTCGGCGCTATTGAAGCTGCCGACGCCATGGTGAAAGCTGCACGTGTTCAGCTTGTTGGCAAAGAGAAAATTGGCGGCGGATACGTCACCATTCTTGTGCGGGGTGATGTTGGTGCGGTCAAGGCCGCCACGGACGCAGGGGCAGCCGCTGCCGAACGGGTCGGAGAACTGGTCTCGGTCCACGTCATACCGCGGCCGCATTCCGAGGTCGAAGCGATCCTTCCCGGCATCGACTGATGACCGCCTTCAGTGGGCCTGCGCTGGGTATGATCGAGACCCGTGGTCTCGTTGCTGCCCTGGAAGCTGCCGACGCGATGGTCAAGGCGGCGGAAGTCCGCGTTCTGGGGATTGAGCTCGCAGACGCCGGCCTCGCTACGGTTCGTGTCGAAGGGCAGGTCGCCGCGGTGCAGAGCGCTGTCGATGCCGGCGAGGTTGCTGCAAATCGTGTTGGGGAGTTCGTCGCCCGGCATGTTATCCCCAGGCCTTCCACAGATGTAGTTGCCATCCTCCAGTCGCCTGGTGGGCGGCGAGCGAAGGACCCCGCAGATATGACCGTCCTCGAGTTGCGCGCCCTGGCGCGTAGCACGCCGGACTTCCCGATAGTCGGTAGAGCAGTGGCCTCTGCTACGAAAGAACAGTTGCTGGCCGCTTTCCGTAGCATCCAGTAATGGCTGACTCCGAATTACAGGCGAAGCACTCGAAGCCGGGACAAGCGCCCGCAAAGGCAAAGAAGCGCAAACCCGATTTCGAAGACTACGGACATGCTGGAGGGCGCGGATGGATCATTGCCACGTGCCTTGTGCTGTCGGCACTCCTTTGGCTTGCATTTTCTCTACGTCGGCCGACCTCGGTAACGCTAAGGCTTCCGACGCGTGTCGTGAACCTTCCGGCAAATCAGTCGCTGTCGATACCCGCACCTGACTCAGTCGAGTACATCGTCTCAGGCGAGGCGATTTCGATTCTGCCGGTCTACTACAACCGACCCGTCGTTGAGATCGACGCTGCGCTTCAGGAGGTGGACTTCGAGATAGGTGGAGTCACGTTTCCCGGCGACATACGCGTCGATGCGGCCGTTCCTCGGAGGTACACCCCAGTCAGGGAAGAACGTGTGTCGACGCGAGTGCCAATCGTTCTGCGCGCGGCGCTTAAGGTCCCGGCCACGCACGCCTTCATAGTCGAGCCTTATATCTCACCCGACTCAGTTGTGATCTCCGGCGCACAGTCGGTAATCGACAGGATTCAGAGCTGGCCGACAAGGCTGGTAAGTGTTCCGTCGTTAACGGATTCCCTGGATATGCGCGTCGAGCTCGCCGATTCGCTAGACGGTCTCGTTCGTCTTGCGCGTCCCACCACGCGCCTTCGCGCCATTGCATCGGAGTTTACCCAGGGAGTTCGGCACGTCGACATCCGCTTGACGGGGGCGCCGGTGAACCAGCCTGTCGCTACTCTGGAGCCCGCTCGCGTGGCGGTATCATTTCGATTGCCGGTCGAATACTATCAGAATGCGATGAATTCGGCCGAGTTCTATGCGACCGTTCCGTATGACCTCGTCCGGGGCGACACTACCGGTCGCGTGACGCCGATTCTAAATATCCCGGCGAACCTGAATATTAAGTCGTATACCGTCGACCCGCCGATGGTCAGGTACTTCAATATTCTCATCGACCAGTGACGCCAGTAGAGGGAAACCCCGCGCTGGACCAGTCGTATCTCAGGCCCCTGCGACAGATCGGCATCTCGTAAGAAAAACATCCCAGAACCTACCGCGGATACACGCCGCAGAGCACTGAGCGACCTCGAGACCCAGCTATTCTTCGTCCGGCACGGCGAGACGCGTGAGAACGTCCTGAAGGTCATTCAGGGTCAGCTCATCGATTGTCCGCTGAACGAAAAGGGCCGCCAGCAGGCCGCATCCGTGGCGCGGCGATTGGCAGACCTGTCTCCGGGTCGCATTTATGTCAGTACCCTTCTGCGCGCCCGCCAAACTGCAGAGGCCATAAGTGCTTTCCACCCGGAAGTCCCGGTCGAATTTGATCCAGATTTGATGGAGATGTCCTTCGGGCACCTGGAGGGCCAGAATTATGATGGAGAGAATGCCGCCTTCTTCGAGTGGCTATATGGCCGCTGGTCTCAAGGGGTATTCACCGACCAAATCGATGGCGGTGAGTCGTTGGTCGATGTCAAGAGCCGAGCTGTTCGAGCGGTTGAGCGCATAGTCGAGCAAAATCGGGGTGGAAGGGTCCTCGTCGTGACTCACGGCCGCTGGCTTCGCATCTTGCTGGCCTCGATTCTGGACGACTACCGGCTTGAGAATATGGAGGACCTGCTGCATCGCAACACGGCCATCACGCACCTTCGGCATGTAGAGGGACGGTTCGAACCGCAAATGCTCGCGAGCGACGAGCACCTGGAGGAGGTGGCGTGAGGTGAAAAGGGCTGCGTCAAACGATGATCGGGTGCAGGATTGTCTTACCACTCCAACGCCGCTTGCGCTCGTGGCGAACACGCTGTCGTCGAGGGCCCACCGGCTGCTTCAATCGGCGCAGCCCGGGTTTGTCCACGTCTCGGTACCGCTTGACGTCGGCCTAAACGGGAATCGCGCAGCGAACGCGAACTTCGCGCTGTCGTGGCTAGCCGCAAATGCATCGCAACGGCGGGTTTTTTGGTCGAGCCGGCCATCGCCCGGAACGGAAAGCGAGATTACTGCGGGAGTGGGTGTCGCAGATCAAATCGCGGATGGCGGGTCGGTGCCCGGCGGCAATTCGCTGATCCGACGTCTCGCCGAGGCACCCCGAGACACTCGGTACTACGGGGGGCTTCGTTTTGACATGGAAATGGAGATGGCCCCAGAATGGGCGCCGTTTGGTCGCTTCGACTTTGTCTTGCCGCGGTTCGAGATTCGATTGGGCGACGAAGGACCGGTCGTCGTAATGAATCTTGGCCCGGTTGACTGGGAGCGCCCTGACATGATCGACCGAGCCGTTCGCGAAACCACCTTTGAATCCGAGAGTCCAGGTAGCATTCGGGCGCCCGTCTTCAGAGACAACCAGCCGGATCTCGACGGCTGGAGTGAAAACATCACCTGGGCACTGGAGCGGTTTTCCACCTCGCGGCTCGGGAAAGTGGTCCTCGCGCGACGCGCGATATTGGGATTCGAACAGCCCGTGTCACCTACGGGTCTCATGCAGCAGCTCGCGTCAAGCACGACGAACTGCTATCATTTCATGTTCGCGCCGACCCAGTCGCGTGCCTTTGTGGGCGCGTCTCCCGAGCGTTTGTTCAAGCTGCAGGACCGTCGCGTTTGGTCGGAAGCAGTTGCCGGCACACGCCGTCGCGGGGAGACCGAAGGGGCTGACGAGGAGCTTTGCAAGGAGCTTTTGATGTCCGAGAAGGACCAGCGCGAACACGTCTACGTGCGGCAGAGCATCAAAGAGACGCTGAGTGCCCTGTGCGCAGAGTTGCACGTGGACGCTAGCGCCAGCGAGATGCGTCTTCGGCGCGGGCGCCACCTCGTTTCTCGCGTCGAGGGGATAGCGGCAGCGGATGTGTCTGCAGCAGATTTGCTCCTTGGCCTTCATCCGACGCCTGCCGTCGGCGGCTACCCAACGCCGGACGCCATGCGCGCGATCTCACAGCTCGAAGGATTTGATCGTGGATGGTACGCCGCGCCCGTCGGGTGGATCAGCCGAGACGCAGCGGAATTCGCCGTCGCAATTCGATCCGGATTGGTGGAGGGCAAACAGGTCAGTCTGTACTCCGGCGCGGGCATCGTCGGTGGGTCAACCGCCGCGAGCGAGTGGGCAGAGATCGAAGACAAGCTCGCCGACTTTGTCAGCGTGTTTGATGCCGATGGCAGCCGATCACACTAACGGGCAGCAACGAGCTTCGGCGATTATCCGCACGCTGATTGAGGGCGGAGTAACAACGTTCTTTCTCGCCCCGGGGAGTCGGTCTACGCCCCTGGTTCTCCAGATCGCACGAGACAGTCATGCCAGTGTGCACGTGCACACCGACGAACGAGGCGCCGGCTTTGCCGCCGTCGGATTTGCTCGCGGTAGTGGTATGCCGGCGGCCGTCATTACAACGTCGGGAACGGCCGTTGCGAATCTCTATCCTGCCGTTGTCGAGGCATCGACCGACGCTCAGCCGCTGATCGTCCTTTCTGCCGACAGGCCGGCTGACAAACGTGGTACTGGGGCGAACCAGACGATTAATCAGGTTGAGATCTTTGGCGCGTACGTTCGATACTTCGCTGACCTCGGCGTCGACGACACTAGCTCGAACATCTCCTCGGTGGTCGATGTGGTGCGCAGCGCCCTGCTGGCGGCAACCACCCTGACCCCCGGGCCTGTCCAGCTCAATTGCCAGTTCGCAAAACCGCTTGCGCCGCCCTATGAGCCCGCGACGGGGCAGGACGACTCCGGTCTTGATCCGGTTGGCGATCGCGCCGCGCAAGCCATGTGGAGTCGCCCAGCAGCACCGGTCGAGCCGATTTCGGACGACGTTCTCTCAGCGCTGACACAGTCCGCGCGTGGCATCGCAGTCGTCGGGCGGCTTGATCGCCGCGAAGATGCCGAAGCGGCGGCAGCGTTCGCGAAAGCACTCGGTTACGCAATTGTCGCGGACATTGCGTCACAAGTTCCGCGGGGCAATGACCCTACTGGTCCCATAACTCTGTGCGACGAAACTATTTCCCGCGACCCCGAAAGGATGCCGCGGCCGGAAACCGTGTTGCATATCGGTGGACGCCTGGTCTCGACGCGGATTGGGGAGTGGTTGCGGTCAGTAAATCCAGCTCGCGTTGTGCACGCGGCTTTCAACTCGTTAGCGTACGATCCGTTTGGATTGATCACCGACCGTGTGAAAGTCAGCGCCGCCTCTCTGGTGGCTGCAAGTCATGAGGTATCCCGGAAGCGCATTGACGCCGGGTCACATTCGTTGCGGACAGGATGGCAGGAGGAGGTTGTTGCGCTGAGCCGACGCGGCAGCGAAGCGATTCGGGAGCGTACCTCGGTGACTTCAATTGGCGTACCAACAGGACCGCAGGTAGCGGGTGCAGTCTGGAGCGGGGTTCCCGGTGACTGGAGCCTCCTCATTGGCAACTCGCTCCCAGTCCGCGACTTCAATGACTACGCCTGGGGTGAGGGCCCAGCTCATATCGCCACCAACCGCGGCGCGAGTGGGATCGATGGCCTCATCTGCACGGCCTACGGGTTGTCGGTTGGTTCGCGGCGTCCAACGCTCGCCGTGCTCGGAGACCTGACAACACTGCACGACCTCAACGGTTTGGCACTTGTCGCGCAGACATCCCGGCCTATAGTGGTCGTCGTCGTAAACAACGGAGGGGGAGCGATATTCGGCCGACTACCGATTGCCGACCACGCCGATGTTTTTGCAAGGTACTTCCAGACCGCCCATGATCTCGAGT
>JANQRN010000276.1 GCA_028284545.1 Rhodothermales bacterium | reverse complement strand
TTGATCCCGCCAACTGTTGGGCATCCCTGTGAGAGACCCGTACCGGGCGACTCGCTGTGCACGACCGCGAAACCTCGGGGTACCCACGCCTCTGTAAAGCCATCCGAGATGAATGGTCGCGTCACACGCTTGGGCGATGGTTGGTTCGTGCGTTCGGGTGAGGGTTCACCAAGTTCCTGACGTACGTCCCACAGGTACTTGCGTGCGCCCGAAGTTCCCGAGTAGTAGGGAGAAGAGCCGTAAACAACAGGTACTTTGAGTCCCTCGGAATCGGTTTGCGCCTGCCGGGTCACTGAGGCGTGCACGCGGTCGCGTTTGCCGTCGCCGTCTGAGTCAAACTCGGTCTCGACCCAGACCTCCTCCCGGATCCACGACTCCTTATCCGCGAAGGCCTCGACGATCTGCGCCTGTCCGTTCTCGAAGGTCGGCCCGACTGACGCCTGTTGCGCACTGGCGCCGCCCACCGATAGCATAGCGGCAACAACGACTACTGTAGCGTAGCCAGCGATATCTTGGAGACGGTCTCGATTTATCATTTCAGCCATGTTTACCGTACTTCACGGTGGTGTTATCGTCCTGAGTCTGCCGTGTTGGCGGCGGTGCGCAAGGCGCTGGGCCTAAGGCGCCGAGCCGCATCTGATACTGTGGAGGCCTGGTTATGTGCCGGTCGCGAGCGCCACGTTAGAATCCATCGGTTTCGTCAGCCTTGACGGCCTCTGGGTGGATGTGGTGCGGGCCAAAACACAGAACGTCGAGCACTCGCGGCGAACGCAGATGCCAACTTGCCCACGTCAGCGGACTGTCGCCGTTTGCGTCACGGCTTTCTTTATCGGCGCCCGCGCGAATCAGCGTAGTGATGACCTGAAGCGACCCGAATGCGGCGGCCCGATGTAATACAGACTCTCCTCGCGTACGTACGTCACGCATGAAGCACCCTGATTCGTTTCCGGCCGTAGTCTTTGCATTCACGTTTGCGCCCGCGGCGAGCAGCACGTTCACAACCTGGCTGGTGCTCGCCCGGTCGCGCTTGCAGAGCGCAGCGTGAAGCGGGACCTCAGCAGTCCCCGGCATCGGATAGTCGGGGTCGGCACCAGCCTGAATCAGATACTCGCACAATCCCGGATATCCGTGAAAGGCCGCGCCGTTCAAGTCAAGGTTGTCTCCGAGCGTGCCAAGAGAGATTCCTGCAGACACCAGGAGCCTGAGCGCGGTGACGTCGCCGTGGTAGGCGCACCACTGCATGAGTGACACACCGCCCGAGTCGGTTGCGTCGGGTGGAACGCCGTCAGCCAGGAGTTCAGCGACGAGATCCGTTCGCCCCGCGACCAGCGCCCGTATCTTTTCTTCAATTTGCATCGACGTGGTCTCGCACGATTGGTGCCACACGCGTCCCCAGCAGCTCGATTGCTTTCATTACTTCCGGGTGAGGAATTGTGCCGACCGTGAGCTGAATAAGAAAGCGGTCGTTCCCGAACATCTCGTGCATACGGACGATCCTTTCGGCGATCTGCTCAGGGTCGCCCACGAGAAGAGAGCCGCGCGATGAGCGATCAGCGTCAAATCTCGTGCGCGTCATTGGCGGCCAGCCTCGCTCGCGTCCTATGCGTGTCATGACTTCCGCGAAGTAGGGGTATGCAGTTTCTGCGGCAAGCTCGCCATCTGCCGCCAGGAATCCATGACCGTTAATGCTCACCCGGCCGACACCGGGATCATGCCCGGCCTCCACCAGTGTCCTGCGGTAGAGGTCGACGAGAGGCACGAAGCGGTCTGGAGGACCGCCGATGATTGCAATGGCCAGCGGAAGTCCGAGCCTCGCCGCTCGAACGACAGACTCCGGTGTGCCGCCCACGGCAATCCACACCGGAATCGGCACCTGGATGGGTCGGGGGAAAACACGTTGGCGGTCGAGTGGTGCACGATGCTGGCCTGACCACGACACCTCTTCGTCCTCGCGAAGCTTCAGCAGCAGTTCGAGCTTTTCCTGAAACAGCTCGTTGTAGTCTCCGAGGTTATACCCAAACAGCGGAAACGACTCGACGAAGGAGCCACGACCAGCCATGATCTCCGCCCGTCCATGAGACAGTAGATCCAGCGTCGCAAACTGCTGAAACACACGTACGGGATCGTCTGAACTAAGCACGCTCACCGCGCTTGTCAGGCGAATCCGCTTCGTGCGGGCTGCGGCGGCGGCGAGGACTACGGCTGGGGCCGAGGAGACGTAGTCGGACCGATGGTGCTCACCGACGCCAAAGACATCCAACCCAACCTCGTCGGCGAGTGTGATCTCCGCTATAAGGTTGTCAAGCCTGTCTCTCGCCGAGAGCGTGGCTCCAGTCGCAGGATCCGGGGAAGTCTCGACAAACGAGTATATACCGAGCTCCATTCCCGGCCATTCAGTTGAGCGACACTTTGAGCGACAGCCCAGGCTCTCCGAATACGGTCGTCGGTGCGACAGCGACGCGGTTACGCGGAGCGGATGACGAGCCGCCGAAAGCACTCATGTGTCTGCGCGTAAGAAAACGGGCAGTGAAGAAGCCAATCGCCGAACCCGCAACCACGTCAGTGGGCCAGTGTTTGTTGCGCGCGATGCGCGCAACAGCCGTTCCCGCGGGCAGGGCGAAGAGGGCATAGGCCAATGGTGTCTCATCTCGGTAGTACAACACCCACGGCGTAACAATCGCGAATGCCGCGGCCGAGTGTCCGGAGGGAAACGAGGAATTGCCGGAGAAGGGCTCGAAGATGCTCGTTACCGAGGCATCGCTCGGACGATGTCTGCCGAAGAGAAGTTTTGCGCCAAACGTAAGCGTACCGGCATACGCGAGGGACTCCAGCGAGGTGAAAGATGCATCCTGCAGCCGGGTGTCATTCGTTAGCAGCGACGCACCGAAAATCCCGGCGACCGGCAGGACCGCTTTCGGGCCACCAAGCTCGTTGGTCCAGTCGAGATAAGATCGCGTGTTTCCCGTGTAACCGCGCTGCACCCGTTCGAGTATCGGAGCATCTATCTGCGACGACGGCAACACAAATCCGGCACCCAGAATGACGTACGCTGGAGCACTGGGCCCGATCTGACGGATCAGCGCGCTTCCGTCTTGTCCCGCCCATTTCAGGAACCGCGAGCGGTCCTGGGCGCCCGCATCTGTCGAAACGGCAACGGCGACGAGAAGGAAGAACCAGGTCCTGGAGTGCTCAAACATCATTCGATGAGTATCGGCAATTTATTGTAAACGGTCACATTACCACGTCAGACTTGGCGGATACTCGCAACCTGAACGCTCGGATCCCCAAAATGACCATCCAGATGGCGATGACGAGGAGGCCATACATCTCTCGGCTGTATTCGACGTTGATGTCAGACATTTTCCAACCGCCGAACATCTCACCGAATCCGGTGGTGCCAAAGACGTGCGGAGCGAGAAAACCGGCCCAGAGCAGCGCAATCGCGGCAACGACAATTGCCGGGTAGTGAAGCTTGGGGCGGCGGACGGCGAGGATGCAGACCAACCCAGCGGCGATATAGATCGCCACCCACGCATACGGATCGGGGTCGTTGAGCTGGACAAACGCGCCAAAAAGGAACAGAGCGGCAAAGCCTACATTGAGAAAACGCATCATATTGAAGGTTATTGTGTCACCCGGCCATCGGAGCTTGATCGGGCACAAAGGCGACAATTCGGAGTGGGCCGCCACTGCCGCCCGCGATCTTCATCGGGAGCGCGACCACGTATGCTCCTCTCGCGGGTAGCCTGTCGACGTTGGCCACGTTTTCGAAGCCCGGGATGTTCTGTTCGAACAGTATTACGTGGCTCTGAAACGAGGTCGATTGTCCGTGGTCGATGCTCGGCGTATCAACGCCCACGGCGGCAACGGACCGGTGGTCGACCAGCCACTGGGCGGCGTCTGGATGAAGGCCCGGAAAGTGCAGTTCAGGAATCGCCGCTGCGC
>JANQRN010000260.1 GCA_028284545.1 Rhodothermales bacterium | reverse complement strand
TCCCGGGAGTTTTGACCTGGTTCTCGGCTACCTGTCCAATTCCGCCGGTCGGGGCAGTCTGGTTGGTAATGGACACATTGTGCTGAGTAACCTGTTTGGCGGCGCACGCACTATCTCGATGCGGCTGGACCGTCTTTCTGGTCGCGTAAGCACGCTTGATGCCCGCTTGGAAGACCCGTACGTCTTTCGCACAGCGTTTGGTGCGGGCGCGGGTTTTCGAGGAGAGCAGCGCGATTCGACCTACGGAAAACAGTCATACGATGCGCAGATTGAATACCGGCCAACCGCCGCGCTGGCGGTCTCGGCGACGGTGTCTCGCGAGCTGACGAGACCGGGTCAGGCCGGACTCGCGCTCGTGGGCGGGCGCCAGCGGGTTCCGCGGGCATCAACACTGTTTGCGGGACTGGGAGCCGCATATCGAGGCCTTGATAACCTCACCAACCCCCGGCGCGGGATCGACGTTTCGATGCGATTTGAACGTGGAACGAAGCGAACGGTGGCGCGGATCGTCTCTGCGGCAGACACCTTGTCGCAGAGCGAAGGGTTCAGCCAACAGCGCCTCGCGTCTAACGGGCGGGCCTATGTTTCAGTGGGGCCTCGGCAGGTGCTGGCCGTTGGGCTCGACGCGCGGCTCCTTCTATCGTCGCGTTACGATGCCGCCGACCTGCTCCGTCTTGGCGGGGCAAACTCGCTTCGCGGGTACAACGAGGAGCAGTTCTCCGGACGGTTCGTTGCGCGCGCACTGACCGAGATCCGGATCGTCATCGATGCGGCGTCGTATGCGTTCGTTTTCGGAGATCTGGGTTACGTTGAGTCGGCAACAGACGCGTCGAGTAGCTTTCATCCGGGTTTTGGTCTCGGAATTCAATTTGATACCGCGGTTGGAATAATGAACGCCACCTACGGGATGAATACTGACGACGGGCCGCTGAATGGCAAGGTCCACGTCGGGTTGTCGTTCGCGTTGTAAGCGTCGATGCGACGAATCGACAGAACAACGTCCTTTCTCGTCGACCCCGAACAGGTTGCGAATGACCGACTGGTACTGGTGGCCGACGAGGCCGCGCACGCGGTGAAGGTGCTGAGGGCAAAGGAGGGAACGCCACTGCGAGTTGTTGATGGCGTTGGAGGCGCATATACCGTGCGCGTGTTAAGGGTGAGCAAACAGGAGCTTGTCTGCGAGATCACGTCAACGCAACGCGACGCTGGAGAAGCCCCGTACGACCTCTTGATGTACTGTGCTATGCTCAAGAGCCGCAATCGATTGGAGGTATTGGTCGAGAAACTGGTAGAGTTCGGAGTGGGATCCCTGGTGTTGGTTGAGACAAGTAGAGCGGTTGTCGCACGCCGTGCAGTCAGCCGTCTTGAGCGAATCGTCAGATCAGCAACGAAGCAGTGCGGCCGGAGTCGACTCATGAGTATTGAGACTGGTGTTTCGTTCGGCACCGCGCTGGCTCGTGAGGGAGCTGGTGGCTTCCTGTTTCACGAAGGTGCCCCCGCCCGTTCGCAGTTCGTGGACATGCTATCCGGGTCGGCGAAGGCGAATCCTGGAGAATCAACGCGGCGCCGGTTTGCCGCGCTCGTGGGCCCTGAGGGCGGATTCACTGACGCCGAAGTTGCCGAGGCCCTGGCCGCCCGGTGGCAGGTTGTGAGCCTGGGCGAGCGCCGACTGAGGGCAGAGACGGCGGCATTATCGGTTGCTGGCTCGATACATGTTATGTTTGGGAATGGACCTCAAAGAAGAATCGATCAGTAGCGAACAGGTGTACAGCGGTGCGCTGCTTCACGCGTACCGGGACACCGTTCGACTGCCTGACGGCACGACAGGGCCGCGGGAGTGGCTGGACCACCCCGGAGCTGCCGCCGTGGTACCAATCTTCCCTGACGGGTCGGTGTTGCTCGTCCGACAGTTCAGGTTCGCGGCGGGGAAGGAGTTCCTGGAGATACCGGCTGGAAAGTTGGATATCCCGGGGGAATCACCCGAACAGGTCGCTCGGCGGGAACTGCAGGAGGAAACCGGATGGGTGGCGGGCGCCGTTTCCAGGCTTGGTGCAATCTACCCGTGCATTGGCTACAGCAACGAGATTATTTACCTGTTCATTGCGGATGGCTTGACCCGCGGCCAACAGAAGCTGGCGGAAGGGGAGTTTGTGGAGCCGGTCCGTATGCCCTTCGATGAGGCAGTCGCCGCCGTCGTTAATGGTCAAATCGACGACGCCAAGAGTTCGACGGCCTTGTTGCTTGCAGCCATCCACCTGAAGGCGGCGGAACGACGCGGGGCATAGCGCGTTCGGCACTATCTTCCGTGCACCAACCTCTCGTCGGCATCTTTACGCCATGTTTACGTTTATCATCATAGTCATCGCGCTCATCGGCATTCTGATGACCCTCATCATTCTCTTGCAGAGCGGAAAGGGTGGCGGACTGGCCGGAATCGCCGCAGGTGGGACGCAACAGGTACTAGGTGCACGTACGGCTCCCGACATCCTGGAGAAAGCGACCTGGGTGCTTGGAGCGGTCTTCATTTTGCTCTGCATCGCCACGAACTTCGCCATCGATCGTGGTACCACGGGACCGAGCATCATTCAGCAGGGAGCGCAGGAGCAGGTGCAGACTCCCGTGGCGCCGCCGACGAACACGCCGCCGCCCGCTGATGACAACCAGTAGGACTGTCGAGTCCGGCGCGCCAGCGTAGCGACGGCCCGAAAGGAAGACGGCGACCCGGTACCCCGGGCCGCCATCCGTGTGTCGGCACTCGTCGATCTATAAGCCGAATTCTGTCTGACCCGGTAGCTGCCGACGCGGCGTTCGGGCGAGATCACCATTTATCTGGGACTGCCGTCGCCGACAGCCTCTAGCAGCCTACCCGCGCCACATTTAGGCGGGCCACCGTATCCCGAAGGAGTGGCGCATGTTTGGCCTTGCACCCCGTGGGGTTTGCCTGGCCGCCCCGGTCGCCCGGGACGCCGGTGGGCTCTTACCCCACCATTTCACCCATCACCTGAGGCGGCTTGCGCCACCACCGGCTGGAATGCTCTCTGTTGCACTTGCCGTCTCTCGAAAGAGCCTTCCCGTTAGGAAGCACGGCGCCCTGTGGTGTTCGGACTTTCCTCGCCGCTGCTGCGACGCGGTGATCCGACCAACGAGTTAGTCGGCCATAGAGCCGGCCGTTTCCTCGAACAGCTCGGCATCAACAATGATTCGGCCCGTGTGCTCGCAGGCAACGATCCTGTTTCGCTGCCTGATTTCGACCTGCCGCTGCGGCGGTACTGCATAGCCGGCGGCCGCACCCCGTTCGAGGCTGACAACGGCCCGACCGTCACGAACACGGGTGCGCAGGCGGTCGTAGGCGCGGAGATATCGCGAATCGACCTTGTTGGCGTACTTTTCGCGCGTTTTCTCGAGATCCGACTGCTCGGCCTTTGTGTCGTCAAGGACTTCTTCAAGTTCCTTGCGCTTCGCAGCGACGATATCTTCCTTCTCGTCGTGCAGCGTTACCGCCTCTTCCGCCGTCGCTACACGCTCGTCTTTGCTCCCGTCGATGGCCTCGATTCTCGCCTGCGCCTCGGCGATACGCGCACGTTGCGCTTCGATCTCCTTCGTAAGTGCGTCGTATTCCCGGTTGTTGCGCACCTGCAGCTGCTGCTCCTCATACTTCTTGATGAGGTCCTCGCTCTGCTTTATGTCGAGCTCAGCCTGATTGCGGCCAATCTCGGCTTCCTGGATTTCCTTCTTCTGGTTCTCGATGCGAGTGGACAGACCGGCAATCTCATCCTCGAGGTCACGAATCTCCTCCGGGAGATCGCCGCGCAGCTTCTTCAGCTGGTCGATTTTCGTGTCAATGTACTGGAGTCGTATGAGCGATCTTAGCTGATCGCTAATCGATGATTCGGTCGTTGTCGGCATGTTCCTGAAATGCTGAATGGGGTCCGGCTGGTGCAGTCGAACCCCTTACTACCTCCAGACTCTTGCTTTGTTCGCCGCAGAGCTAGCCTGCTCGTACCGGCGAGGTACGGCAGCTCGTTTGCGTCCACTCGACGGACGGACACTCAGCTTGCATCCGGGCGACAATGGTAGCCTCGACCGGTCGCTCTGTTTCGTAGTGTCCCGCGTCGATGATTGCCATGCCGACGCGTCCCTCCGGATCCGTCGACTCGAAGAACCGATGATACGAGACGTCCCCGGTAACGAAGGCATCCGCGCCACGAGCCTGTGCGCGCCGAATCAGGCTTGAGCCCGAGCCGCCACATACCGCGACCCGCGAGACGGCCAGGTCATCATCACCGGCGTACCGCACAGCGGCTGCGGACAGTTGCTTGCTGACGTGCTGCACAAACTCGGCAAGAGGCATTCGGTCGGGCAGGGTGCCTACCGCTCCCATCCCGGTCCGAGTCGACTGGTTCTCCAACGGGACGATGTCGTGCGCGACCTCCTCGTAGGGATGGACCGATTTCATTGCCGCAAGCACGTCTCTGACGAGGTGTTTGTCGGCAATCATTTCGAGACGTAGCTCGTCGACCCGCTCGAGTTTGCCGGCCACCCCAATCGTTGGGTTCGCCTTGTCGCCCGGGCGAAACAACCCTGTGCCGGCGCCCTGGAAGGCACAAGCGCTATACTCACCGATTTGGCCCGCTCCCGCAACGGCCATCGCTTCGTGCACGGCTTCGGCTGAGTCTCTGGGAACGAAGGTCACGATCTTTACGCTCGTCCCGCTCTGCGGAGCCAGCAAGCGCACCTCTTGCAACCCGAGCGCGTCCGCGAGGGCAAAAGACACGCCGCCCAACGCCGAGTCGAGGTTCGTGTGAGCTGCGAACAGCGCAATTCGGTGCTCGGCAAGTTGTAAGAGCATGGCGCCCACCAGGTCATCATCCCGGATCGCACGGACCGGGTTGAAGATCGGTGGGTGGTGCGTGACGATAAGGTTGGCCCCAAGGGCAACGGCCTCTGAAACAACTTCAGGTGTCAGGTCGAGGGCGACCAACGCACGACGAATCTCGGCACTACGCCTCCCGAGTTGCAGGCCGACGTTGTCATACGATTCGGCGGAGGAAGGTGGCGCCCATTTGTCGAACGCCGCGATGATGGAGTCGAGTGTGCACATTATCGGATCAACCGTTTGGCGGAGATTCGAGGCGGCCCGACGCCTGAATACCCTCCGACTCGTCAACACGAAGAAGAAGTAGTCCGCCGACAATAAAGAAAAGCGCTACGACCGCAACACCATAGCGCTGCGAGTCGAAGGCCAGGGTCAGCCTCCCCAGTAACAGGGGCCCCAGGAACGAAGTCGCCTTCCCGGAAAACGCAAAGAAACCGTAGAACTCAGTCTCTTTGTCGTCTGGAATGAAGCGGCCAATGAGCGAGCGACTCGCGCTCTGATTCGGTCCGACGAGCAGCCCGAGAAGCATGCCGGCAACCCATAGCGCCACTTTCGTTTGCGCAAATACGGCGATACCGGTCGCAATGGTCAGCCCCACCAGCGTAATCAGGATAGTTTTCTTTCCGCCAATCCAGTCGTCGACGAACCCCAGACCGAAGGCGCCGACCGCTGCCGCACAATTCAGCGCAATCCCAAACCATATTACCTCGGCGAGCGTGAAGCCGAACGTACCGACCGCATAGATCCCGCCAAAAGCGAAAATCGTCACCAACCCGTCGTTGTAGACCAGTCGCGCAAGCAGCATTCGAAAGACCTGGCGGAAGCGGCGGAGTTCGTGAAAGGTGGTGTTCAGCTGGCTGAACGCACCCTTGACGACGTCACCCACACGGCCCAGCGGCGCGGGCTTGGCATCGGGCACCCATAGAAACAGCGGCAGTGCGAAGATGGTGAACCATGCTGCAACAAGGAGATTCGTTGCGCGAACGCTCTCGCCACCGTCCTTTGACAATCCGAACCACGGCACGTCGGCCTGGACGAAGCCAACAAGCGCGACGAATAGGCAGACTATGCCGCCCACGTAACCAAGCGCCCACCCGTAGCCTGATACGCGCCCGATCGTGGCCTGCGATGTAATGTCCGGCAGGTAAGCGTTGTAGAAAACGTTTGCCATTTCGAAGGAGATGTTCGCAACGACAAATACCGTGAGGGCAAACACCACCTGGCCCTCCTGCGGAAAGAACAGCGCCGTGGTGGCGAGAATCGTCAGGGTCGTGGCAATCGCCAGTAGGCGTTTCCGATACCCACCGCTATCGGCAATCGCGCCGAGGATCGGCGAGGTGAGCGCTACGAAAAGAGCGGTGATCAGGATTGCGGTCGACCACTGCGCCGTTCCGATGTTCTCCGTTGGCGCGATGCCCTGCACGAAGTACGCCGAGTAGATAAATGTGACTACGAGCGTCGTGAAGGACGAATTAGCGAAATCGTAGAGCGCCCAACCCCAGACGGGTTTCCGCGAACGAGGCGGCGAGGAGGGTTTCAAGGAGTTTCGGCTTTAGTGGGGATAGCGGCCGGCCAGGGGCGAAAGTACGGACGCTATCCGAAAAGATTTTACATTCCACTATCACCAGACGTTACAGGACCATGACCACATCTGCACGATTTGCACCAGCGCTCGTGTTTCTCGCGATCGCCGGAGTCCTCGCTACCGCTACGCCCGTGGCAGCCCAGTATGCGCTTCAATACGGCGCTGCCATTGATGTCGACGGTTCTCAGGTCTTCATTGGCGAAGGCCGAAACCTCTTGCTCCCAGGTTCTGTGTTCGTCTACAACGTAGACGAGGCCGGCCACTGGGAGGAGGCCGCTGAGTTGAAAGCGTGGGAAGGATCCGGTGACGCTGACGGATTTGGCCGCGCCATTGCCGCTAGCGGTAGCTACCTCTTTGTCGGCGCGCCTGAAGTCCAGCGGGTTTTTGTATTCCGGAAGGATGCCGGTGGCGCCTGGTCGCGGTCGGCCGTGCTCGAGTCTGAGCACGCGCGTTTTGGCAGCGCAGTGGACGCTTCGGGGGAGACATTGATCGTTGGTGCGCCAGGTGGACGCGATGTCCATGGCGTGGCCCAGGTGTTCACGCAGGGGTCTGCCGGGTGGAGTCTGCATTCGACGCTTGTCTCGGCCGACACGTCGCGCGGTGCCGGGTTCGGCAGCGCCGTGGCGGCGGCGGGCGAGCGCATCGTCATAGGCGCGCCTGGCGCATCCCAGCGCACCGGAAGCGTCTCTGTATTCGACTACAACGGCTCTGAATGGGAAGAGGACATAGTGCAAATGCCGGCACCCAACACGAATGACAGATTCGGATCGGCGCTTCTAGCGGCTGACGATTCCAGGATCGCCGTAGGATCGCCGGGTCGAGATCGTCAGATGGGCGCCGTCGCGTTGTTTGAGCGCAATAACGAGGACGGGACGTGGAGTTTCGATCGACGTCTCAGCGCTCCCTCAGCCAGTGGCGGCGAGATGTTTGGGTCTGCTCTCGCGTGGTTCGGCAATTCCATGGCCGTTGGCGCGCCGGGATTTGGAGAGCGCGAAGGTGCGGTATACCTGTACGGAAGTGTGGACGGAGCGACGCTGGATCTCCTGGCTCCAGGCGTGCGGCAGTTCCGCAGTGGTTTTGGCACTGCGCTCGGTGGCGGTGAAGGCCTGCTTGTTGTCGGCGCCGTTGGGCACGACAACTTCGAGGGTGCCGCATTTCCGGTAGTGATGCGCGAAGATGACTTGCATGTCGGCGATCGCCTGATCAACAACTCAGGGCAGTTCGCCTCGGTGACAGGTGGAATGGTTGAGTGTGAGGAAGGAGCAGCCGAGGGATTCGGATGCAGTGAGGTGGACATGCTCTCGTTCCTCTCCCGAGATGACGTGGGTGCAAAACGCGGCATCCAGGTAAATGACGTTTGGGGCTGGGAAGACCCAGACTCCGGTCGCGAGTTTGCGATAGTAGGTCGAACGGACGGAACGTCCTTCGTCGAACTGTCGGATCCGTACAATCCTGTTTATCTCGGCAACCTGCCGATGACGAGCACGGCCAATCAGAGCATCTGGCGCGATATCAAGGTCTACAAGAACCACGCGTTCATCGTGTCTGACGGAGCGGGCGCCCATCACATGCAGATCTTCGACCTCACGCAGCTCCGTGACGTGAAGGACAAGCCGGCGACGTTCGAGGTGACGGCCCTCTACAAAGGCATCTACAGCTCCCACAACATTGTGATAAACGAAGAGACCGGATTTGCATACGCCGTTGGAAGCGACTCGGGTGGCGAGACCTGCGGGGGCGCGCTCCACATGATCAACATCCAGGATCCCGTAAACCCGACGTTCGCCGGTTGTTTTGCCGACATCCGCACGGGTCGCGGGACGGGAGCGACACACGATGCACAATGCGTCGTGTACAGGGGCCCAGACGCCGACTACGACGGTCGCGAGATCTGCCTGAGTTCGAACGGAAGTGCGCTCTCCATAGCCGACGTAACGGACAAAGAGAATCCCCGCGCGATCTCCATTGCCGACTACCCCAACGTCGCGTACACGCACCAGGGTTGGCTGACGGAGGATCATCGGTACTTCTTCCTCAACGATGAGGGAGACGAGGTGTCAAACCTTGTTGAAGGCACGCGCACGCTTATCCTCGACCTGACGGATCTGGATGACCCGGTCGTCGCAAACGAGTATATCGCAGACCACAACTCGATCGACCACAACCTGTACGTTCGTGGCAACCTCATGTACCAGACGAACTACTCGGCTGGGCTGCGATTGCTGGATGTAACAGACCCGGAGAATCCCGTTGAGATCGGGCACTTCGACACGGTCCCATACGGCAAGAACGACAACTCACCTGTACTTGGGGCCTGGAGCAACTACCCGTACTTCAAGAGCGGTGTCATCGTCGTCACGTCGGGCCGGGAAGGCGTCTTCTTCTTGAAGAAGCGTGCTGTTGATATCTAGCGGCGCCTGCAAGAACAAGCTGACGTAAATTGAGGCTGTTGCCCTCGTAGCTCAGGGGATAGAGCACCGGTTTCCTAAACCGGGTGTCGCAGGTTCGAATCCTGCCGAGGGCGCGGCATTGCCTTTCTGGAAACAAGACAGAATGAAGAAGTCGGACGCCGAAGCGACGACGGCCTACGTGGGGATTGGATCAAATCTCGGTGATCGCGCGAAGTTTGTGTCTCAGGCGATAGCGTCCCTGAACGCGACGGAGGGCGTCATCGTGACCGCCTGCTCACCGGTGTACGAGTCAGAAGCCCTGGTGCTAGACGGCCAACCGCCGCAGGGCGACTTTTTAAATGCGGTCGTTGAGGTTTTGACGACGCTCGCGCCGCGCGGACTGCTCGATCGGTGTCGCCAGTTAGAGCAGATCGCGGGGAGGGCACACGAGCGTCCACGATGGTCTCCGAGGACGCTTGATCTGGATATCCTCGCTTTTG
>JANQRN010000257.1 GCA_028284545.1 Rhodothermales bacterium | reverse complement strand
CGGGTTTTCGCTTACCAACGCGCAACTTGGCCAAATCGATCTGAGCTCGTTGCCGGCGGCCTTCCTTTCCCGCGTCGAGCTTCTCGGCGGAGGCGCATCGGCGTCGTACGGTTCCGATGCAATCACGGGCGTAGTTCGCATGGAGGGCGTTGATGCCCGAACGGTCGGCCAATCGCTGACCCTTGGATATGGCGCGTTCGGCGAACGCTCCGGCGTTGTCTCGACGGCGGTGCGGCTCGGCCGCCTCGCGGTCGGCGGCGTTGCGCGGGTCGCGAGCACCGATGGTGACTTCCCGTTTACAGATCGCGCAAGCTTTCCCTCGACGTCGGCTCGCCGGCAGAACGGAGATCGCCGCGACTCGGGGCTCCAGCTTCACACGCACTACGCCAGCCACAATGTATCCGCGCAAGGGCGCCTGCTTATCAGTTCTACGCGCCGCGGCGTTCCCGGGATTGCCGGCGCCCAGTCCCAGGACGAAAGGCAGCGGGACGACCTGATTCGCCTCACCGGTACAGTGGAGTCAACCTTGGGCCAGATAGGCGTCACCTTCGCCGGACTAGTCGAGGAAAGCAGGTTACGATACACGAATGGCTTGTTGCAGATCGACGACCTCGGGACGGTAGGACGCGTTGGCATGAAAGGGCAGGCGACTATCCCACTCAGAAGGAGCGTGAGCAACCGTGCCCTCGCGTTCGCGGAGTACCAGCGATTTGTCGCATCGCACCCCTCATTGCAGGATGACGCCACGCGTGACAACGTCTCGATAGGCGCCGCTTCCACGTACGGTTTTCGCGGAGCAACCCTGCACCCCTCGATTCGACTGGACGCCTTCGATGTGCGCGGGGCGGATCCCAGGTTCGTGGCGAGCCCACGACTGGCCGCCACGCGGAGACTGGGCTCAAAGCCGGTGGTCCTGAAAGCTGCTCTGGGCCGTGCGTTTCGAATGCCAACTTTCAACGATCTGTACTGGCGGAGCGCCGGAGCGTCGGGGAATCCAGACTTGCTGCCGGAGGCCTCTTGGTCAGCCGAAATGGGAGCAGGATGGCACCAGACGGGCCAGACCGCTGACCTCGCTGTTTTTGCCCGCGAGACGCGAAACGAGATTAGCTGGGAGCCCGACAGTCGAAATACGTGGCGCCCCATAAACGTCGGAAGGGCCAGGTCGGTAGGCGTGCAGGCTTCGACGTCTCGTGCGATTCCGTTTCGGGGAGGCGGGCTGAACGTCGACGTCGGCTACTCCTTGACACGCGCCCGCGACGTCTCCACGGGCGCGCCCCGCGTGTTCAGGTATAACCCGACGCACACGGCGAGCTCGATCCTTGGTGTTCGGGTCGGATCGGCCTCTGCGGACATATCCGTTCAGGGGACCAGTCGGCGGTTCATAACCGTCGATTCCAGAGAGTCAGTTCCGGGGCATGTATTGGTAGACCTGTCAGTTGCGTATCAGTTCGGTTCCAGGGTCGCCGACACTACGATTGGCCTTTTAATTGAGAACGTGGGCGACGTTGAATACGAGATCGTATCCGGATACCCGATGCCACCAAGACACATGCGAATCCAAATTTCGACCAAGCTGAACTAACTACTATGCAGAGATTCTGGCGATTCAAATACCCGCTCTTTCTCGCTGTCTTCGCGACCGTACTCGGCGGATGTGACTCAGCGGATCCGACCGAGACGACTACGACCAGCGGAGTACTAGTCGCAAACCAGGGTAACTTCAGTGACGGCAACGGTTCGGTGATGATGATTGACCCTCTCGGCGGAACCGTATCTACGATCGCGTCAAACTTGTCAAGTATCGTGCAGAGTCTCGAGCTTAACGAGAACACATTCCATGTAGTCGCCAATACCGGTGGCCGGATCGACATCCACAGTACGTCGTCGGGTCAGCGGATTGGCCAGGTGTCGGGGCTCACGAGCCCGCGCTATATGTTGACGCTGAATCAAAATACCGCCTACGTGACCAACCTGTATTCCTCCGGATTCACCGGCGGTACTGTAGACATTGTAGACCTCTCGCTTGGCAGTATTGTCAAATCTATTGACGTGGGAAACAACCCCGAGGGTCTGGCAATCGTGGGCGGTCGTGTGTACATCGCAAACCACGGATTCGGTGCGGGCCGCACGCTTTCCGTTATCGACACCGTCACTGAAGAGGTCTCGGCGACGATTGATGTTGGCTGCGACGGTCCGCGTTCACTCTTTGTGGATAGCGAGGCAGATCTGTGGGTGCTGTGCACGGGACAGGTCCTCTTCGACGCAAACTTCAACGTAATCGGAGAGACTCCCGGGGAGGTTGTCGTACTGGACGGCGCGACGAACGGTGAGGTTGCGCGCTTCCCCTTAACCGGTCGAATCTCGACGGCTGGGCCAGGTCAGGACGCATACTATTCCGAACAGGAGCAGGAGCTTCACGTGGTTATTGACCAGAACAAGGTGATGCGAATCAACACCGGAGCGAACGCCATCGTCGATACGTTCGGCCCGCTGGCGGGCGGCCCCATCGGCGCAATTGCGTACGACGCAAACGAGCGCCTGATGTACGTCGCCCGAGTACCAGATTTTTCCTCAAGTGGGACGGTCACCGTTCACGACCGGGCTGGTGTGCAGACCGCGCTGTACACAGTGGGCGTCGCGCCATCGCACATCGAGTTCGTCACGGAGATGCAGTGAAGCCGATTTGCATTGACCGCTGCGCGTGCTACGACTGTCGTTTCGCCGAGATGGCAGAAGTGGCGAAGGCAGAGGGGATTCGTACCGTAGCTGAATTGAAAGACCACCTGGAGTTCGGACAGAATTGCGAGTTGTGCATCCCGTACGTAGCCGAGATGCTTCGAACTGGCGAGACGGTGTTTCATCGAATTATCGTCCGCCAAGAGGGTGATAGCGGTGAGAGTAGAGAGTAAGGTAACACACCGGTAATGCAATCGATTTCGGCGGGCCTTATCATTTCTGGATGGCCGACAGTCCCGTCATACTGGTTGTGGACGACGAGGCAGACATCCGGTCACTCGTCGAGTACAACCTTACCAAGAGCGGATACACGCCTGTACTCGCGAGCAACGGTCATGAGGGGTTGTCGCTTGCCGAAGAGACGACGCCCGACCTCATCGTGCTCGACATTATGATGCCCGAGATGGATGGCATCGAGGTTTGCAAAGTCATCCGCAAACATGCTCGACTCTCGGGCGTGCCGATCATTTTCCTCACCGCCAGATCCGGTGATTCGGACCACGTCGAGGGGCTCGATGTCGGTGCTGATACCTACCTCTCGAAGCCGGTCGCGATGCCCGTGCTAATGAGTCAGATCAGGGCGCTACTGCGTCGGTCTGAAGCGGGTGGCAGTCGAACGGTACTGAAACATGACGGACTCGTCATCGATCGCGAGAGATATCTAGTTTCGGTTGAGGTTGACGGCAGGGGTGTGGATCTCAAACTTCCCCGAAAGGAGTTTGAATTGTTGTTCTTCCTTGCGGCTAGCCCGGGGCGCGTGTTCAGCCGTGGTGAGCTTCTCGATCAAGTTTGGGGCGCCGACGTGTTTGTTGTGGATCGTACCGTCGATGTGCACATCCGGAAGATCCGGGAAAAGATTGGGATGGACTACATTGAGACAGTGAAGGGCGTCGGGTATCGGTTCAGGGAGTAGTCGCCAGATGCGTCTCAACAGAGACTCGGTAAAGCTTGCCGCGGCGATCGGCGCGGTCCTATTGGTCCTCCTGTTCCTGCTTCGGGCAACAGGTTCTGTTGACGGCATTGCGCCTTGGTTGATCGTAGCGATTCCGCTCGCAACGGCGTTCGTTGCCTATGCACTGGCGGTTCGAATGATTATCCGGCCGGTCAGAGATGTAGTCCGCCTGCTTCACCGGGTCGAGACGCGCGACTTTTCATCCCTTCCCGCCGCCTCGGTCGAGACTGGCGACATGGCCTCGTTGCAGCGGGCGGTCGTCGACACGGGACGCGCGCTCGAAAAGCAGATGGCCGATCTCACGCGGATCGAGAACTATCGAAAAGACTATCTGGGTAACGTCTCGCACGAATTGAAGACGCCAATCTTCGCAATCCACGGCTTTGCGGAAACACTTCTCGATGGCGCGATCGAGACGGAGGTGCGAGTGGAGTTTGTCGAGAAGATACTTCGCAACGCCATTCGACTCGATAATCTGGCGAGTGACCTTTCGGAGATCGCGAAAATAGAGACAGGCGAATTGAAGATGGAGGCAAGCAGCGTAAAGCTCGAGCCCCTAATCGCAGAGGTCATCGAAGCGCTGGAACCGCGTGCCCGTCCGAAAAACATCAAACTGTCGTCTCGAGTGACAGAAGAGCTCCCACGTGTGCATGCCGATGAGGGGCGAATACGTCAGGTCCTGTTGAACCTGGCCGAGAATGGGGTCAAGTACACAAACGAGGGCGGGCACGTGACGATCGCGGCCCGACGGTCTGGCGAGACCGTACGCGTTACGGTGTCAGACAGCGGTATTGGGATAGCCGCGGAACACCTCGGGCGCGTAACAGAACGGTTCTATCGTGTCGACACGAGTCGGTCGCGTTCGCAGGGTGGGACCGGCCTCGGGCTTGCCATCGTGAAGCACATTCTGAGTGCCCACGACAGCAGACTTGAAATCGAAAGCGCTCCGGACCGCGGCTCAGCGTTCAGTTTCTCAATACGAATCGACGAAGATGACGCAGTCGGGACATGAGCCGATCAGGGGCTTGCTCCTGGTAGAGCTTGCATCCGTTCTCGCTGGCCCCAGTGTAGGGCAGTTCTTTGCCGAGCTGGGCGCGCGGGTCATCAAGGTCGAAAACCCGACCGGCGGTGATGTCACCCGATCGTGGCGGGCGCCAGGGCAGAAGACCGGTGCAATTAGCGCCTACTTCGCCTGCTGCAACTTCGGTAAGGAATCCGTCGCGCTGGACCTCAGAGACGCCAACGAGCGCGACTGCGTACTGCGCCTGATCGACCAGGCAGATATCGTAACGATGAGTTTCCGCAAAGGCTCAGCAGAAAGACTCGGTCTTGGGGCTGAAGAGCTGATGCGAAGGAATCCGAGGTTGGTGGTCGGCCGGATAACCGGCTACGGACGGGAAGACCCCCGGCCTGGCTACGACGCCGTCATTCAGGCCGAGTCCGGCTTCATGAGCATTAATGGGGTTCCGGATTCAGGGCCCGTGAAGATGCCGGTCGCCCTTACCGACGTGTTGGCGGCCCACCAGCTGAAGGAGGGACTGCTACTGGCATTGCTCCGGCGCCAGTTGAGTGGTCGTGGAAGTGTGGTGGACGTATCCCTGATTGAATCTGCCGTATCTGCTCTGGCAAACCAGGCAACGAACTACTTTGCCACGGGCCGCGTGCCGGAGCGCCAGGGATCAGCACATCCGAATATCGCGCCCTACGGGACTGTTTATTCTGCGCTCGGTGGCGACGAGCTGGTCCTGGCGGTCGGCAACGATTCGCAATTCAGGGCGCTCTGCCAATCATTGGATCAGCGGGAGTATGCAGATGATCCCCGTTTCGTGACCAATCGGGATCGCGTCGCGAACCGCGATGCACTCGAACACCTTCTCGGTCGGGCAATCGCTCGCATGCCGAGAGACGAGCTGCTTGAGGCGTTGAACAAAGCGGGGGTTCCGGCGGGTGCCGTGAATCGGCTCGATGAAGTGTTCAGCGCGCGCTATGGAGAGGCGGTTGCGGTCGCTGACAATGGCGGGCCGGGCGGACTGCGGCAGGCGGTTTTTCAGGATGCCTCAAGCCATGCCTCGCTGTCGCCGCCGCCACGCCTTGGTGCCGATACGCAGCCCGTCCTGGAGGAACTCTGCGGTACTAATTGGAAAGGAATTGACTGATCGACAGATAGCGCCGATCAATATGGGGGCCCACGAGTCAACATGGGGACCCGCGAGGCCGCGAACGCGTATCGGACAAATACCTACGGTGCGCAGTCTGGGATGGCCACCCGCAATCGACACAATCGACAGAATCGGTGCAATGACGAGATTCAAATCAGGTGCAATTCTCGCAGCAACGCTAGCATGTTCAGTGACCCTCCTGGGTGGATGGTCGGGTTGTCAGTCCGCAGAGTCCAGCGGGTACCCCGTCATGGTTGTGCACAAGACGCCGACCTGCGGTTGCTGTGCCAAGTGGATTGAACACGTCAAGGCGGCCGGATTCGAGGTCAAGGTTCACGACCACCAGAACCTGAGTCAGATCAAGCTCACAAACGGAGTTGACCGGCAACTGCAGTCGTGCCACACGGCGCTAGTCGACGGATACGTGATCGAGGGTCACGTTCCCGCGGATCAGATCATCCGGTTGGTTACGGAAAAGCCTGAGGTCAAGGGACTAGCAGTTCCCGGAATGCCGATCGGGTCGCCGGGCATGGAGCAGGGCCCGCGGGTCCAAGCGTACGATGTGCTGGCCTTCGACGGCAAAGGCAATGCGGCCGTCTACAAGTCTATCCCCGGTAGCTGATCAGAATTCAGCGAGGCTCGGATCGCGGCGTCGACCGCCAGTAGCAGGAGCTCCGGGTTGCGCGCTTCGTGCAGCCGCGTGATTTCGGCGGCCGCCTCATTGTTCACGACCTGAATAGACTCGGCAGATTTCAGCAGGTCTGTGATCATGAGGATCGCGGCGTTCTCCAGCCCGAGGATCGTGCACATTGCTGCCTCCCGCCTGAGCAAGTCCAGCTCTGGCTGTCCGTAGGGTCGACGGAGCACGGCTCGTAGTCTCGGGTAGTGCAGGCTGATATGGCTCAGCCGCTCAGAGAGAAGGCTTCGAATCTCGGAACTCAGCGCCTGCTGGAGCAAATCTTCCACAGAAGGAGCACCTCAGAATGACTTGGGAGTGATTCGAAATCTGTTTCCTTGAGCATCGGCCCGGGCGGTGCGAAATGAAGCTGGACGCCCAGTTCAGCTATGGGAGCGTGTCGCACGTTGAGACAGCGTTCGATACGCACTGTGAGAAGCCAATTGCGGCCTGCGGGGTCAATGACCGTTGCGCCGGGCACCGTTGGTTGTGGAAAAACAACGCCGTGGCATCATTCAGGGCGGTCTACCGTGATGGGTGTGGGGAAAACCCGGAATTCGCCCTCTTGGCACAAGAATTGGGAAATGCTAGGTTTAAGGGCGTGTTTTTTTCGTATATTCGTGCCAAATCTACGCTGGGTTCTCCGGCCTAGGATGGCACGTTCGTGCTTTAGAACGCGCTGAAAACAGTAGTTCGCGAGTCGGTCTTGGGGTTGTCTGTGTCACGGACCTCTGCGTTATGGACCGCAGTCCTGAGGGGCAATCGACTTGCGAGATTGAAGCAGCGAACACTAGCTCCGGAAAGCGGGTTGCGGGGGCGACCAGCAATATGTCCGTGGACATGGAGCCGCAAGTAAACTTCGTGACGTCGTCGCAGTTCAGACGTCTCGCGCAATATCAAGTCTGTAGAAATGATCTCGCACTCACTCCACCACAGTAGTCGACGTTCGTCAAAACTCATCTCGGGACTACTCGGTCTTGCTCTGCTCGCGATGGCGGCGCCGACTGTACTGGCACAGCCCACGGATTTTACCGAAGAGACGGTGATCAGCGGACTGCAGCAGCCCATCGCGATGGGCATGCTTCCCGACGGCCGCATGCTCCTGGTCGAGAAAGGGGGTGCCATCAAGATCATAGACCCCAGCGTCAGCAATCCGACAGCGGAAGTCTACATGACGCTGACAAATATCAACTCTGGTGAGGAGCGCGGGCTGCTGGACATAACGCTGGACCCCTCGTTCTCCAGCAACGGCTACTTCTACGTCATCTACACACCAGCGACTCCAGAACTGACGACCGTGTCGCGGTTTTCACACCTGGAGAACTCGGGCGGCACGACGAGCCGCGGTGACATTACCAGCGAAAGCGTACTCTGGCGCGAGAAGTGGGACGGTGACAACGGGCACGGCGCGTATTTCTCTTGTTGCCACTTCGGGGGGACGCTGGATTTCGGCCCGGATGGCAAGATCTACGTCACCGTCGGCGACAAGTTTGACGGACAGTGGTCACAGGACCTGACCGAGTCAGCCGGCTCAGTCATTCGCATGAACGCCGACGGTACTGTCCCCAACGACAACCCGTTTGTCGATGGACCAGGTGGCAATGACGACTACATCTGGGCTTACGGCCTTCGAAACCCGTTCCGCTCTCGATGGGACGTCGCGACTGATCGGTATTTCATCTCAGAGGTCGGTGGGAACGTGCAGGCGACCTCCTGGGAGGATCTCCACCTCGCCCGTACTACACAGGGCGGCGGCGTCAACTATGGTTGGCCATACTGCGAGGGTCCCTACTCGAATCCGAACCTCGCGGTACACTTCCCGCTCTGCAACACATCGTTGTACGAAGAGCCGATCTTCTCTTACGCGCACGCAAACCAGACCCCTCAGGCGGGGTCCATCATTGGCGGGCTCGTCTATCGTGGTGGCAATTACCCGTCGAACTACCAGGAGGCGTACTTCTACGGTGACTATGCGACCAAGAAAATCCGGTACCTGACGTTCGATTCGCAGGACCCGACCGTCGTCACGAGCGACAACCTGTTCTACAATAGCCCAGGACAAATCGTAGCGCTCGAGCAGCACCCAATGGATGGCGCGATCTACTGGGTCAATATTGCGCAGGGTCGGCTGCACCGGATCAAGTACGACATTGCTGCCCCGACCATAACGCAGGCGACCGCCACTCCACAGAATGGCCTCGCGCCGTTGCTGGTTTCTTTCTCCGGTGCCGCGACCGGTGGGACTGGCTCCCTGACCTACACATGGTACTTCGGCGACGGGCAGAGCCAGAACGGCGCGAACGTCAACTACTCGTACCTGAACAATGGACTCTATACAGCCTTTCTGGAAGTAACTGATGGGTCA
>JANQRN010000246.1 GCA_028284545.1 Rhodothermales bacterium | reverse complement strand
GAATGTGCCACTACCGTCGCCACCCGTACCGCAGAGATCGATCGCATGTTCATCGGTGAGCGTCACGGGAACTGCAAACTGGCGCATCACGCGCGTTAGGCCGACCAACTCGTCGACTGTTTCGCCCCGAGCCCTCAGTCCGAGCAAAAAGCCAGCGACCTGTTCAGCTGATGCCTCGCCCGTCATCATCAAGTGCATCCCGTGCGCAGCCTCTTCTTCTGACAGCGTCTCCTGCGCCGCTACTTTCTTGAGGAGTGTATTCATGGGGCGACGCCTTCGTTGAGGCTACCGAGCCAGTTGCGAACAAGCTGGGGACCGTGTTCTGTGAGGATGCTCTCGGGATGAAACTGTATGCCCTCGATGGGCAGCGTCCGATGTCGCAGGCCCATGATGACATCTCTGTCGGCAGTTGCGGTTATCTCGAGTTCCGCGGGTACTGTGGCTGGATCGACCACGAGCGAGTGGTATCGAGTCGCCGTAAAGGGCTGCGGGAGGCCGCGGAAGACACCCTCGTTCGCGTGAGAGACCTCACTTGTTTTGCCGTGCATGAGCTTCTCGGCGACGACGACTGAGCCACCGAAAACCTGCCCGATCGCTTGATGACCCAGACAGACGCCAAGGACAGGAGTCGAATTCGCGGCGCGGATAAGCTCCATGGAGATCCCCGCCGACTCGGGCCTGCCGGGCCCGGGCGAAATCAGTACACCGGTGGGATTTAGACCAAGCGCCGCGTCGACCGTTATCTCGTCGTTTCGCCGCACGACTACCTCGATGCCAGTCGCCGAGACGATGTGGACCAGGTTGTAGGTAAACGAATCGTAGTTGTCGATAACGAGAATCATGGCCCCAGCTAGTGCGTCCGAATTAGCCCGGTAACTTCCCTTACCCGCCGCATGTACGTATCTGCGGCTTCACGAGCGCGGGAGGCGCCGTCGCGCAGCACATCCATTACGTAGTCGGGGCGTCGCTCCAGTTCGCGGCGCTTCTCGCGGTGTTCGGCAAAGGTGTTGCTGATCATCCGGAGAAGCTCCTTCTTCGCGTGTCCGTATCCGTAGCCGCCGGCTCGATACGCTGACGCAATTTCGGCACGCTCCTCATCGGTCGCGAACAGCTTGATCAATGAGAAAACATTGTCCGCGTCAGGGTCCTTGGGTGCTTCCAGTGGCGCCGAGTCTGTCACGATACTCATGACCTTCTTCTTCAGCGCCTTGCCTTCGTCGAAGATGCCTATCGTGTTGTTGTAGCTCTTGGACATCTTTCGTCCGTCCAGTCCTGGAACGATCGCGACTTCGTCAAGGATCATTGGCTCCGGAATGGGGAACACCGGGTCGTCCGGGCAGAAGGTCTGGTTGAAGCGGGCGGCGACATCCCGGGTGATCTCTATGTGTTGCTTCTGGTCTGCCCCAACCGGAACCAGCGACGCTCCGTAGATCAGGATGTCAGCGGCCTGCAAGAGTGGATAATTGAAGAGGCCAGCGTTCGCGGAGAGACCCTTCGCCACCTTGTCCTTGTAGGCGACGGCCTTTTCAAGTTGAGAGACTGGCGTCAGCGTCTCGAAGATCCAGGCGAGTTCGGTGACCTCGGGCACGTCACTCTGAACGAAGAGCGATGAGGCACTCGGGTCGAAGCCAAGCGCGAGATAATCCAACGCGACATCGAGACTATACTGTCGCAGCGCAGTTGCATCGTGCACGGTCGTCATCGCGTGGTAGTTCACGATGAAGTAGTATGACCGATGTCGGGCGTGCAGATCAATATGCTGTCTGATCGCACCGAAGTAGTTCCCGATGTGCAGGACACCCGACGGTTGGATACCCGACACGACGACGGTGTCAGGAGAGGGAGGGTGGGGCATTCAGGTCAGTTCCAGTTCGAGGTTATCGCGTTCGCCGCAGGACGCTGTCGAGCAACGCAACGCGCTCTTCGCTCGACTGCGCGGTTGCGCCAAGAATCGCGCGCGTTCGCATCTGGTGCTCGATGTCGCCTTCGTCTTTAAGGGACTCCAGCAGCTGCTTCTCACCAGCGACAAGTGCCTCGAGCATCGCGCGGTCGTCGCGGCCCAGGTCGACGCTATCAGGTTCAAGATCGACACCCGTGTACGCTACGCCACCGCAGCTGTAGATCGTCTCGCACAGCTTGCCGACGTTTGCACGGGCAATCTTCTGGCCGGCAGCAATCTCGGATCGAAGCGTATCATCAGGATGGTTCTTCACGACGAATGCGTAGTCGTTGTTCAGCACTATGTGCTGCTTCACGATGGGGTTCAGGCGTTCGACAGTTTCTTCCCGGGATATCGTCTTCCCGGCCCATCCTTTCTGCAGAAATAGTTCCTTGATCATGCCGTAGTGTCGTTTTGATCGCGATTTGCCAGGCGAAAGATACTGGTCATGTGGCTGCAAAACCCTTTGCGGCCACGATCGTTGCGGCGAGCAGCGCGCGGAGTTTGTTCTCAGTTTCTTCCCACTCCAGGTCGGGTCGGCTATCGGCCACGATGCCGGCACCGGCCTGCATATAGAGATGCCCGCCGCTCGCGACGATGGTGCGAATGGCAATGCAAACGTCCATGTTGCCGCTGAAGTCGAGGTATCCGACCGCACCAGCGTATAGGCCGCGCCTGCGTGGCTCGAGTTCGTCGATGATCTCCATGGCACGCACCTTCGGTGCACCCGAGACGGTTCCCGCGGGGAAGCAGGCGCGAAGGGCATCAACTGCGTCGTGCTCGTCGCCCAGGCTGCCAGCAACGAGAGACACCAGGTGCATTACATGCGAATACCGGACAACCGACTGGAATTCTTCGACTGCAACGGTCCCGGGAGCGCTCACTCGACCGATGTCGTTCCGCCCGAGATCGACGAGCATAACGTGTTCAGCGAGTTCCTTCGGATCCGTCGCAAGTTCAATCGCGAGGGCTTTGTCTTCCTCTGGCGTCTCGCCGCGCCTGCGGGTGCCCGCGATCGGTACTGTGGAGACACGGCTGTCCTGAATACGGACCAATGACTCTGGTGACGAACCGATTACCGCAGTGCCATCAATGTCGAGGTAAAAGAGATACGGAGACGGGTTCGTTTGTCGAAGAGATCTGTACAGGTTGAACGCGTCACCGGCGAACGGCATATCGACGCGCTGCGACAGCACGACCTGGAAGATCTCTCCGGTGCGGATGTACTCTCGTGCTCTTTCGACCGACTGTTCGTATGCCTCTTGCGTAGTTGATCGGGACATCGCATGGTGATCAACAGACAGCGGTTCTGGCATCGAAAACCCACCCCGATCGAGGGTCTCTGCAATGCCGTTCAGTTCGCGCATTGCACGCTCGAACTCCCCGTTCAAAGTCTGTTCATCCTGCAAACGCGAAACGCCAACGCGTGTCATCGCCACGATCACCTGGCGGGCGTGGTCAAAGGCTACTACCGAATCAAATACTCCCCAGGCTGCGTCGGGAAGCTCAAGATCGTCCGGCGGCGTGTCCGGAAGTCGTTCGAAGAGTCGCACGACATCGTAGCCCATGTATCCAACCGCACCCGACGTGAATGGCGGAAGTGACGGGTCGTGTAGCAGGTGCGCGTCTGCCACCTCGCGGGCAAGGACTTCGAGTACGTTTCCGTCTGCCGTCTTCGCCGGCTCCAGCGCTTCGCCGTGTTGCTCAACGAAGGTATGCGGTCCGTGGGCTTTCACCACGCGTGATGGGTTGGTGCCGATAAACGAGTAACGCGCAAGTTGTTCTCCGCCCTCGACGCTTTCGAGAAGAAACGAGAAGCGGCTTCCGCTTCTCAGCCGAAGGAACGCGGACACCGGCGTGAGCAGGTCGGCAGGCAGGTAGCGAAAGACGGACACTGAAGCCGTCGCGTGATCGCTCAGCGCCCGCGTTACCGCTGAACGAAACTCGTCGCGTGTCATCGCTCGAAAACGCATTCTGTTGTTTTTCTGGAGGCCGGTGAGGAAACTCGTGAAAACGGTAGTCCACAAAAAAAGGCCCGCAACCAGAGGCAGCGGGCCGGGGCTACAATCACGCACGCACTGTCAGCGCTTGCGAGATTTCGCGAACTGCCTGCTGCCAGGTGGAGACCACCACCACGACGCCCAGCTGGTATTTCGCGAAATCAAGATCATAGATCGATAATACGGTCTGTTCTCGAAGCGAGCAACACCTCTGACGGGAATGTGAGTTGAGAAACGAATGCCTGGCGATGCACCTCAAATCCGCACTCCGCAAGTACGGGTTCAATTGAGATTCCCCGGCAGCCGCCAAGTAGTGGCGGGTGGATTCTGTAGATCGCGTCCCACATCGCTTGCGGCAGCGATCGCGGAACCGCCATGTTGCACAGCACGAGTCGACCGCCGGGCCTGAGTACACGATGATACTCCCGCAGGATTACCGGGAAATCGGCTTCGGGTATCATGTCCAACATGTATGAGTCCAGTAGCACGTCGAATCGACTAGCGTGGAACGGCAGCGCATAAGCGTCACCCTCGCGGATGGTAACGTCTCCGGTGCGCCCCCTCAGACGACGTCGTACACGTCGTAACATTGCTGGTGTGATGTCCACGCCGGTTGTCGTGCCGCCCGGATTCTGCTGGACGAGTTTCACGAACGACAGACCCGTGCCGACGGCGACCTCCAGCACGTCTTCGCCTGAGTGGACGGCGCCGAAATCAAGGGCAAGCGCGCGCGCCTTTCGCTCGACGAGGACCGCGAGGATATCGTGAAAGGGCGCGATCCACGAGTAGGTACGCTTTACGGCGTCCCTTGGAAGCCGCGCAGGCAGCATGTTTCGTTGCTGGTACACCGGCCAAAACCCTTTTAGTCCGTACCTTTGCTTCCCTCGTAACAGTTACCGCTCAGCGGGCCCATGTCCAAGAAATCCGGCACATCAACCAGGCAGAAGCAGACGCGTGCAGAAAGGCAGAAGTCGCAAAAGCAGAATCCGCCGAAGAACACTGCACCGGCCTCGCGATCAACCTCCCGTCCGCTGATTGACTTCCTGTACTACGCGCTTGCGCTGTTGGGGATCATTGTAGTGGTTCACCTCTTCATTCAGACCGGGCGCGGATTTGATCGCGGGTGCTTTGGTTTTTCGGCGCCGGAAGAGGTGGAGTCCTCGTTCAATTGCGAAGCCGTCATCGAGTCGGACGCGGGTAAGCTGTTGGGCGTCTCAAACACTGTTTGGGGCCTGCTGTTCTACGTAACGCTGGCCGGCGTGAGCTTTTTGGCAATCCGACAGGACGCGGGCACTGCGGTTAGGACAAGGCGTATCAGATGGCTGATGATCGGGGTGGGCCTTCTGTACTCCGCGTATCTTTCGTACGTGCAGTACTTCCAGTTGGGCGAGTTCTGCAAGCTTTGCCTGACGTCGGCATCGATTGTCTTCCTGCTAGCGATTGTGTCGGCAGTTGACCTGTCGACTCGGTCGGCCGGCGATCGGTAAGGATCCGATAGGCAATAAATGGTTTCCACTAACAACTCGTAGCGTAACAGATAAGCGAACCATGGCAGCAACAGACGCAAACGAATCAGTTTTCCGGCGGACCTCCTTGCTGGTGGGGCTTGCCGTTTTGACGGCCGTAATCGCGGGAGCCGACTATCTGTACTTCGACAACCTCGAGGCACACGAGCCCGCTGCGCAGGAGCAGGTGGCCTCTGCCGCCGCAACACCGGCCGGCGTGCCCGCAGCGCCGGTCGCCAGTGCAATGGTATGCGCGTACGACTCTTCGAAGAAGCCCGTGAAAGACCACGAGTCCTGGGTTACGTTTAGTGACCCGTCGCTGGGAAACCCGGATGCTCCGGTCACGGTCATCGAGTTCTTTGATCCCAACTGCCCGCATTGCAAGACGATTCACCCGGTAATGAAGGCTGCGGCAGATTCCCTGGGTGACAAGGCGCGGTTTGTCTTCCGGCCGTTCGCGCTTGGTAGGGGCTCTTTCCTCCAAGTCGAAGCGCTGCATATCGCCGCTCAGCAGGGCAAGTTCTTTGAGATGCTAGATGCGCAGTTCGAGCGTCAGAATCCGCGAGGCCTCGGGATGGATGCGATGGAGGAGATTAGCGCAGAGATTGGTCTCGACTTCGATGTGTTGAAGAAGCGAATCGAAAGCCAGATGTACCGCAGTACGATGCTGCGGCATCGTCAGGTCGCGTATGAAGCCGGCGTGAACGTCGTGCCTACCCTTATGATCAACGGGCGGATCACCGAGAGCAGCGCCCGCTCAATCGCTTGCCTGTCGCAAATGATTGACGAAGCCTCCTAGCAAACCCAATACAAGTTCGTACATGCCTGTTTTGCCCTTCGAAAAAGAGGCCCTCAGGGAGGACCGCGCTACGCTCGCCATCAACGCGATTCGCTTCCTGGCGATTGATGCCGTTCAGAAGGCCAACAGCGGCCATCCTGGTATGCCCATGGGTTGTGCTGCGATGGCGCACGTGCTCTGGACGCGTTTTCTGAAGCACAACCCGGGGAATCCGGAGTGGTTTGATCGTGACCGCTTTGTGTTGTCGGCGGGCCATGGATCGATGCTTCTGTACGCTTTGCTGCACCTCACCGGCTACGACCTTACGATCGAGGACATCAAGTCTTTTCGGCAGATGGGGAGCACGACGCCCGGGCACCCCGAGAACTTTGTTACGACGGGGGTGGAGACCACAACCGGCCCACTTGGACAAGGCTTTGGCAACGCCGTGGGGATGGCGGTTGCTGAAAAGTTTCTTGGCGGGCACTTCAATCGTCCCGGCTTTGACATCGTGGACCACCACACGTACGTGATCGCCTCGGATGGCGATCTCATGGAGGGCGTCTCCCACGAAGCGGCCTCGCTCGCCGGTCACCTCGGTCTCGGCAAACTCGTCGTTCTCTACGATGACAACGAGATCTCGATTGACGGGAGCACGAAGCTCACGTTCTCGGAAGATGTCGTCGCCAGGTTTGCCGCGTATGGTTGGCACGTGCAGTCGGTGGGTGACGGTAACGACACGGTCGCGATCGCGGAAGCGATTCGCGCGGCGAAAGAGGAGGTCAACAAACCGAGCTTGATCGCCATTCGAACGGTCATCGGATATGGTAGTCCGAACAAGCAGGACACGGCTGCGGCGCATGGGTCACCTCTGGGCGACGACGAAGTGGCGCTAGCGCGTGAGACGCTCGGGTGGGGACACGCTCCGTTTGAGGTGCCTGACGACGTCTACGCCGATATGAATGCCACCGCTTTGGGAAGTGCCCGCGAATCCGAATGGACCGAGAAATTCGAACGGTACCGCCAGAATCACGGAGAGCTCGCCGCGCAATTCGAGAGCTGGACGTCTGGACGGCTCGATTCAGACTGGCAAGACGTCATCCCTTCGTTCCCCGCGGGCGATGGGATGGCGACCCGTGCCTCGAGCGGAAAAGTTCTGGACGCAATAGGCCAGCAGATTCACAACCTTGTCGGCGGATCCGCAGACCTGACAGGATCCAACAAGACAGACATCAGTGGCAGAAAGGACATGACCGCCGGCGCGGATTCTGGCAGCTACATGCGGTTCGGAGTGCGCGAACACGGGATGGCCGCAATGTGCAACGGAATGATGCTCCACGGCGGCATCAGGCCGTTCTGCGCGACGTTCCTCGTCTTCACAGACTATCTGCGACCCTCGTTGCGCTTGTCGGCGCTTATGGATCTGCCGGTTGTCTATGTCATGACTCATGACTCGATCGGGCTTGGTGAGGACGGACCCACGCACCAACCGATCGAACACTACATGGCGCTTCGCGCTATCCCGAACCTGCAGTTCATCCGGCCGGCTGACGCAAACGAGACCGCAGCCGCCTGGCGTCTGGCACTGGAGACCACTGACAGGCCTACCGTCCTCTCGCTGACGAGACAAAAGGTCCCGACCCTCGAGCAAACCGTCGCAGGCGCGGCCGTCGATCGCGGCGGATACGTATTGCAAGACTGCGACGGTACCCCCGACCTCATTCTGATCGCGACGGGCTCAGAAGTGGCGACGGCGTTACAGGCTGCCGAGGCGCTCACGTTTGATGGGACGAAAGTGCGGGTCGTGAGCATGCCGTGCTTTGAGCTGTTCGAGCGTCAACCCAGAGACTATCGTGATACCATCTTGCCGCCAGAGGTCACCGCGAGGGTTTCGGTTGAGGCCGGCGTGACCTTTGGGTGGGACAGATACGTCGGCAGTCGTGGCCGCGCGGTCGGCATCGACCGATTTGGGGCCTCGGCGCCGGCCGAGGACCTTTTCCAGAAGTTTGGGATTACCGCTGAGCAGGTAGCGGCAATCGCGCGGGAAGTTCTGAGTAGCTAAAGCGGCAGGAGTAGATGGGTAGAAGCGTTGAGTTGAAGGTGGCGCACGTGGCGTTTGTTGTAGCGTCCATGTTCGTCGCGACGTTGTCGGTCACGGTGGACGTCTCCGCCCAAACGCTGGAAATCGAGCGTGCGTTTCCGGCCCTGAACTTCGCCAACCCGGTAGATCTCCAGAACGCTGGAGACGGTAGCGACCGGTTGTTCGTCGTCGAGCAGACCACGGGTCGGATCTACGTGTTTGACAACGATCAGTCAGTTGGGGCAGCATCACTGTTTCTGGATATTGGTGCTAAGATCGTCGCAGGTGGCGAGTTGGGCCTGCTTGGTCTTGCGTTTCATCCCGACTTCTCGCAGAACGGATACTTTTTCGTCAACTACACGGCTGGTTCGCCGCGTCGCACGGTTGTGGAACGTTATCGGGTAGACGCGGGCAACCCCGATCAGGCCAACGCGGACAGCTCGAGGGTCATCCTCGAGGTAGATCAACCGGAGACCAACCACAACGCGGGCCAGATCGCGTTTGGGCCAGACGGAATGCTCTATATCTCGATGGGCGACGGTGGGCAGTCACCGCCGATCTCCCAGGACTTGTCCGAGCTGCTGGGATCGGTGCTTCGATTGAACGTGGACAATGTCACTGACAGTTCGGCCGACTACGAGATCCCCTCCGACAACCCTCTTTTCGGAAATACAGACGGTCATAGGGAAGAGATGTGGGCGTATGGTTTTCGAAATCCGTGGCGATTCAGTTTTGATGGGCAAGGTAGACTCTGGCTCGCCGACGTCGGCAACGGCAGGTGGGAGGAGGTCAACATTGTTGAGAAGGGCAAGAACTACGGCTGGCCAATCATGGAGGCGACGCACTGTCACTCGCCGGCAAACGGATGTGATCAGACCGGGCTCGAACTGCCCGTCACAGAGTACCCGCATTCGCTGGGTAGGTCCGTTACCGGCGGCTACGTGTATGCCGGGTCGCGAGCGCCGCAGCTCGTCGACAAGTACCTTTTCGCGGACTATGTCGATGGTCGAATATGGTCGCTGAGCGAAAGCGGGGCTGGCTTCGACCGGGATGAACTGTTTGATCTCGGGTTCAACATCTCGTCATTTGGTCGCGACGAGGGCGGCGAGGTGTTCGTAGTTGGATATAACGGGAATATCTATTGGTTCAAGGCCGCATCGACGGCGAGTGATCGACCGGTAACCAGTCGCGTGGTAGTAGGGGAGCCGTACCCGAACCCTGTAGCCGCTGGAACTGATGAGATCAGGCTCGACCTTGCGGCGTCGGCACCCTCGGACGTGCGTGTCGCGGTTTACGACCTGCTTGGTAGGAGGCTAGGAGCTGAATCGTTTGCGACTAGCGCGGGATCCATCGGGGTCATACTGCCCCCTCAGTTGCCGGTAGGCACCTACTGGGTGAGTGTTCTGGCGAGCGGTGAGAGCCACTGGCGGTCGTTCGTAGTAGTCCGATAGGACTTTCCAGTCTCATCAGTTGTTCGTTTACTGCGTCATGACACATACAAGTACACGCCGCGTTTTGCGGATCGTCGGCTTTGCGCTGGTCCTGGTCTTGGCGCTGACGGACAACAGCGCGGCCCAGTTTGCGTCGACCGAGGCGGCCGCTGCGGTGGGTCAGTGGACCCGATTGGAGGATGGTCCCCGGCGCTTCCAGGCCCGTTTCGACGATGTCTTTTTTGTCAACCCGGATACTGGCTGGGTGGTCAGCACATCGGGCGACATACACCGTACGAACGACGGCGGCTCGCAGTGGACAAAGCAGGTGAACGGAAATCTGCCGGGAGTAGGGCGGCGAGCTTTTCGCAGCGTCGGATTTGTCAATGAAGACCGGGGCTACGTCGGAACGCTGACGCGTGGCAGTGCGCTGTTCGAGACCCTGGACGGTGGGGCGACCTGGGCAGACATCAGCGACCGGATATCGGGCCCAGATGTAGACGGCATCTGTGGAATTTCTGTCGTCAACGAGGACTACATCTACGCGGTTGGTCGGTTTGACGGACCAGCGGTCTTCGTTCGCACACAGGACGGCGGTCAGACCTGGCAGTCATTCGACCTGAGTCGGTTTGCCGGTACGCTCGTGGACGTGCATTTCTTCGACGTTCATCAGGGGATCGCCGTCGGCGGTTCGTCGAGCAACCTTGGCAGCGACAGCCGGACCGTGATTCTCGTGACAAACGACGGAGGCACGTCGTGGCGGCGACAGCTGTTATCAGACGGGCCGGGCTCGGAATGGGGCTGGAAGATCAGCTTCCCGTCGTTGTTCGTCGGATACGTCTCCGTCGGGTACATCGGCTCAGCCCCGAACACCCCAGCGAAGATCTACAAGACGGCAGACGGCGGCAGCACGTGGTCCAAGTTGGAGATACCGGTCTCGGTTGAACGGCTTGGACTCCAGGGAATCGGGTTTGTATCCGATTCTGTCGGCTGGGCTGGTGGCCGCGGGACCACGTCGGTGAGTTCAGCGGCGGGGGATTCGTGGTCGCTGTTCTCGACAATCGACGGACGGGTTAACCGTTTCCGGTTCCTCGGAGACACCCTGGGGTACGCCGTGGGAGAGTGGGTTTACAAGTACAGCGCGGCTACGGACACAAGCGTCGAGCAGCCGGCCGGAGGCTCTCCGCTGACGATCGAAACCGTGTACCCGCAGCCATCGAGTGGCGCCGTTACGATTCGCTATCGAAGGGCTGAGCCGCTGCCAGCGGTGGTTGAGGTGTACAATGCGCTCGGAGAGCGGGTGGCGCGTCTGGGTGCGCTGTCGGCCGCTTCGGGAATCGAGGAGATTGTGTGGGATGGGAGGAGTTCGAGCGGCAGACGAGTTGGGGCTGGCGTATATTTCGTTACGGTGTCGTCGGGCAGCACGATGGCGCAGACGGCGGTCGTCGTAACTTCTAGCTAGCAATCGGTCGGCGAGA
>JANQRN010000110.1 GCA_028284545.1 Rhodothermales bacterium | reverse complement strand
ATCAGGTCAAGTTCGTTCTGCGATGCGGCCGACCTCAGCGTCTGGCCCTCCTCGGGCGGAAGGTCAGGGATTATGAGGCCCGCTACTCCAGCAGACCGGGCGTCACGACAAAAGTTGCTGAGCCCGTACTGCAGCAGCGGGTTGTAGTAGCCCATTAGCACCAGGGGAGTCTTGGAACTGGCGCAGAAGGCCTCGGCGGTCGAGAGCACACCGGCTATCGTCACACCGTTGGCGAGGGCGACTTCGCTGGAATGCTGAATGCTGACGCCTTCAGCAAGCGGATCGCTGAACGGCATGCCCAGTTCGATGAAGTCAGCGCCCCCGCGTTCGATGCCCTCGAGCAGCGGTAGCGTGTCCTCAATAGTCGGGTAGCCGCAGGTAAGAAAGATGCCCATTGACTTCTTTTCTGCGGCACGTTTCCGTTCGAGTACCGTTCTCAACCGGCTTGGCTTCATGGTCTGATTATTCGAATTCAGCGGAGGCTTCGGCGATTGTGGTCATGTCTTTGTCTCCGCGCCCGGAGCAATTGACTACTACAAGTTGGTCCCTCAGCCTTGGTGCCTCCTCTACCAGGTGCGCAAAAGCGTGCGCTGTCTCGAGGGCCGGGATGATCCCCTCGAGGCGCGACAGCATGGCGAGGGCAGTCAGTGCTTGCCTGTCGGTGATCGCCGCATAAGTGACGCGACCCGAGTCCTTCAGGAACGCGTGCTCCGGACCAACCCCCGGGTAGTCGAGACCTGCGGATACCGAGTGCACTGGTAGCACCTGGCCGTCGGAGTCCTGCAGTAGATAACTCACGAAGCCGTGCAGCACACCGGGCGTTCCAAGGGTCAGGCTCGCCGCGTGCTGGTCTGTATCGATTCCATGGCCGGCAGCTTCCGACCCAAAGAGTCGGACCGCAGGATTTTCGACGAAAGCCGAAAAAATCCCGATTGCGTTGGACCCGCCGCCAACGCATGCAAACACCGCGTCGGGGGCTGAACGGCCGTGAGAGGCGACGAGCTGCTCGACCGTTTCTTCTCCAATTACTCGGTGGAAGTCTCTGACCATGCTGGGGTAGGGGTGTGGGCCAATTGCGGATCCGATGATATAGTGGGTCGAGTCGACATTGCCGACCCAGTCTCTAATCGCTTCGTTCGCCGCGTCTTTGAGCGTTCGACTTCCACTGGTTACCGGGCGCACGGTGGCTCCAAGCAACTGCATCCGGAGGACGTTGAGATGTTGCCGTTCGACATCTGTCTCACCCATGTAGACGACGCACTCCATCCCAAAGCGCGCGCAGACGGTCGCTGTTGCCACGCCGTGCTGGCCTGCACCTGTTTCGGCAATGATCCGGGTCTTGCCCATTCGTTGCGCAAGCAGAATCTGGCCAATCGCGTTGTTGATCTTGTGTGCACCGGTGTGGCACAAATCTTCTCGCTTGAGAAGCACCTCGACGCCAAGCTCCGAGGAGAGACGCGGTGCCGGCGTGAGGGCCGTTGGGCGGCCCACGTATGTCGATAACAGGTCCCGGTACTGCTGACGGAACGCATCGTCAGCAATCGCGTCGCGATACGCCGCCTCCAGTTCAGTTACTGCGGGTACGAGAACCTCCGGGACAAACCGACCGCCGTAGGGGCCAAATCTGCCAGAGACTTCAGGAGTGTTGTCTATCAGTTGCTGCATCAAACGATTCGAAAAAGTCGGCAAGTAGATCCAGGTCCTTCACACCTGGGCTGCTCTCGAGAGCGCTGGAAACGTCGACACCCGCCGGGCCGGGCACTGCGAGCGCTGCCGATAGGTTGGTCGGCGAAATGCCTCCAGCGAGGAAGTAGGGCTGCCCAAGGTCAAGGTTCTCCACAACGCCCCAGTCAAACGGGTTACCGGTGCCGCCGTGGGCATTCGGGTGGTACGTGTCAAGCAGGAGGTACTCGGCTACGGGCGCGTACCGGGCGGCGGACGCCTGAAGTTGCTCGGGACTTGAGTCTGACCTCACCCGAAGCGCCTTGATGACCGGCCGATCCACTTCGGCGCAGTACCCGGGGGATTCATCCCCGTGTAGCTGGACGTAGGCAAAGCCACACTGGTCTGCCACGTGATTGACCGTCGCGATGTCCTCGTCAACAAAAACGCCGACTGCCTTGGCGCCATAGACCCAGTCAATAATCTCCTTTGCGCGGTTTGGGTCAACGTAGCGCGGACTCGCTTGATGCTGTATGAACCCGAGGAAGTCGGCCCCCGCGGCGGCGCAGTATCGCGCGTCTTCGAGTCGCGTGATGCCGCAGATCTTCAAGAGTGGTCGTCGAATACTCACCGTTGGATTGTCCTTCGTTCGTCGTACTACTTCGGCTGCCCCAGCACCTCGACGCCGGCGTTCAGCCATTGTGTTATGAGTTGAGCGGGGTCAGCATCTCTCATCAGTCGCTCGCCAACAAGGACCGCATCGGCGCCTATCTTGCCCGCGAAACGAACGTCATCTGCAGTGTGGAAGCCGCTTTCAGACACACGGAGGGTGTGAGCGGGCAGCAGCGGGAAGATCGTTTCCGATGTTGCGAGATCAACAGTGAACGTGCGAAGGTCGCGATTGTTGACGCCGATCATTCGAATCTTCTGAAGGTCAAGTCCCTCCAGTTCTTCCGGTTCGTGGACCTCGACCAGTACATCAAGCCCGAGGTCTCGCGCCGCGGCGTGAAGATCGTTCAGGTTGGAGGGTTCGAGTGCCGCCGCGATCAAGAGCACCGCGTCTGCACCCCAGGCTCGCGCCTCGTGGAGCTGATACTCATCAACGATGAAGTCCTTCCGTAGCAAGGGGAGGGAACTGTGTTCTCGGGCTGATGCCAGGTCATCGAGGGAGCCACCGAAATAGTCAGGTTCGGTCAAGACCGAGACCGCTGCCGCACCGCCGCGGCCGTAGGCCAGCACGATATCGCGAAGGGTCATGTCTTCTCTGATAGTGCCCTTGGACGGTGAACGTCGCTTGTGCTCCGCGATGATCGAGATGCCTGGAGCCCTCAGGGCGTCCACAAATCCGCGTCGCGTCGCGTTATACGCAGGCATCGCCCGCAGCATCGTCGTGTCGGTTGCGGCCTTGCTCCGCGCAATTCGGTCGCGCGTATTTGTTACGATTTCGTCGAGGATGTCACTCATCGTCCGGTGCCGAATTCGATGCTTTGATTAGACGGTTCAGGCTGCTCAGTGCTTCGCCGGAATCAATACTCGCATTGGCGGCCTGCATGCACGCGTTGAGGTCGTCAAACCGCCCGCTCGTTGCCAGCGCAAACGCAGAGTTGATGACGACAATATCTCGATGTGGACCCTCACGTCCTTCGAGGACATTGGTCAGTATCTGTGCATTCACCTTGGGTGTGCCACCGCGAATTCGTGTCGACGGCGTGCGTCCGATACCAAACTCCACGGGATCAACAGTCGATTCTTCAATCCTGTCGTGCGGGCCCTCGCTACTCCAGGTATACGCCGTGGACGGCGCTGAGATGGAAATCTCGTCCATCCCGTCGTGTGAGTGGACGGCAATGAAGTTACCCGCGTCGAGACGGATAAGGATTTCACCCATCGTGCGCGCGACCGACTGCGAGAAGGCGCCGATCATTTGACGCTTGACCCCGGCGGGGTTGCAGATTGGCCCGAGAATGTTGAAAAACGACCTGACGCCAAGCGCCCGACGTACGGGCATTACGTGGGCCAGGGCGGGATGGAAATAGGGTGCATAGATGAAGGCAATGCCCGCCTCCTCCAGACAGTGTTCCACTCCGCGTCTCCTGAGCGTCGTCTTCACGCCGAGTGCTTCCAGAACGTCTGATGACCCGCACTCAGATGACACTGAACGGTTGCCGTGCTTGGCCACAGTCACGCCGGCACCTGCGCAAACGAAGGCGGCCGTTGTCGAAACGTTGA
>JANQRN010000225.1 GCA_028284545.1 Rhodothermales bacterium | reverse complement strand
ACAACCGGAGTGACCAGTTGATGTTGGCCCGGCTGGCTCGACGCGAGCCCACGTTGCGAGTACGGCCGTCGCGAGTGCGGTGTATTTCGCTGACTGTGGTCTCGAAAACATCATACTGCTAGCCGAGCAGCCCCGGCAGTGCCGCAGCCGTCCAGAATCCGAGGTAGGTACCAAGCGCGTTGCCGAGGGATCCGATAAGCACCGCCGGCAAGACGAGGTCGTCGCGTCCAAGGCTCCTCGCGAGCGCCAGTGCCGACGTTCCGCCTCCAACATTGGCCTGGGAGGCCACCGATGCGATGGACGAGTCAATACGAAAGAGGGCGGCGGCGCCGTACGTAAGGACACCGTGAACGAACACGGCGACACTGGCGAACAACAGTAGGTTGAGTCCGAGTGCCCCGATGTCAGCGAGCGCGCCGAGGTCGCAGTACGCGCCGATGACGGCCAGGAAGAGGTAGACCGCGAACATGCCAAGCGCACGTGCACCCTTAATGCGGGACGCGACGGGCAGCTGAGCTATGATGAGCGCGAGCGTCGTTATGATCAAGATCGGTGGGACCACCGCAAAATCTGCCAGGCGCTCGGACAGCCAGTTGGAGAGTGCGAGCGCGCCAAAGCCAAGTGCGAGCGTTATACCGATGTCGAGCGGGTGCAATGACTCCGTGTCATCCTGAATACCGAGCGATGCTTCGATGCGGATCTTGCTGGCGATACCGGGTCGCCGACGTGCCACCCCTGACACGATGCGCGGGACAGCCAACGTGATCGCGATCCAGACCGTCGTGACAATGTTGTCGACAACTACGGCACCACCGTAGAGGACTCCCTGTCTCATGACCTCGTAGTGGAGAGCAACGGCATTAAAGTTGACCGAACCACCCGTGTAGGTGCCCGCGAACATACCTCCAAGTGCGCCGAAGTCTTCTCCGAAGGCAGACGCACCGTTCACCACGAACATTCCCGCGAAGACGCCTACGACCGTCGCCAGCGAGCCGATCGCAAACAGCGAGAGAATAGGCAGGCCTGCCTTGAGAACCGCACGCAGGTTCACGTTGAGAAGCAGCCAGAACACGGATATTGGAGCGATGGCACCAAAGATGAACTCATAGGCGCCCACCGGATTCTCGGCTGTTGATGTGGTTGGAATAACACCCAGGTTTGCGACAACCGCTGTCAACAGAATCACGAGCAGTGCCGACCCGATATGCTTGGCCGGTGTTCGGCGGACCAGCCACTCAGAAAGGGCGACCAGCGCCGCTAGGACGGCTATTACGAAGATGCTTTGCGCCACAGGGACGGGCAGGCGGTGTGGGGGTTAGCGGGTTGAGGGTTGAGGGTTGAGGGTTGAGGGTTGAAGGGTGGAGGGTTGAAGGGTGGAGGGTGAGGGTGAAGTGGGAGTTGAGCGGCTGGGGTTCTGGGTGAACCGAGGTTCGAGCAGAGTAGCGATATTCGCTGAACCCGTCAAACCGCCCCTGCGTTGTTGTCCTGGCGCGCCTCTTGACACGTTCTCGCAAATGAAATCGCAACCAACCTACGGAGCGCTCGAGGAGACAGAGTACTCGGCGCTGGATCTTCGGTCTCACACACTACTGGCGGATATTCCGCTGCACGATGTGTGGTTTGTTGACTTGCCGGGTGGTGGGACGGGCAGGACGCTGGCCGACGTTCGCGCAATGGTCGCCGCCGCGAAACCAGGACCCGCAACCGCGCTACTCTTTGGGCTACGCAGAGCTCTTGGCCGGCTCTTCGGCTGGGATCGCGAGACCTCGTCTGGCGACGGACTGGTTGCGCAGCGGCTGACCGACGCTGACCGTTCGGAGTCTTTGGTCCAGTCTGGAAAACGGGATGGCCCGTTCACAGTGCTCTACGTATTCGAACACGAAGCGCTGAGCGAGATCCGCAACGCAACTGTTCATGCAGCACTCGTGTACGTCCTTCAGCCACGCCGCGACGGCTACCGACTTGTGTGGGCAATACACACGAAACCCGTTGGAGCCATCACACCGATCTATCTGACGCTGATTGATCCGTTTCGAAAGTGGATCGTCTACCCGTCACTCTTCCGCAGATTCGAACGTGCGTGGCGCTCCCGGTATACTCGGTAGCATAGCCCAATCAGTGGGCTACGTTCGCCTCAGGTCTCAGGTCTCAGGTCTCATCCCTTCAGGCCTTGCGCCTCAGCCCCTCAATACCTCCAACTCGTTACATCCGCACCCGGCGGCGCGGCCTCCTCGATACGCTTCATGATCAGTGGAAGGTAGCGTGTATTGTATCGCAGGCGACTGATCGCGTTCGAGTTTTCGTGATCGCCATTCCAACAGTATTGGCATGGTAATCTCATTGACGTATCCGCTCAACTTAAAGATTTTGCATTCTCAGGCAGGCTGGGGTGTCCGCCTCCGAACACCGTGTGTTCTGTGGGCGGTCACGCGGGCCGTCGAATGTGCGCAGATTTGTCACAGGATTCCCCACGGGCGTCACCACGCGGACTTCCGGCGTCGTCCGTGTGCCTTGGCACGCTGATTGTAAATCGCTGGGGAACTGAACTTGTACCCGACACCGATGCTGAAGAACTATCTGCTCGTAGCACTCCGTGCTTTCAGAAAGCACACGCTGCATTCGTCACTCAATGTGTTCGGGCTAGCACTCGGGCTAACAGTGGTGTTGCTGATAGCGCTATTTGTGCGCTTCGAGCTGAGCTACGATCAGTTCCACGAGAGGGTTGATCGTACGTACAGGATTGTCCAGCGCCAGCCGGACAACTTCTTCCTGGGATCCAACGAGTTTGCGGTCTCACCGCGGCCTCTCGAGATCGCGCTGCGCGATGAGTTGGCCTACGTTGAAGAGGCGACCGTTGTCGGCAACCTGCCGGCCCTCATACGGGCCGATGACAAGAGCTTCATGGATGACGGCGTCTTCGCAACGCCCTCGTTCTTTCGTGTCTTCGATTTCGACCTTCTCGCCGGCGATGAATCCTCGGTGCTGGCGTCACCGAACTCGGCCGTTGTTACACCGGAGTTTGCGGACAAGCTGTTTGGCACAGGCGATGTCGTTGGGCGCGAGTTCTCAGTTGTGCACTTCCGTGACGAATACCGGGTGACGATAACGGGTATCGCTGTAGAGCCTCCCGCGAACTCTCATCTCGACTTTTCCTACATCGTCTCGCTATCGACGTCCAATCGGCAAGAGAATGACTCGTGGAGCAATAGCAGCTACTACAACTACGTCGTTCTTCGATCGGGTACCGATCTGTCAACGTTTCAGGCCGACCTGCAGGAAATTGTCACGAGAAACGTATCGGAGCTGAGCTGGGTGCAGGAAACCGGCGCTTCGATTGCCACATACTTTCCGCAGCCTCTTGGTGACCTGCACCTGCGTTCGCGGGCCAACTTCGATCCGCCCGGCCGGGGCGACGTGCGGTACGTGTGGCTACTGATTCTCGCTGCCACAATCATCATGTTCACTGCATGCGTCAACTATACGAACCTGGCGTCCGCGCGGTCGGCCACTCGTGCGCGTGAAGTTGGGGTCCGTAAAGCCGCGGGGGCTGACCGACATCAGTTACTACTTCAGTTTCTGGGCGAATCAGTCCTGCTTGCGCTCTTTGCCGCCGCTATAGCGGTCGCCGCGGTAAAACTGCTACTGCCCGGGTTTGCAACGATGGTCGAGCGGGAAATTCCGCTCTCGATGCTGCTGGACCCCTCGTTCCTTTTGGTTGTCCCGCTGATTGCGATCGCGGTTGGCGTGATATCAGGCCTGTATCCGGCCGTAATACTCTCGCGAATGGCACCGTCGCGTGTTCTGAAATCCGCAGCCTCGAAGGTTGGCTCTCGATCTCGGCTGCGAAACGCGCTTGTCGTTACGCAATTTGCCGTTAGCATCGCGCTTGTTTTCGGCACGGTGGTAATCAACAAGCAGCTCGGGTACATTCAGCAAGCCGACACGGGGATGTCGCGAGACCATATCGTCTCGGTGAATATCCGCGAGTGGGAGTTTGGCGAACGTTGGCCCGCGATGCGCGACGAGCTGTCGCGCGTACCGGGCGTCGTTGCTGTGACCTCATCAGGCCACGTTCCGACAAACATAGATTCGTCTACGCTGATCAGCGACTGGGATGGTCACCAGGGTGATGACGAGATGACTATCTACCGCACCGCGATCAACTACGGATATACCGACCTGCTCGGCCTTGAGATCGTGGAGGGGCGCGACTTCGAAGCCGAACGGGCTGCTGATGCGGGTGCAGCCGTCATCATCAACGAGACGGCCAAACGGCGTCTGGGTTGGGATTCCGCGGTCGGAAAGCAGATAGTCATCGGTTCGGAGCCGAAGGAGGTCGTTGGCGTCGTTCAGGATTTCCAGTACCACTCGTCGCACCTCGAGATCAATCCGCTGGCGCTGAGTATCGACTCAGGGTGGATCCGGAAAGTGCTCGTGAAGGTCAGCTCAGACGATGTGTCGGGGACCGTTGATCAGATTGGGGAAGTCGCGCAGACTTTCCTTCCAGGATATCCCTTCGAGTACGTATTCCTGGACGACGCATACAACTCTCTGCACCGGGCTGAGCAGCGACTCAGCGTGGCGTTCTCTGTGATCACGGTGCTGGCGCTGGTGATTGCCTGCCTCGGCTTGTTCGGACTTGCGGCGTTCATGGTCGTGCAGCGACGCAAAGAGATTGGCGTGCGCAAGACGCTGGGTGCAAGCCTGGGTGACATCGTACTGCTGCTGTCACGCGACTTCAGCCGACTGGTGTTGGTAGCGTTTGTGATCGGGAGCCCGATCGCCTACTTCGCAATGACGAAATGGCTGGAGCGATTTGCCTTTCGTGTCGACGTCGGCGTTGGCGTATTCGTCACTGCCGGCCTGATCACGCTGGCGGTCACGGTCCTGACCGTCGGCTTCCACTCAGTGAAGGCGTCGCTGACGGATCCTGTAAAGGCGCTCAGATACGAGTAGCTGGCGCACTTTTGGACGTTGCTGACGCATGTTTGGCAGTGAATGCCGCATTTGCGATGGGCGTCTGTGAGCATTTTGGGTGGCAGTTTCACATGTCACCTCTCGTGTCACCGGTCTTGCCATGTCAGCGCCCTCTCGATCAGTAGCAGCGCGAATCCTCGCGACCTGCCTCGCAGTTGCCGCAACCGCCGCCTGCAATGCCAGTTCTGCCCAAATCACATCGACAACCGCAGGCGGTGACTGGTGGGAGTCAACTACGTGGATCGGCGGCACTGTTCCGACAGCGACCGATGACGTAACGGTTCAGGGACCGGTCGTCGTGGCGCGCGACGACGTCTGCCGAAATTTGACTATCACCGCTGCCGGGAGCATTCGCGACCTCGTTGGTGGTGCCTTCCAGGAGAATCTGCTCGTCAATGGCGATGTCGACAACGCTGGCGTCGTCGAGCCAAACTCGCCCAGCGGACTTGCAATACGGGTCGTCGGCGACCTGATCAATCGTGGTACGTGGAGGCCCTCGATTACTGAACTGGAGGGTGGAATAGCGCAGACAATAAGTACCGTCGGCGGGGCGCTACTCGAGAGCGTGTGGCACAACGATGATCCTGAGGTCGGGATTTCGCTGGGTAGCGATGTCACTTTCGGCCTGGCTGATTTCCGACTGCGCGGTGGGAGACTAAACGCGAACGGCTATACGATCGTCGGTGACTCCACCACTTATCTGAACGGCGGGACCATAGTTGGTCCGGTTACGCTGGACGGTCGACATAGTCTTCCTTCGGGGATCGTGTTCGAGGGGGTGGTCACCAACAACGGAATACTGGAGGCCTACATCGGAGGCAGCTTTATCGATGCAATCGAAATACAAAATGGCGGCACGTTGATCAACAACGGTACGATCCGCAATGCACTTGCTCAGTTCACGATCCTCGTGGATGGGACGGTCGACAATCGTGGGTTCTGGGAGACGCGGTCGACGAAGTTCATCGGCCTGGAGAATTACATCCGCCATGAGAGCGGTTCGCCGCTTGGCGGAGAATGGAACGCCGCGGATTCGTCGGTAGTGACGGCCGAGAGCCCGCTGACGTTTAGCGCGGCGACCGTCAGCATGCAGCCCGGCTTCCTCGACATGGACGGGCATCCGATTACACTTACGAACGAGACTTACATCGATTACACCGATGTATCAGTGGACAGTATCGCCTTTTTCGACCGATCCAAACTCTGGCGCTCCAACATCTTCGGTGATCTCTCCGTCTCGGGATCCATGCGGGTTGGTGCGCCGGTAGTTGTTGAGGGTTCGCTGGTGGTTGCAGACAGCCTTTTTGATTCTGAGGGCAACTTTGCTGTCGAGAACATCGAGGTCGGCGGAACGCTCTGGAGCAATGGGGTAACGACGGGTAGTCTCGATATCAGCGCCACTGGCGACGTTATCGTCAACGGCCCGTTCTCCCCAAGACGACTTGTTCTATCGGGCTCGGGGCCGAGGAACGTTTCGGGCGTTGACGCGACATCGGCGTTTGTCCTTACAGACGGTCCCGACGTAGCGTTGACGGGTACCAACGTTCTGCCGCAGATCGCGATCGATTTTGATGGTTTTGCGCGGATCACCGATGGGCACCTTGTGATTCCTGAAGGAGGACTGGGCGGCGCCCCGGCCAACCTGGAAAATTTCGCTCGAATCACGATGTACGCAGCGGCTCGGGCAAACGACCGGTCTGTCTTCTACGATAGCAGCGTGCGTACGGGCTCTGTGGCAGACTTTGATTCCATTTTTGTCGAGACGCACGGAAACCAAACCCCGCGCACGTTTGGTGCAGCCGTTCGCAACTGGTGGCGAGTGTACACCAACACTGGTGAGGGCAACAACCTTACGGAACTCATACTCGAGTACGACAACGACCACCTCGGCGACAACGACGAAGACTCCCTGGAAGTCTATGCTTCAGAGGACGGCGGACAATCGTGGAGGCAGGTGTCAGGGGCCGCCAACCTGACGCGAGATCCCGACAACAACCGTGTGACGATTGTCGACGTTGCCTCGAACGCCATGTACCTGCTGTCCTCTACCGCGGATCCGATCAGCGTGGCGCCGAACATCGTTATTACGCTCACCGGACGAGATGTAATTCGCGTGGGGGCGCCGCTGCTGTATACGTACACCTACACGAACGCGAGCAGGCGCCCAACAGGTGACATGATTGCCGTCTTGGCGCTCAGCGAAGGAGGGCACATCTCCAAGATCATCACCGGGTTTGACGACGAGGGCAACGAGAACGTGATGCTGCCCGCAGACTTTGCCGTCGATGAACTACCGTCAGATTCGGCTGCGCTGCTCTGGATTAACAGTATGGAGCCCGGGGAAACCCGCACGTTTGGCCTTGAGGCCTGGGCTGACCGCATAGAGAGTGCAAGCAGCAAGCATGAATCGAGCGCGCAGCAGTTTGAACCGATTTCGGCGGGACTCACAATAGTAGCCGGCGTAGCACTCGCCGAGGTGACCCAAGAGGTTGTAGACTTCAAGAGCACGCAACTATATCAGTGGTGCCGCGCGGTACGGATGGACTACGATACCTACGGTTCTGCTGACTGGGACCGCGCCTGGCAGAATGCTCGCTACGAGGCGTCACGTCTGAGTCGGCGTTCGTCAAAACTGGCCAGCGCGTCGAGGCTGTACTCCAGTTTTCAGGCTGTGATGACGCCAAGCGTAGGTTCGTTTTTGGCGAAGCGGTTCACGACGAACATAGCCAAGTGCATTGGGGAGCTGGGGATTTTTGTCTTTGACAGGGTCGTTGCGCGTCCGTACAAGAAGTTCACCGATGCTTGCGACTACATTCGACGCCTGAACAAGAGAGGTGGCCAAGCGGCCGTGCAGGCTTGCCCAGGTTCAGCTGTTTTCACGTCGCGGCGCGAGTTGGAACCCGTCACCTCACTGGACCCAAACGAAAAACATGGACCTGCCGGGAGTGGGTCACGCGGTTACCTGTCGGAGGTCGGGCGGATAGACTACACGATCTACTTCGAAAACCTCGCGACAGCAGGGGCAGCCGCCTATCGGATAACGATTGACGATACGCTGGACGCTGACTTCGACGCGTCGACCGTCGAGTTGGGACCGTCGAGTCATCCGGGGTTCACGTTCGTACAGGATGGGCCCAATTTGCGGTGGGAGGTTGTCGGCATCGAACTGCCGCCAAACGTAAACCCTCCCGAGGGGGAGGGCTTTGTTTCGTTCTCGGTCCATCCCCGCGAGGGCCTCGCAACCGGAGACGCGCTCAGCAACCGAGCGAGCATCGTCTTTGACCTAAACGACGCGATCCTGACGAACACCCACATCAACACCCTCGACCTGGATGCGCCTTCGACAGACATGTTGCCGTTCTCCGCGCCATTGGAAGGTGACTCCGCGACAGTGCGTTGGCTGGCAGATGACGGGAGCGGCTCAGGCATCAGCCACTCGTCCGTTTTCGTCTCCATCGACGATGGACCGTTCCTTTTCGCAGGGACTTCCGCAGGAGATAGCATCAGGGTCGAAACGCCAACAACCGGAACCTACTCCTTCTATGCATTGGCCGTTGACAGCGTCGGAAATGCAGAATCAACACGACCTGCACCTGTCACCGTGGAGGTGACCGCTGTCGGCGTAGACGAGGTGCCGGCAGGGGATTTCCGGCTGTCGCCGGCCTATCCCAATCCGTTCTCTGAAGTCGTCACGCTGGATTACGTCCTGGGGCAACCAGGGCGAACAACAGTCTCGGTTTTTGACGTTCTTGGAAGACGTGTGGCCGTGTTGCGTGACGAGAGGCAGGAGGTGGGGCCACATCAAGTCGTCTGGAAACCAGAGGCGGTCGCAAGTGGAGTCTACTACGTTGTCGTTGCGCTGGAAAAGCAACGCGAGACCGTCACGCTGGTCAGGCTGCGCTAGAGACCGTAACCACAATAGGGCGTGACGCGCGGCAATGCCTGGAATCCGCCAGCTTGCGATTGCAACTCTCATCTCCTTGGCGCACATCGTCGCCGGTGCACCCGACGCCCTCTCCCAGGAGAAGTGGCGGGCGCAAGCAGAACGGTTTGATCGCGTGGGCGTCGAGGACGGCCTCTCGCACAACTCCGTGTATGCAATCGCTCAGGACCACGACGGGTATATCTGGCTGGGTACGCCGGACGGGCTCAACCGATTCGACGGGTACAACTTCGTCACGCTGCGAAGCGTTGCAGGCGATACCACCTCGTTGTCGAGCAACCTTATTGAGAGCCTCCTTGTAGATCGGTCAGGCAGGCTGTGGGTTGGTACTGCGACGGGATTGGACCGTATGGACGATGGTCTCGGGCCCATCGTGCACATCGAACTCGATCCCGGAAGAGATCTTTCGCAGCGGTTCTCAATCCTGGATCTGTATGAGGACAAGCGCGGTGCAATCTGGGCTGCGACGACCGGGGGACTCTTCTCGGTCATGCCGGATGGCTCCGTGATGCGACACGATGTGGACCGCGGAAGTAACGCCGTACAGGACAAGTTCGGACTGTACTTCCTCGGCGTGGTTGAAGTGGCAGACGGCATGATTGCCAAGCGCGTTGATGTCTCGAGCGACAGCACGCTCTACTATCATCTGAACGCAGGTACAAGTCAATGGACGCTCCTGCTGACCGCGGGAGGAAACTGGAGCAACGTAGAGGTTGACGACTACGGTCGGTTATGGGGAGCACAGGCCTTTCCGCTAGTCCGACAAAGTGGATCGCTTCGGCCTGCCGGGCCTGGCGTCGCCGACGAAAGGGTCCGCGATGTCATCTTGACGGACAAGACTGCATGGCTCGGCACCGGTGCCGGTCTCATTCAGGTTGACCTCGCGTCGTTGCGTTCGAGAGATGTCCTAATGGTGCCCGATACCGACGGCACGTACCTGGACAACTTCGCGCAGGCGCTGTTCGTCGACGCGGCGGGTGGTCTTTGGGTCGGCACGCACTCTGGTGCCTACCGGCATGACCCGAACGCAAAGCAGTTTCGAAATCTGACGCGGAATCCGAACAGCCCGAACACACTGGCCGGTCGATCAGTGTCGGCAATCTTCGTAGACGAAGTCCAAGAAACTGTCTGGGTCGGCACGTTTGGTAGCGGATTGTCTCGAGTTTCCTCCAACGGTGCGATTCGGAACTATAGCACGGGCAATTCGGACCTGTGCGGCGACAACATTTCGGCTGTGCACAAGAGCATATCGGGAAAGATGTGGATCGTCGCTGATGGCTTCTTGTGTTCGTTCGGGGGCGGCTCCTTTGTGAGATCCTCAATGGATCGATTTGGAACGAACGCGGCTACGGCGATGGTCGGGGACGACATCTGGATTGCCGCCGGCTTCGGTGGCGAAGTGCTGAGGTACTCGACGGCAACCGAGCAATTGACGCGGTATTCGTTGGATTCCATCGACGGCTACTCCACCTACATCACCGTAGAGTCGTTTGCTGCCGTTTCCGATAGCGTGATGCTGCTTGGCACGAACTCGATGGTTGTCCGACTCGACCCGCGCGACGGAGGCGCCGTGTCCCACCCGCTTGTGTCGACCGCTGGGAGTCGCCTGGAAAGTGAAGGGGTTTGGGATATTCACGTCGGAGACGATGGAATCGCATGGTTGGCGTCTGGCGCGGGCCTTTCGTCATTCGACACGGGCGACAACACGTTTGTGCACTATGCAACCGACGATGGTCTGCCCGGATCAGTTGTCTACAGTGTCCTCCCGGGGTCTGAGGGTGAACTTTGGTTGGGCACGAATAATGGGCTTTCACGATTCCAACCGGCAGGGCAACGCGGCGGTCAGATACGAACTTTCTCCGCAGAAGATGGGACCGGCAACACCGAGTACAACAGGCGCGCGAGATTCGCGACTTCAGATGGGGAGTTGTTCTTTGGTGGCATGAACGGGCTGACGCGGTTCCGGCCGTCGGAAATCGTGGACAACAGATTTGTGCCACCGGTTGTCGTTACGCGCATACTGCTTTCTGAGCGTAGCGGAGACGTTTCGGTGCCGGTCGGGGCTAGCCTGACCGTTCCCGTGACGACAGGAGCGTTCTCCTTCGAGTTTTCGGCACTCAACTTCCTGCTGCCCAGCGAAAACGACTATCGCTACAAGTTGCTTGGGTACGACAACGACTGGATCGACCCGCTTGGTCGAACGGCACGATACACGCGCGTGCCTCCGGGCAGGTACACGTTTCAGGTACGTGGCTCGAACAACGACGGACTCTGGAATGACGACGGTGTGAGCCTCGCGGTCTTCGTCGAGCCGCGTTTCTATCAGACAATCGCGTTTCGTCTCCTGGGAACGCTGCTGCTAATCGCCGTTGCGGTCCAGATGTATAGAAGCCGCGTGAATCGCATCATCCGAACGCAGCAGCTCGCGCAGCTGGCGAAGGAGAAGTCGCGAGCTGATGAGGAGGCACGACGCCTCGCGGAACTCGATAGTGCGAAGAGTCGCTTCTTCGCCAACATCTCCCATGAGTTCAGAACGCCCTTGACCCTGATTGTCGGGCCAATTGAGTCCTGGCTGCAGCGCAAGGATCTGGACCCCGATCTCGCAGTTCGCGACAAAGGGGTGCTTCGGAACGCGAATCGTCTTCTGAACCTCGTGAACCAGCTTCTGGACCTCTCCAAGCTGGAATCGGGTCAGCTAAGTCTACAGGAGGCAGCGTGCGATCTGGTCGACGTGGTCTCGTCGCGGGTTCGGTACTTCGCATCCGCAGCCGAGCGAGCAGACGTTACGCTCGCCTTTCGATCTGACGACTCCGACTACAAGACTGTCGCAGACGCCGACAAAGTCTCCATTGTCGTGGACAACCTGATCTCGAACGCGATCAAGTTCACCCAGTCGGGTGGCAAGGTGTGGGTGACGCTTACATCCGGAGACGAGAATGTCCGGGTCACTGTGCGCGACACCGGCATCGGCATCGACCAGCCCAACCATCAGCGGGTCTTCGAGCGATTTGAGCAGATCAGCGCGGGGTCGGAAGTCGGTGGGACTGGTATCGGTCTGGCAATCGTGAAGGAGCTCGTGCAGATGATGGACGGCACCGTTATTCTGGAGAGCGAGGTGGGCTTTGGCAGTTCTTTCTCGATCCAGCTACCGCTGCGACGTACGCAGTCGAGCGTGGGCGGGTCAAGACATGAAAGAACGCTGACGGTAACCGAGACCGCGCAAACGCCGGAAACACGAGGGAGTACGGCGCGCCCCTCGACGGGACCAACCGTCGTTGTAGTTGATGACGATGCCGAGCTCCGCGAGTTCATCGCGTCAGAGCTGAGCGACTTCGACGTCCGCGCGGCCGGGTCGGGTTCGGATGGGCTCGATTTGATTCGGCAGTGTCAACCGGAGATAGTCATCTGCGATGTGATGATGACGGGGATGGACGGATATGAAGTCCTGGAGACGCTGCGCGCCGAAGACGGAATCGCTGACACTCCGTTCATCCTGCTCACGGCGCGGGCAGATGAGGCAAGTGTCATACGCGGACTCGAGTGTGCGGCTGACGACTACATAAGCAAACCGTTTAGTCCGCAGCACCTGAGAGCGCGCATCAACAACCTCGTCGCTTCGCGAACGAGGCTGAGCAAGCCAGTGCAGAAGATCCTGCTCCCAGACATGGGTCTGGAGGCCCCGGGCGCCGAGGCGGGGTTTGTCGCTGAGCTTAACGCAACGATACAACAGCACATATCCGACTCTTTCTTTGGCGTCTCGCTCCTCGCTGAATCGATGGGCACCAGCCGGCGGGCTCTCGAGCGCCGGATGGCCGACACAATCGGGACTTCCCCGGCGGCCTACTTGCGACGCTTTCGACTCGCTCAGGCCAGGCACCTTCTCGAGGAGGGCGCGGGTACCGTCGCCGACGTCGCGTCGTTTGTTGGTTTTCGCTCGCCGTCGCACTTCTCCGCCGTCTACAAGAAGGAGTTCGGCATCAGCCCAAGCGCCGTGCGCGGAATGCTGGACGGGCCACCAGACCCTTAATGCGTTTCTGACACCGGTCGATACTGAAAGTCTACACCCACCCGACTTCAGTGACCGTCGTGTCAAAGCTCCCACTCCTACTCCTGATTGTCGCGGTAGCCGCTGGTTGCAGTGGCGACAACCCGGCCTCGGTCAACGAGATGCGCATTGCTCCGGCACCCAACGCCGACGCCGGAAGCTCCTACACGCATGCGAAGGCGGACATTCACATAGCGTACTCGTCACTCCCGCGACCCAGCGGCACAGGTGACCTGAGCGACGCGATCGCCTACCTGGACGCGGACGGCGATGGGGACACCGACGTCTTTGTTGGCACCGGTGAATACCTCACGCAGAAAGAGGTGAGCAGCATCCTCGCCATTAACGACGGGACGGGAAAGTTTGCGTCATCCACCCTGGAATTCGGTGGGCAAATGCCGACGGCGACCCACGCGCGCAAAGCGATCACCAGCGATTTCAACGGAGACGGCCTCGACGACGTCTTCATTTTTGATCACGGATACGACGCGATGCCGTTCCCCGGTGGCCAACCGAAGCTCATCGTTCAGGAAAACGCAGCTGAGTTCTCGTGGAAGAAGATGACCGAGCAAACTGGTTTCCACCACGGCGGAGCCGCAGCCGACATCGACAATGACGGCGACATCGACATATTTGTTGGTGGATTCGATCCCTTCTTCTACGTCAACGACGGGACTGGAGCCTTCGAGAAGGTCGATGACCGTTTCGTCGACAACATGGCAAAGGTCTTCTCAGCCGAGCTTATCGATGTGGATCGGGACGGATTTGTCGACCTCCTTGCGGGCGCTCACGAGCGGGACGGAGATGCTACCGCTATCTACTGGGGCAACCCAACAGGGGTTTTCTCGAGTGGCCAGAAGACGCTCTTGCCTGCACTAAGTCCGTTTGGGGCAGTCCTCGACTTCGACGCCGAGGACCTCGACGGCGATGGTGACCGGGACCTCGTGATCAACCGCACACGAGACGGGGATGACGGCGGAGAACTCGGCTTCTACGTTGGCCGCACGGTACAGTACCTCCGGAATGAGGGCGGTCGCACGTTCGTCGACAGGACGCTCGAAGATGTCGACTTCCCGGGCGGCGAGCGAGATCCGTGGTTTGCTTGGATCAGAATGCAGGATGTGGATGGCGACGGCGACCTGGACTTCGGCCCCGACAACCTCGACGAGGGCTTCGCCTACATCAACAACGGCGTCGGCAAGTTCTCCCTGCAACTAGTAGCCTCCAAGCGCTAGGACGCCGCAATCCCGTTTGGGTCCTGCCCGATCGATTCGCCGATCAGGTCACCCGCCCGCCCTCCTTGGAGGACGGCGAGAGCGTCTTAGGGCAATCTACCGGACCGGCACCTGCGTTTTTTTGGCCATGCTGCTCGTGTCGGGCAGATGGATAAGTCGTCCAACAAGAATCGTCGGTGGCGTGAGCTAGTTCCGGGCGTTATTTCGGTTTATGAATTATCGCGTTCACCTCATGCCCTCCTATTCTCCTGATGGTTCCGTCTCGGATGTCCCGCTTTGCTCTAATCCCGCTGGCGCTTCTGGTAGTCAGTGCCTCAACTCTACGCGCGCAGCCGAACCGGGCGCCAGCGCTAGACCCTTCGCTTTGGAGGCTTGGAGAGGTCGCTCAGGCAGATAGAGCGTTGGAGGCCGTACTCACGAGGGCGGCCCGAGGGGAAGTCAAGCTCACGGCTGCAGACGCTGGCTCGGGCGACCGATTCGGCTTCGCGGTCTCGGCCACGACCGACCGCGTGCTCGTGGGCGCCTACAACGCGGACTCCCGGCGTGGCGCAGCCTACGTGTTTGCATACAACGGCACCTCGTGGGTGCAGCAGGCCAAGCTTGTGGCGTCCGATGGGGTGGCGGGCGATGCCTTCGGGAGTGCGGTTGCGATTGAGGGCAACCGCGCCGTTGTTGCCTCAGGAAACCCGGGAAGCGGCAGCAGCGGGAACGCCGCCTACGTCTTTGACTTCGATGGCACGGCCTGGAGCCAGGCAGCCAAGCTTGTGCCCTCAGACGGCAGCGTTGGAGAGCGCTTCGGTCGCTCGATTTCACTGTCTGGCAATCGCGTACTCGTGGGCGCTTCGAGCGGACTCGGCAACTCCCGTGGAGCAGCGTACATCTATGCCTTCGACGGAACCACTTGGGCAGAGCAGCAGAAGCTTACCGCCTCTGGTGGGTCGCCGGGCGACTATTTCGGTTATGACGTCTCCCTTTCGGGCGACCGCGCGCTAATTGGTGCGTATGGTTTCATCGGCCGAGGCGCTGCGTATGTGTTTGTCTTCAACGGTACAACCTGGAGCCAGCGGACGCGACTCTCAGGCAGCGATGTGACTCCGGGTGACCAGTTCGGAATCTCGGTCGCCATCAATGGGGACCATGCAATCGTTGGGGCCGACGAGGGGGACGCCGGCGGAAACGCGGGAGGGAAAGCCTATGCCTTCGCCTTCGATGGGACGACCTGGCGGGAGGAGCAGAAGATCACCGCGTCAGATCGTCCGCCCAACTTCATCGACCGACGGGACGATCGGTTCGGCTCGTCGGTCGCGCTGTCTGACGGCGAGGCGATCATCGGTGCGACGTTCGCACCCGGCGCGACGAATGAAACGGGCGCTGCGTACCACTTCGCCCGCGACGGGTCGACGTGGACGGAGCTGCAGAAGATCACGGCGTCCGACGGGGCGAGCGATGACCGGTACGGCTACGACGTGTCGCTTTCGATGGGCGTGGCTGTTATGGGTGCATGGGGAGATGACCGAGGGGACGGTTCGGCGTACGTGTCTATTCTGTCGGATCCGGTGCCCCGGTTCGCGGTCAACTCCATCGACGATGACGCAGACGCGACGCCGGGTGATGGCACCTGCGATACCGGCAGCACGGTCACGGTAGGAGGCGAGGAGGTACCCGAATGCACGCTCCGTGCGGCGATTGAGGAGGCGAACGCGGCGGGTGAGGCCCACGAGCTGGCGTTCGAGATCCCCGGGACCGGCGTGCAAACCATAGAGCCTGCCAGTCTCCTGCCAGCGCTCGCGGGTCCGATCATGATCGACGCAACAACGCAGACGGGGTACGCGGGATCACCTGTAGTTGTGCTGGACGGCGGAGGCTCGCTCGACGACGGGCTAGTGCTGGAGGGAAACGGGGGCGCTGTGCGTGGGCTGGCGATCGTGGACTTTGCGATGAACGGCATCCGCATCACGGGCGACAACAACCGCGTCGAGGCGTGCCACATCGGCGTGATGCCAGACGGGACTACGCCGCGCCCGAACCGGCGGTTTGGCGTTCGGATCGAGGGCGGCGCTGAGAACACCATTGGGGGCAGCGAGGAGGCTGCCCGCAACGTGATCGCGTCTGAGTCTTTTACGACCGAGGATGAAATAAGCCCCGCCACGATCCCCGCTGGCGTCGTTGTTGCTGGTGCGGCCCGCGAAAATCGAATCTCGGGGAACACCATCGGATTGACACGAGACGGTGACGCCTCTATTAACGGGGAGCCGAGCGGTGTTGGCGTTCTCGTCTTCGGTGGCGAGGGAACACTCATCGGAGGAGACGCCGGGACTCCCGGCTCGGCCCCAGGCAACGCAATTTCCGGGCTGCTGTTCGGCGTCTTCGTCTCCGTCGAGGACCCGGAAACACTGCCGAGCCTCACACGCATCGCCGGCAACCTGATCGGGACGGATGTGACTGGTCAGCGCGCGGTCCCGAACGCAGCAGGAGTGTATTTGTACGGAGCCTCAGCCGCAACACGAATTGGGGGAGAGCCTGGAGAGCGGAACGTCATCTCCGGAAACAGCGGGGTGGGGATCTCACTCCTGAGCTTAGATTGGAGTGGGAATCCCGCCGACCTGCCGTTCGCCCCCCAAGAGGTTGGCATCTACGCGAATTTCATCGGACCCACTCTCGACGGAAGAGAATCGCTCGGCAACGGGGCCTACGGTGTGTGGGTCTCCGGAGGTGAGGGCGAGGACGCTGTTCCAGGACCGATTCGTACCCAATTGGGTGGGACGGGTACGACATCCAACGTCATCGTTGGGAGCGCGGTCCAGGTCCGCATCGAGGGGGCAGCCCCTCCGACCTATACCTTCCCCGGCATCGAGCCGGAAGATTCGTTTGTCGGGCTTTCCAACAACGTGATAGGCCTGCTGCCGACGGCCGAACCGGTTCCTGGAGACGCCGGCGTGTACGTCGCCGGTGATGCGAAAGCGCTCATCGGTGGAGTGGCTCGAGGCAATGTGATTGCGGGACAGCGAATCGGTGTGCTGCTGGAGTCATCACAGAACGTTGTGACCGCTAACCTTATCGGTACGGATGTTACGGGCACCCGAGAGCGGCCGAATAGGGTCGGCGTGTGGGACATCCGGGGAGGCAACGCGATTGGTGCCTTCGAAGCAGGAAGCGGAGACCTATATGCGTCCGATGACTTCGGGAATGTTATCGTTGCAAGCGACGACTTTGGAGTTCTGGTTTCGCCTGATCCCGAAAACCCTACGCTCGTTGCGGCGGCGTCCCCGACGGTGATTGCAGGCAACCGGATTGGGATCATCGCCGAAGGGACAGCCATGCCCAACGGCAGGGGGTTTAGCGGTGCGAATACAGTCGAGATCGGCGGCGGCGTCATCGTGGTCGATCGAGAAACGAGCCTTCTTTTCAACGTCATCGCTGGAAACGTTGGTGACGGCGTCGGGGCATACGGAACAGGCGCGGAGCGCCCCGAGGTGCGTGCCACGGGCAACCTGATCGGAGCCGTCCCTGTGGAAGCCGGCGGGAACGTCAGCTTCGACCCTCGCCCGAACACCCGCGATGGTATCTACGTTTCGGGAGCTCGGCTCCGCCTCGGGGATGCCGGGCCGGACAACGAGGGCCTCGTCCCCGAGATCAACCTGAGCGGCACCACCCTGACCAGCATCCAGACCAACGGCCGCAACGGGATTGGCACGGCTGAACCGAATGAGGATGTCTTTATCGGCGCCGCGAAAATCTTCGACAACGAGAGCATCGGAGTCGACGTTGGCGGTTTCAGCGGGCCGGTCTCAGCGGACGGGGCTCTGGGGACGCCGCCTCTCGCGGGAGTGTACCTCGAAGATGGCACCCGGCGGATGGACCGGATCTACGCACTGGCTCCCGAGACGACCACGTCGGAGGGCAATCCGCAGATACAAATGCTGGTGTACGCGAGCGCGACATGCGACCCCTCCGGCTTCGGTGAGGGAAGGATCCCGTTGCTTGCCTCTGAGCCTGTGGAGCCCGGAGAGACCTGGGGGCTCACAACGACAACGAATTTCGAAGCGACGCCGGGTGCATACATCACAGTCCGCGCCGTCGAAAGCCGGTCTCAGGGTGCCGAGTTTCGATCGAGCGAGTTCAGCGAGTGCCGCCGCGTGACCCTTTCAGAGGACGCCTTCGAGGAAGCCGTTTCTCTGGAGCCGGGTCTCGTGATAGTCCTTCCAGGGATGGAGATCGCAATCGAGCTCGTTGACGGAGAGACGGCGGCCAAGAGCGCAGCACAGACGACGGGCACGCTCTTCGGCTGGCGATATCCGTTCGCGCCGGACAACAACATGTTCGAGGGCTCGGCGACGGCACCGGACGGCTCAGTTGTCACACCGGATGCCGTTAGCGCCATGCGCTACTGGACGCTCGCGACGGACAGCCTCCGCGGCATGACCTACCGCGCGTGCCTCGACATTGATGGACTTTCCAGCACGCCGGTCCCGGAGCAGCTTCTCGTTGTTCACCGGGAGTCGATGGCGTCTCCGTGGCGGCCCCTTGACTCCGAGTTGGACAACGGGCGCCTGTGCGCAGGCGGGCTGACCGCATGGGGCGATCTCGGGGTTGGAGGCGACGGTTCCGTCAACCCGGTTGTAGTAGAAGAAGGGCCCGAGGATGGACGCATATCGGGGATAGTTCTTCGCGCTCCGTATCCGAACCCCGCACCCGCGTCGGTACGCATCCCGTATGCGCTTCCTGCCGCCGCCCACGTTCGCGTCGGGGTGTACGACTTGCTTGGACGCGAGGTGGCGCGTCTTGTGGACGGGCCTCGTACTGCTGGCAAGCACGAATCCGTGCTGGATGGCACGTTGCTACCGACAGGCGTCTACCTCGTCCGCCTCGTGGTGGGAGGTGAGAGGCAGACGCGGCGCGTCGCCCTGGTGCGGTAAGCGATCTCCGCCAGCTCGAGGGTTGGCCTCGAATCGAAGAACGGTGAGGTGATACGCTGCTTGCCGCAACAGCACCTCAAGAATTCGTGATAACGATCAATTAGTACCAATGATCGTTTTCGTGCAAGTCCGGGAACAGAATGGAGCTATGGATCGTTCGCGTTGCCAAAATGAGCGATTGCCATGGAAATGTTTCAGGAGACTGTCGGGATCGATTCCAGCCGTTCGGCTGAAGACCGGCGCTCGGGCATTCGCGCAGTCGACCGCGAGCAATCGATTCTGAATAGCGCGATCCGTCTACTGCTCGTCGCCTACGTCGCACTCGGCGTCGTCTCAATGATTGGTTTCGGCGCCTTTGTGCTTCGCCCGCAGAACCTCGCGCTGCTGAGCAACTACGAGTGGATCCAGTCTTTCTATTCGATTTCGTTCGCGATCCTGGCCCAATTCCACATCGGTCTCGGGTTCGTTCTGTTGTCGCTCGTCCTTGTTCGCGACCGCAGTCTGAGTTGGCTACCGATGTTGGTAGGTGTTGCACTGGTGACGTTTCTGGCTGAGTTCCTGGGCACGTCGACCGGACTTCCGTTTGGCGCCTACTCCTACTCAGGTTTGCTGGGTCCGAAAATCCTGCAGCACGTTCCCGTCCTCATTCCGATAAGTTGGTTCGTGATGGCGGTGCCCGCCTACCTTATCGCTCGCCATCGCTTTGATGGAAGCGGCCGCGCGTCGCGGTTAATACTCGGTGCGGCGCTGCTGACAAGCTGGGACCTCTCGCTTGATCCGGCAATGAGTTTCTTGACGTCATACTGGATTTGGGAGCAGCCGGGAGTTTTTTATGGCATGCCGCTGATCAATCTCGGCGGCTGGTTCGTCACTAGCCTCGTCGCGATGATGGCGATCGAGTGGCTTGGCCCATTCCGCTCGTCACCTGACACGGGCGTGGTGCGGTGGATGGTCGTGTTCTATTGCGCGACGCTCCTGCTGCCGGTCGGCCTCGTCGGCGTTGCGGGCTTGTGGCCGGCGTTGCTCCTCGGTACCGTTGTCCCGCTGCTACTGCTATGGTACAGCGGGAGCCTGTCGTTCGCGCCGCAGACGAATTCTGCGCCAGCAACGACCTCGTAGGTCAGGCCGCGCCTCTTGAAACAGAGAGGGACGGCTGCCAATTGGTCATTCCTGGCTGGGCTCTGTCTCGCTCCCTACCGGGTTTGCCTCGACGAGTGATGCGAACTCGCGTCGCAACACCTCAAGTCGGTCAAACATGTCCTGCCCGGGCCGTTGGTCGGCGCGGTCCAACATGCCGTACAGATACTCAATCTGCGAGACCAGCATCGGCTGCGTATATCGTCCGGAAGGCCGGATGAGTGCGTCGCGCAGCACTTCGTAGGACTCCAGCTCGTCAGCCGACAGTTCCGACGAAGACTGCAGTTTGTTCTCGACTTCGGCAGCAAGCTTGCGCGCCTGCGACAGAAGATCGATGACCTCGTGGGCGAGACCGATCTGGGCGTCCACGTCGCGTGCTGTTACGCCGGCGTTGGCGACGCGCGGGTCCATGATCAGGTTGAACGGCTGGCGAACGGTGCTGCTGCGTCGTCCATCGCTGATGTCCCACTCGACGGTGAGCTCGGCGATATAGGTGCCGGGCGCCGCGGTCGGGCCGCCACCCCAACGACGCGCCTCCTGTTGATGCCAGGGCCCCGTCGTGCGCATGTTCCAGACGAACCGGTTAAGACCCTCGTCAGCCGTGAGTCCGCGAGAGACCGAGTAGGGAACCTGATTCGTGGCCATGTCGCGTTCGCGCGCTGCCCCTTTATCCAGCGCCGGCCGTTTGTTCGTCAACGTCACAACAGCAACATCGTCGTTGTCCAGAATGCTCAGCGTTACGGTTTGTTCGGCATCTTCGGGGAGTGCCGGAAGGACGTAATCGAAGTAGACACCCGCGCCGCTCATTCGGTAGCGGTAGGTGTTTCGAGGTGCAAAGAGCGTCGCGCCGGTGTCTGCGGTCTCGTCGCCACGTGCCACAATGGATTCGGCGCCCTGTTGAAGGCTGCTCAGGTCATCCAGAATCCAGAACCCGCGGCCCATCGTTGAGAGCACCAGGTCGTCCCGATGCACCTTGATATCGGTAACCGGGGTGACGGGCAGGTTCTGCTGAAACGAGTGCCAGTTTGCGCCGTCGTCAAACGAAACGAACAGCCCCCACTCCGTGCCCGCGTAGAGCAGTCCGGCTCGATCCGGGTCTTCGCGCACGACCCGCGTTGGCGCGTCACCGGGAAGGCCATTGACGATTTGCGTCCACGAACGTCCGAAGTCTGACGTCTTGAATATGTAGGGTCTCGGATCCCCAAGCTGATAGCGCAGCGCGGCGATGTAGGCGACTGATGAGTCGTGTGGCGATGGCTCCACGCTGTCGATGCGGGCGCCCGGCGGCAGGTCGCGTGGGGTGACGTCGATCCAGTTTTCTCCACCGTCTCGCGTAACGTGAACCGGACCGTCATTCGCGCCAACCCAGATCACACCGGGCTGAACTGACGACTCCCGGATGGAGTAGATCGTCGAATAGAACTCTTCACCTGTGATGTCGCGGGTAATCGGACTTCCCGATATGACCTGCTTGTCTGCCTCGAAAGCCGTCAGGTCGGGTGAGATCGTCTCCCAGTTCTTCCCTCCGTCGGTGGTCAGGTGTACATACTGAGAGGCATGGTACAGGCGGTCCGGATCGTGCGGCGAAATATGTATGGGTGACACGCGCTGAAATCGCAGGATCAGGTCGGCCGGGTTGTGGCCGTACATGTACTGGCCGCCCACCGAATACCGCTGTTCCTGTTTCGTGTGCTTGTTGTACACAGTGAAGTTGCCTTTGCAATTCGCATAGACGATGTCTGAATTGTCTGGTCGCGGCACGGCAGGCCCGGTCTCACATCCGCCGACGTTGGTGATCAGCCCCGGAGCACCGGCTTGATGCGAATGCGCAAGGCTAGGTACCGAGACGGCCGTGTAGTTGTCCTGCTGACCGCCGTACACCCAGTACGGATACTGCTCATCGACTTCAACCTGATAGATCTCAGCAGTCGGCTGGTTGAGTTGTGATGACCAGGTTTCGCCGCCATTGAACGTTACGTTCGCTCCGCCGTCGTTTGATTGAATAAAGAGGTCCGGGTTGTCTGGATTCATCCACAGATCGTGGTGGTCACCGTGAGGCGCAGATCGCGACTGCCACGTTTTTCCCCCGTCGACGGACTTGACGTAACGCGTCGCTAATGAATGAACGACCTGCGGGTCTTTTGGGTCGGCGTACAGATTGGTGTAGTAGAAAGCACGCTCGAGAAGTCGACGGTCGTCAGAAATGTGCACGAATGTCTCGCCGTGATCAACCGACTTGTAGAGGCCAGTTGAGTCGCCGCGCGCCTCGACAATGGCGTACACGAGTCGTGAGTCGGCTGGTGTGACTGCAAGGTCGATCTTACCCATGAGCGAGGGGAGTCCTCCGCCAACGCGCATCCAGTTATCGCCACCATCGACAGAGCGATAGATGCCATTTTCAGGTCCGCCGCTGATGATCGTCCACGGCTTTCGCTCGGCGCGCCAGGCGGTTGCATAGATGATGTTCGGATTGGACGGCATAAAGTCGACATCGTAGAACCCCGTACTGTCTGAGAGAAAGAGCACCTTCTCCCAGCTCATGCCTCCGTTGCGCGTTCGGTAGACCCCCCGCTCCGGGTTGTCGCCAAACGCTGATCCGATCGCTGCTACGAATACGACGTTATGGTCGCGCGGGTCAATCTCGAGCGCGCCAATCTGGCCGGTATCGCGCAGACCGATGTGGTTCCATGTTTCGCCCCCGTCGATGGACTTGTAGACGCCACGGCCAGCGATAACGTTGGATCGGAGACCGTCAGATCCCGTTCCCACGTACACGATATTCGGGTCGTTTTGCGCAACCCGGATGGCGCCTATGGATGGTGTATCGAAGTAACCGTCGGAGACGTTTGTCCATGTCGACCCATAGTCCTCGGTCTTCCAAACTCCGCCGCCCGTGGCACCGAAGTAGAAAGTCCCAGGCTCAGCTACGGTGCCTGCAACCGCAGTGACGCGGCCGCCCCGCGTGGGGCCCACGTAGCGAAATTCGAGTGCCTGCAGGCTCGAGGCGATGCCGGATTCTGGCTGCTGAGCAGATGCCTCGGGTAGGAGGAACAGGAACGCAGCCGTTACGAAGACTGCTGCAAGGTGTCGGGGGAGCATGGGCACGGGTTTCTGGTTGCGCAATCGGACAGAAAGTATTGAATCTCCGCGAACCGCGGCGTCACCGCGTCGGCAATCGAGGTGCACTCGGACTACTGACTGGCGGAGATGAGTTTGGCGATGTGACCGCATACACAGCGTCCGAGAGACTCAAGTTCGTAGCCTCCCTCGAGGACCGAGACGATTCGGCCGTCGCAGTGAGCGGCGGCTATCTCGCAGATTCTCTGTGTTATCCAGGCGTAGTCGTCGTCTACGAGCAACCATCCGCCCATTTCGTCATCGCGGTGTCCATCAAACCCAGCGGAAACGAGTATCAGGTCGGGGTCAAACGCGTCTATGACCGGAAACCAACGACGCTGCAGTTCTTTCCTGAGTGTACTTCCTCGCGTCCCCCCAGCAAGCGGTACGTTGATGACGTTGGTTGCGTCGGTGTTGTCTCCTGCGTACGGGTAGTACGGGTGCTGGAAGACAGAGCAGAACAATACGCCGTCAATCCGTGATGTTGGCCACAGGTGACGGACGATATCTTCGGTACCGTTTCCGTGGTGAACGTCGAAGTCCAGTATCGCGATTCGCTTCACACCCAGTGTGCTGAGCGCGTAGCCGGCGCCAACGGCAACATTGTTGAAGAAGCAGAACCCCATGGCGCGGTTGTGGCAGGCATGGTGACCGGGAGGCCTGACGGCGCAGAAAGCACTCGCGGCACGGCCCGAAACGACGAGTTCGACGCCACGAATGACAGCACCAGCGGCTCGCAAAGCGGCCGGCACGGTGGCGTAGTTCATCGTTGTATCCGGATCAAGCGGTACGTAGCGGCCCTCGTCAGGTGAGAGGGATAGAATCTGCGAGACGTAGCCGGCGTCATGGACGCGGGCTACCTGCGCAGCCGTGGCCTCGGGTGGTTCGACGAACTGGAGCGCCGCGTCAAGCCCACTCTTCAACAGGGAGTTGTGTATTGCCTCGAGACGATCCGGGCGCTCCGGGTGCCCGGTACCCATCTCATGTTCCAGGCAGGCCGGATGCGAGAGAAACGCGACGCCGCTCACTACCCACTCACCGGCAATTCAACGGGCGGCGGTAGGTGGACGCCGCCGCACGCCTGCGAACGCGGATCTCGATCAAATATTTCCGTGTCCAGATTAACTACTACGCTCCCGGTCTCATGCTGAGCCCGAAATACTGTGCACCCTTTCAGCCCCATCTGCTGCGCGCTGCGGAATATGTCAACAAAGTCGTCAAACGATGCGTCGGTGGCAAGGTTGATCGTCTTCGAAATCGAGTTGTCGACGTATCGCTGGATGGCGGCCTGCATTTTGACGTGGTCCATCGGCGCAATTCGGAACGCGTCGACGAATGAGTCGGGTATTTCAGTTCCGTTGCCCGTCGATTCTTTCCACGCGCGATAGGCGTAGTCCGTTAATTCAAACGTCCGATAGTGGCCGTGTGGAATTGCGATTCGCCGCCTGAAGCGAGGCGCGAACATCGGTTCAATACCCGAGGATACGTTCCCGGCAAGTAGACTGATAGAGCCTGCCGGGGCAACGGCAAGAAGATGACTGTTTCTAATCCCGTGTTTACGAATGCCGTCCCTGATGTCATCCGGAAGCTGTTTGACGAAGTGGCCCGACAGGTACCGCTCGGTTTCGAGATGTGGGAAAGCGCCCTTTTCTTTGGCCAGCTCGATTGACGCGCGATAAGCTTCATGGCAGATCGTGCGTGCGATTGTGGCCGCTGTTGCCCGCCCGGTGCCCGAGTCGTACCGTTGGGCCAGCATCGCCAGAGCGTCTGCCAGTCCTGTCATGCCCAGGCCGATTCTGCGTGAACCATGCGCTTCGTGTCGCTGCGCCTCCAGCGGATAGTCTGACAGATCGATAACATTGTCGAGTATTCTGACCGCGAGCGCGATATCGGCCTTCATCGAGTCGTAGTCGATGTGCGCACGATCGGTGAAGGGTGCCGTGACATATTGTGTCAGGTTCAGCGAGCCCAGGTTGCAGGCGCCGTAGGCCGGAAGCGGTACCTCACCACACGGATTTGTCGTGGTGAGTCGCTCGCGATACCAGAGGTTGTTGGAATCGTTTATCGTATCGACAAACAGTACACCGGGCTCACCGCAGTCGAAGGCAGCCCGCAGGAGGTGATCCCAGAGGTCGCGGGCCCGTACGCGTCTATACACACGACAGAACTGCGGCTGCGGGTTCGTCGACCACTGCCGCACGACGGTGCCGACGGGTGGCGGGTATTCATCCGCCGGATCTGCCTCGTTGGTCGGAAAGACGAGCGGCCACATTTCGTCTGCATCAACTGCGTCGAGGAAGGCGTCTGACACCAATACTGAAAGGTTGAAGTGCCGGAGCATCGTGGGTCCTGCCTTGGCGTCCATGAACGCTTCGATATCCGGATGGTCGCAGCAAAGTGTCGCCATCATCGCGCCGCCCCTGACGTCCTCGCGAAGCGCCTCGTTGCACATCGTCTCAAAGAGGTGCAGATAGGCAACTGGGCCACGAGGGCCTTTTGCTGCCGAGGTAGGTTGCTGTGGAAGGCCCACACTGGACTCAGGTACGGCGAGTGGTCGCAGGGTCGAGAAGTCGTACCCGACACCGCCGCCGCACTTCATTGTCTCCGCGCTCTCTCGGAGCGCGTTTGCAATGCACCCGGGATCATCCAGAAGAAGCCCCATGACGAAGCAGTTCAACAGTGTTCGGTTATCGTCGACGCCGGCGCCGGCGAGAATCCTTCCGGCCGGGATGAAGCGTAGCGGCCGCATTACGTCTCGAAACCGCGCCTGCCACGCGTCCTGATCCGTCACCTCGACGGAAGCGACCGCCTGCGCCACACGGTTCCACGTCTCATCCAGTGATCGATCCTCGTTGGCGCGCCCGGTTGCGCGCTGCCTGTATCGCGCTTCCCAGACCTGCGCGGCGATTTCTGACCGCGGTCTCCTTGGCTTGTCCGTCATTGTCCGACTCCCTGGTCTGTGCTCGGGCGAAAGGCCGCCGTCCCGCACCTACGGGTTTGCAAGCTCCCGGGCTACTCCCGTGAGCCTTGTGGTTTCAGGGTACGCGGCAGAGAGCGCGGGGACTACAGCCCGCACCCGCGTTTGCTAGTGCTGCAGAATCCGGTTGTGCTGTGGGGGAGGCGCCCACGGCGCCGGGAGATTCTGTCGGACCGAGCCGCCTCCTTCCCTCGACCCGTCGCAACGCGGCAGTCAGGGCAGGTTGCCGGTCCATCGTCCTTGTCGCCATTTATTGTGGGTAGCACAGGTCGTATCATTCCCGCCACCGCTCATCCATAATGCATGGCCATGGGAGTACTCACGATAGACTTCGAATCACTAAGGCAGCCTCATTGGTCCGATCAGGAGCTGACGAACGCTCGGTTGATGACGGATTTCATCCAGCACCTGATGAACGACCACGACTTTGACATCGTGCGGGAGCGGTTCGGTCATGCGAACTACGTGCAGCACAACCGAAACATCCCGGACGGGATCATGGCGCTGATCGATTACGTCGCGGACTTTGCGAAGCGATTTCCTGAGTACACCTATGATGTCAAACGCATGCAGGCCGACGGTGACCTCGTCACATTCCATTCGCATGCCACTATCAACGCGCGCCATCGTGGCAATGACCGGAAAGGCCTGAATATCATCGACACCTGGCGCATCGAAGGCGGCAGCATTGTCGAACACTGGGACGCGATTCAGCCCCTGGACGGATTTATGCGGTTCTACGCGCTGATGACTGGCGGACGAATCCGCAATGGCAACGGCGTTTTCTGACGCGAGCTCGCGAACAGCGAACCTTACCTTCTCTCGAACCAGACGTCCCGCGTTCGACTGTTGCCGACCATGAACCCCGAAATGGCACCGGTCGGGTCGCGGTGGAACGCGACGTCACCGAAGAACCACTGCCCGCCGGAGAACTCGTCGTCAACCACGTGGGTGATGCCAAAGGGTTCATACCAACGGTGATGTGCCATCAGCTTCCCGTCCACGACCTTCATCGTGTAGTAGGTTTCCAGTTCATCGTTGTAGTATCGACCTGCAAACTCGGCAAGCTGTTCGACCGTCAATGGAGGCGCCACGATCTTCTCCATCGGTGAGTCAGGCCCCTGATGGTGTGTCGCCCGAGTGACCGTCCCATCATCTTCGAAGTGAAACGTTACGCGCGCGGCAACGCCGACGAACTCAAACGTTGAATCACTGGTCGCCGTCAACGCAAACCTCGGCTGGTTGGTCGCTTGCGCAAAGAGGTTGCCCTCCTCAACAGTGTACTCGATTGTCAACGGCGCGCCGATGAAGTTCCACATGCCGGCGATAGCCTCGAGTTGTTCTGGTGAAGGTTCAGCCACCTGAGCTTCGGCTGCTTCAGCCACCGCGGGTGGTGTGTCAGTCCCTTCCGGGGATTCATCTTCGTCGTTGCTTTCAAGATGTTCGCCGAAGTAGGCTTCTGCAAAATCCGACCACATCGATCGACTGAATCCCGGGTTGTTGCTGGAGATGAAGATGCCGCTATTGATCTCGGGGAAGTATCCGAACCAGGAACGGTGCGAAGTCTCTCCTCCAGAGTGGGCGTACAGTGAGAGTCCGCGCCACTCGCTGACGCCAAGTCCGAGGGCGTATCCGGTAGTATCGCCACTGGCGAGTATTCCCCGCGTCGTAAGCTTGTCAATGGCTTCCTCTCCACCGACCGTCCCCGCATGGTAGTTTGCCATCCACTTTGCCATGTCTGCGGCAGTGGAGTTGACGCCCGACGCACCGTACGCGGCTGCGAAATCGGTCACGTAGCGGAAACCACCTTCTGGTGCGTTCTCATAGCCCTGCGAACTATTCGGGATGACCTGTCCCTGGTGCGTTTTCACCGTTGTGTTGTTCATGCCGAGCGGTCGGAAGACGCGCTCCTCCATGAAGGTCTTCCAGTCCTGCCCGCTAACGCGTTCGACTAGCCGCGCGAGTAGCATGAACGTCGTGTTGTTGTAATTGTATCGCGACCCCGGCTCGTTTTGCAGGTTGGTCTGGCGCTGCACTATGCGCAGCGGCTCGTCGTCGCGCATGGCGTCGGTGGCTCGCCAACCCGCCATGGGCAGAAAGTTGAGTACCTCGCGATAGCCACTGGTGTGGTTGAGCATGTTGCGGATCGTGACGGGCGTTCCGAAATCCTTCAGCTCTGGCATATGTTTTCTGACGTCGTCGTCCAGCGACAACTTCCCGTCCTGTTCAAGCAGGACAAGCGCCATCCCGGTGAACTGCTTCGAGACCGACGCGATGCTCATTCCGGTGTCTTTCGTCATCGGGACGTCGTAGGTCAGGTTGGCCATTCCGTACCCCTTGGCCAAAACCACCTTGCCGTCTTTGACGATTGAGACGACGGCGCCCGGACGATCGCGCCCGGTGTACGGTTTCATCATCTGATCCACCAGGGCCCGCGGTCGCTTCGCGCGAGGCTCGTTCGCCACGAGCAGAATCTCGTAGTCTCCCTCGGCGCCTTCGTACGGTGCCACTTCAATGGTATAGGTGCCCGTTTCATCCGGGGTGAACTGGAACGGTTCGGGCCCGCGTGCCGGACTGTCATACTCCCCAACCGTGTCTCCGTCGGGCTCCTTGACGGTCACGACAACGTCAACGGATATCTGGTTCGCGTAACCGTAGACGTAACGCCCTTCTTCGGTCTCGAAGGTGTAGGTGTGCGTTGACTTGGCCTCAAGCGAATTCGAGAGCGGCACGCCAACACGCAGCGCCTGAGCGTTGGCACTATGCCAGCTGACAACGAGGAAAAGAGCTACAAGGCAGTGTTTCATAGGAGTCTTGTACGAATCATTATCCTGCACATGGGGCGTGGTGTCCGAATCATTATCCTGCACGTGGGCGTGTTGTCCGAATAAACACAATGCTGCCCGAACCAACACAATCTAGTCAGGCCGGCCGCTAGCCGCCAATTTGGCGAATGCGGAAGCGGGCCACTATCGCAACCGGTGTAGCTGAACGCGTATACTGAATATTCGCCAACCCCCACGCGATATGAATGTCAGAACCGCCCTCCCGCGACCGATACTGGTCGCGCTCGTTGGATTTCTCATTGTGGCAGGTGCCCTATTTATGCCACAGGATTCGGCGAGCCAGCACCGCGCGGGCATGCCGGCCGTAGTCGATTTGCCGCCGGAGCTTGATCGCGTTCTACGCGACTACGAGAAGGGTTGGCGCGCCAACGACGAGAAGGCCCTGGCGGGCCTGTTTACGACCGACGGGTTTATTCTGCGCCCGCGCCATCAGCCGGTACGCGGCAGGCAACAGATCACCGAAGCTTATCGAAGCTCCGGTGGTCCGCTGCACCTGCACGCGTTTGCATATGAGGTTGCCGACTCGGTCGGCTACATCATCGGCGGATTCAAGACGTCACCCGATCAGCCAGATGCCGGCAAATTCATCCTTGCGTTGCGCAAGGGCGACGACGGCCAATGGATGATTGCTGCCGACATGGACAACGGTAACAGGTAGCTTACGCCGCCTCAACAGCTTCGTACTGGATCGCGCAAAGGTGCGCTCCCTGCGGGTCCTTGAAGAAGCTGAACTGACCTACGCCATCCGCCTGGATCGGGCCCATGAGCACGTGGCCTCCCGCGTCGCTGATCTTGCCTGAAACGGCGGCGAGGTCTTCAACGGTGACGTACGCACTCCAGTGTGGCGGTACCTCCGGCGCGGGGAGACTTGTCATACCGCACATCTGGATCTCACCCAGCGCGCCCATGTGGTACGGGCCCGCACCCATGTCGCTTGTCGTGATGTTCCAGCCAAAGAGGTCGCTGTAGAACTTCACCGCACCCGCGGGGTCTCCGGTGCGTAGCTCAAACCAGCTGAACGCGCCAGGCGTGTTGCCGGCCTGGGTGAAGTCGGGCATCTCGCCGGTACCTTCGTCTCCTTCGGGTTCATACTGGATGACCAAGACGTGCGCCCCCTGCGGATCCTGAAAGCCGGCAAGTGTGCCGACTGTCGGGATGGGCATTGGCGGAAGGAAGGTCTTGGCGCCAAGTGACTCGGCTTTTTCGATGCAGGCTTTTACATCATCGACAGTGATGTAGAACATCCAGGCGGTTGGCGACTCGGGGTGTGGAGGTGCCATGATACCGGCGTGGCCAGCGTTGCCGATCTTCGCAACGGTGTATTCGCCCGAAGGCATCGGCATTGTTTCGGTGTTCCAGCCAAAAACGTCGGAGTAGAACTTTGCGGCTGCTGCGGGATCGCTGGTTGTTAGTTCTGGCCAGCTGAACGCGCCGTGGGTCTTGAACGGGTTCATGGTTCGAGAGGGGTAAGTGGACACGGTGTGGATTGTCAACCGTCCACAATAGGGCGCCGAAAGTAGAAATTAAAGGCACCCTGATCTCGGCCCTGAGCCTGCCACCCGGCAGTTCGCTGCCGCTATCCGGCGTCTCCGTCAAAGATTGCGCTGGCACGGCCGACGAGGAGCGGGTCAACCTCGCCGATCTCAGACTCGTCTTTCCCCTTGTACGGGATATGATGCAAGACATGGCGCATGGCGTTCAATCTCGCGCGCTTTTTGCAATCTGATTTGACGATGATCCACGGTGACTCGGGGAAGTCGGTGTAGTAGAACATCGCTTCCTTTGCCTTCGTGTAGTCGTCCCATTTGTCGAGAGAAGCCATGTCCACGGGCGAGAGCTTCCACTGTTTCAACGGGTGCACTTTCCGTTCTTCGAAGCGGCGCTGCTGTTCTTCGCGACTTACCGAGAACCAGAACTTGATCAGGTACGTGTCGCTGCGAATGAGGCTTCGCTCAAACTCGGGTGCCTGATAGAGGAATTCGTTGTACTCCTCATCGGTGCAGAAGCCCATGACGCGTTCTACGCCCGCACGGTTGTACCACGAGCGGTCAAAGAGAACGATCTCGCCTGCGGTAGGCAGATGCTCGATGTACCGCTGGAAGTACCACTGGCCGCGCTCTGTCTCGGTCGGTTTTTCGAGTGCGACGACCCGCGCGCCGCGCGGATTCAGATGCTCCATGAAGCGCTTGATTGTGCCTCCCTTTCCAGCCGCGTCGCGACCTTCAAACAGGACAACAACTTTTGCACCCGATTTTCTGACCCACGCCTGAAGTTTCAGCAGCTCAACCTGAAGCCTGAACTTTCGCTTCTCGTAGGTCTTCCGCGACATCAGGTTCTCGTACGGGTAGACCCCGTTGCGCCAGTGGTCGGCGAGGGCGCCGTCTTCTTCTTCAGCCAGCTGCTCGGAACCGTTTACACCATTCAGCAGCGCCAGTCGCAGCATCTCGGCGTCGTCCAGAGACGTCCCGCCCACAATCGTCTGGAGCACCCGCGCCAGTGTGTCGACGTCGTAGGGAGGCTCGCGCCCAATGATGTCGCGGACCGCGCTGATCTTCGCCAGCTGACGCGCCGTAATGTTGCCGTCGATTTCGAAGTTCTCGACGCCTTCGGGATTCAGCACATCGGAACGATCACCATCCTTTGCGCGACGGGTCTTTTCCGCCTTTCCCTTTCCTGCGGCCTTGCCGTTGCTTCCAGCTTTTCCGTTGGCCTTCTTCTTTTTCTTTTTAGTGCCGTTGCCCAAAGGAGATGTGTCTAGCTAATTGCATGGGATGCCCGCCCCGATTATCGGCGCACCGAGGACAAATAAAAGTTATCAAACCTGTACGTGAGCAACATGTTCGCTCCGCGCGACTATTCCTCTCGGCCTTGTGCAAGTACGTCGCTCAAACAACATGGTGGCGAACGCCTTCGGTCTTCCGATCACTATTTGGAACGACCGTTGCCGAAGGTCGTCGCGGAATCGACTAGGCCGCCAGGACGAGTCCGCCGTGCACGACTACGTCTTCACCGAGGGCGGCGGGGACGATCCGATACTTATCTGCAAGGGGTGGGTAACCGAAGGTCGCAGCGTGGCGTCGAATGGGCTCGAAGAAGAGTTCTTCTCCGGCTAGCGACACGCCGCCACCCACAACGACTACCTCGGTCGCAGTAAGCGTTACCGTTTGGGCGATCGCCCATCCGAGGGCCTTCGTCGCCTGACCGAATGCCGCTACCGCATGGGTTTCGCCGGCTTCAGCGAGGGCTGCGATTTCTTTGGTCGTGAACTCGGTCGGCGACGTGAGACCGGTTCGTTCAAGAAGGTTCGCAGCGACACTGGCGTCATCGCTTGTGTCCACCAATCGCCCAAACGTGGCCGCGATTCCCAGGCCGGATGCCTGTGCCTCGACGATGTCGTCGGTGCCAACGCACTGCAACCCGGGCCGCAGGTGGCCCAACTCGGTGCGCGCAGGAAGATGTTCCGCGTAGAGCTGGTTGTCGATCACAAGGCCACCGCCTATCCCCGTGCCGACAGTAACGTAGAGGACGACGCGAGCGTCCCGCCCTGCGCCGAACTTCGCTTCGGCGAGTGCCGCAACGTCGCAGTCGTTCCCGACTACCGCTGGGACGCCGAGCGTTCGCGCGCACCACTCGCAGATGGCAAAGTTGTCCCAACCGGTCACGTGGTGACTCTTGATGACGGTGCCGCTGGTCATATCGACCGGTCCGCCGAAGCCTACGCCGATCTTTCGAATGTCGTGTGACGCGACGAGCCGCGATCCGGCCTCAGCGATCTGATCGAGCACGCCGGCGGCGCCGGCCGCGCGGTCCACGTCCATCCGTACGAAGTCAACGAGGTCTGCGGTTGCCCCAGTGCCAACGCCGAGTTGAAGCTTCGTCCCACCGATTTCAATCCCGAGGTACATACCGCCCGACTTCGTTTATGCGTGCGTACACGTCGTTGAGCATCCAGTGGAAAAGAGTGAGGTGAATACTCTCCACCATCCCCATGTCCGGTAGGTCTACGTGCACACCGGCTTGCGCGGTGTGGCGCAGCTTGCCGCCGTCGTAGCCGGTCAGGCCGAACGTTGTAAGTCCGTGGCGATTGGCCCAGTCCACAGCGTTGAGCACGTTGGGGCTGTTACCGGATCCGCTGATCGCGATCAACAGGTCGCCCGCCTGGCCGTAGTTCATAAGTTGCTGGACGAAGATCTGGTCGTAGTCGACATCGTTAGCTACGGCCATCAGCCAGCCCGCGTTGTCAGTCAAGCTGAGGACCTTCAGTCGCCGTTTGGATTCGTCACGCAGATCATCGGGGTGCAGCGTGCTCTTGCCGAGGTCTTCGGCCATGTGGCTGGCGGATGTTCCAGATCCGCCGTTCCCGATGATGTATACGTACCTGCCGGTCAGCCAGGCGTCGTACACAAGGTCTGACCATGCCTGCATGTGGCGGGGGTCAATTTTGTCGAGCTCGCCGTGGAGGCGGGTGCGGTAGTCTATGAAGCCGAGGTCTGCTCCTAGCATGGGGGTGTTACTTTTCTTTTTAGAAAAGAAAAGTAACCAAAAGAGCTGGGTGGCTACTTCGTGTGGCTGCTTTTCTTCGGCGCGATCGGGGGCGGTGTCCCTGCCGACGGCGTTGCCGAAGAAAAAATGCCACATTTCTGCGTGGCACTGTCACTCCCCCGCGTCATCGCGTATACCGCCTAACGCATCACAGTAAACATTTGCGTGACAGTTGCCGCGACCGCCGAGGCTCTCACGGCGTAGACGCCCGCAGGCAGCCGCGAGG
>JANQRN010000211.1 GCA_028284545.1 Rhodothermales bacterium | reverse complement strand
CCACCTGGATCCCGCTTTCGCGCCTCGGCAGCCTCAGCGACCGAATGGCCGAGCGGTATGTAGCCCCGTTCAAGGTCGTGCGCCGAGGTCTGGTCAGTGACGATGTCTGGCACGACGCCGCGCTTTACCAGGTCCGGTAGAACCTCAGCGACATTTCCAACCAGACCAATCGACAAAGCCCGTTCGTCGCGCTGCGCCGACGAGAGTCGCTCGAGCGCATCATCGAGTGAATACGAAATCTCGTCGCAATACCCAGACTCCACACGCCGCTCAATCCTAGTCGGGTCGACCTCGATGCCGAGAAACGCCGCACCGTTCATCGTCGCCGCAAGGGGCTGGGCCCCTCCCATCCCACCGAGCCCGGCCGTGACGACCAGACGGCCGGCGAGCGAACCGCCGAAATGCTGCCGCGCACATTCCGCGAACGTTTCGTACGTCCCCTGCAGAATCCCCTGGCTGCCGATGTAGATCCACGACCCTGCCGTCATCTGACCATACATGGTCAAGCCCAGTTGGTCCAGTCGGCTGAACTCATCGGCCGTCGCCCACTTCGGTACGATGTGCGCGTTGGCGATGAGCACTCGCGGCGCGTCCTCATGGGTGCGAAAGACTCCCACCGGTTTGCCGCTCTGTACGAGGAGCGTTTCATCGTTGGCAAGCCGCTTCAGCGTGGCGACAATCCTGTGATACGCGTCCCAGTCTCTGGCCGCTTTTCCGCCACCACCATAGACTATGAGTTCGTCGGGTGCTTCGGCCACGTCCGGGTCGAGGTTGTTCATCAGCATGCGCATCGCGGCCTCCTGCTGCCAGCCGCGGCATGACAGCGAGACGCCCGTGGGGGCGCGCACGACTGGAGCGTGGTCTACGCCGGACTTCAGAGTTTCCATCGCTTCAAATCCCGGATGCGATTAGTAGCTCGATGTCCCTGTGGGCCATCCCAAACATGGACGCGAGACTCTTCTTCGTTAGATGCCGACGGTAGACATAAGTACCGCTTCGCAGACCCACGTTGTTCCAGAGCGCGTCGTTGATCGATGCGACGTCGCCAATGCTCAGCAGATACGGCACGAGGACGTTCGACAGAGAGTACGTTGCGGTCCGCGCCGCATTTGACGGCATATTCGGGACGCAATAGTGAATGACATCGTGTACGCGAAACGTCGGATGTGAATGCGTCGTCGGCCTGCTCGTCTCGATGCACCCGCCCTGGTCAATCATAGCGTCAACGACCACCGCTCCGGGACGCATGCCGGAGACCATCTCTTCAGTCACAAGGACAGGCGAACGCTGCCCGGCAGACATGGCCGCGCCTATGATGACGTCAGCCGACAACACAGCACTGCGAATGTACTGTTGCGTCGCCATCGCCGTCGTGATGCTGCGGTCGAGGTAGTGTTCGAGCTTGCGCAAGGCCCCGAGATCAGTGTCTAGAACAACGACATGTGCCCCGAATCCAAGCGCGGTACGCGCAGCCCACTCTCCGACGACGCCTGCGCCCAGAATCACCACGTTCGTTGGTGGAACGCCAGATATTCCGCCAAGCATAACTCCCTTTCCGCCTTCACCGCTTTCGAGGTACCGCGCGGCGATCTGCACGGCCATGGACCCCATGATTTCGTGCATCATTCTGACGATGGGGAGCGTGCCGTCAGAGTCACGGATGAACTCATAACCTATGCCGGTGATACCCAGGTCCATCAGCCGCTTCAGAAAGGCAGCGGATGTGTCACCAAGGTGCAGGGCTGAGATAAGTACCTGGCGCTCACGCAGGTACGACATCTCGTTACCGGCCGGAGGTCCTACTTTGACGATGAGGCCGCACCGATGGTAGATCTCCTCCGCTGAATCGAGGATTTCCGCGCCGGCTTCAGAATACTCGGTGTCGCCGAAGTGAGCCTGCTTGCCGGCGTCGTGCTCTACACACACCTTGTGACCGTTGGCAACCAGCGTCGCGACACCGCCGGGCGAGAGTGACACGCGTCGCTCCTCATTCGAGATCTCCCGCGGTATCCCGATCGTCATCGACCGCCGTCGTTCGCTGACGTGATCCGGCTTCTCCATGGTCAGGACGCCGGCCTCAATCGAGAGACCCTGTATCGACGGTACTTCCATGCGGAGATACGGCGGAGATGCAAAGAGTGGGATCGCGCAATATACGTCTCGCCGAGCGGGATACTACGCCTGACGCGACGCCCCAAAGAGCCGGTGCATCAAGATACCGGCGGCGACCGCGACGTTAAGCGAATCTACGCCCGCAGGTCCCTTCGCGGCCGAGGGGATTGCCAACAATTCGGAAGCGGCGGTTGCGACCTCGGCCGAAATCCCGCGGGCCTCGGCCCCAAGCACGAGCCCGACCCGCGACACACCCAAAATCTCGCTATCGTCGGGCGGACGTCCCGAAGCGTCGGCGCCAAAGACCATCATCCCTCCGGCATGCAGGTGCCGCACCACCTGCGACAGATCCTCAGTCCGGCGCACGGCTATCGACCACAGCGCTCCCATCGAGGCCCGCGCCACTTTGGGACTGAACGCGTCAGCCGTACCGGCGCCCGCTATTATCGCGTCGACCCCGAACCAGGCAGCCGTGCGAACTATCGTTCCCACATTCCCGGGATCCTGTACCCCATCGAGTAACACGACCCGGCCCCAGCGATCCGCGCCTTCCAGCGAACCCTGATCTGGTATCGTGAAGGTCGCGAGCACCCCCTGACTCGTAGACACGTCGGTTATTCGATCGATGACCGCCGGGGTGACGACGTAGACGGTCAGACCCGGAGGTATGGCGACGCCGATCGACTCAAGCGCCTCCGTCGTAGCAATCAGATCCACCAGTGGGGCCCCGGCGGTGATCGCGGCGCGGACGGCGCGAGTGCCCTCGACCAGCGACAATCCGTACTCCTTCCTGAACTTGGCCTGACGAAGGGCGGAGATTCGCTTACGATTCTGGTCAGTGAGTCTCAACAATCCTTTTTGATATTTCACTAAACACAGGTTACGGCACTGCCGTATTTTCGCCCGCCAGACAAAGAAAGACTAAGACTTGCGGCCCTACGGCCGATTTTCACGTCACGCACCAACTGACCGAGCAACCCATGCCGTTCAAACAAAACGTCTACGAGAAGGCCGTCTACAAGGAGCCGGCACCGATTCGAGATACCGAACATCCCTTCCAGGCGATGATCGACAGGTTCGATATCGCGGCGAAGATCCTCGAACTCGACCCCGGATTCTACGAGTATTTAGTGTCTCCTTCTCGAATCCACATTACGTCGATTCCGGTTGTGATGGACGACGGTCGGATCAAGATGTTTGAAGGCTACCGGGTGATTCACAACGAAATCCTCGGGCCCAGCAAAGGCGGAATTCGTTTCTCTCCGGACGTCAATGTCAACGAAGTCAAGGCCCTCGCCGCATGGATGACGTGGAAGTGCGCGATCGTGAACGTACCGTTCGGGGGTGCAAAGGGTGGCGTTGTTTGTGATCCGTCGAGTATGAGCCCCGGCGAACTCGAGCGGCTGACGAGGCGGTACACCGCTAACCTGCTGGACGTCTTTGGGCCCGACAAAGACATACCGGCACCAGACATGAATACCAACGCCCAGATCATGGCGTGGATCATCGATACGTACTGCATGAACACGCGCAATACGAATACCGCGATGGTTACAGGGAAACCGATCATTCTTGGCGGTTCGCTCGGTCGAGTAGAGGCCACAGGTCGCGGCGTCATGTCCGTCACACTCTCCGCGATGGCAAAACTCGGCATGAGCCCGCAGGACAGCACCGTCGCTGTCCAGGGGTTTGGCAACGTTGGCTCGATCGCCGCGAAGTTGCTGTCGGGACGCGGATGCAAGATTGTCGCAGTCAGTGACGTACATGGCGGCTACTACAATGAGAACGGGTTTGACGTTGAAGATCTCATCGAGTACGCTTCCAACAACAACCGTTCACTTGCGGGATATCCGGAAGCACAGGAGATCTCCAACCATGAGCTTCTTACACTCGACGTAGACGTGCTCGTACCGGCAGCAAAGGAGGACCAGATTACGAGCGCAAACGCCCCGGATGTCAAGGCTCGCATTATCGCGGAAGGCGCTAACGGACCAACGACACCGGCTGCTGACCGCATTCTTGACGAAAAGGGTGTCCTCGTCGTGCCAGACATACTGGCGAACGCCGGCGGTGTGACGGTCTCCTACTTCGAGTGGGTACAGGATCGACAGGGCTACTTCTGGTCGATCGAGCGCGTGAACAAGCGACTTGACCGCATGATGAAGACTGCGTTCAACAATGTCTTTGTCGCCAGTGAAGAATACGGTGTTCCACTTCGGACGGCTTCATACGTACTGGCCATCGACAAGGTGGCGAGCGCACTCAAACTGCGCGGTATCTACGCATAGCGGGGTAGTGTGGGTATATTGAAGCCCCACGGTCACGACTGCTATACGAATGCCAACGCGAACGATCCGCGTTACGAAACCGCTCAGGCCTATCGTTCTCCTGCTGCTCGCGGCCATCAGCTCGCCGGCAAGCGGCCAGGATCGAACCGAGGCGGTGTTCGCGTCGATGGTTGCTGAGTGCCTGTCGCCCGAACGCGTCAGACTTGACACCATCCGGGTAGCACTTCCGGCTTCGCTCTCGTTCGCCGAAGGCGATGTTGCACGGCCGTTTGTGGAAGACGGCCGGACGATTTCGTTTGCCCAACCGGTTGATTCGTCGCGATTCGCGAGCATCCGTTTTATTGTGGACGAGGCCGGAGTCGAGTACACAAGAAAAGGCAGAAAACGACTTCAGCGTGCCGTTACGCTGCGGGGCTATCATGTCGCTGAGTCCGCCAGCCAGACAGTCATCGGGTCTGAGCGGTGCACGGGGTCGCACGTCGACGTGATTCGGCGTGACCAGGTTTCCCGCCTCGA
>JANQRN010000206.1 GCA_028284545.1 Rhodothermales bacterium | reverse complement strand
AAGCGAAAACCCGTCCAGGACGATAGCAGTCTGCGAGGCACTGCCTCCGCGCAGGCTGAGACTCGCCAAACCCTGCGGGCCAAGTCTTCTCACGTGGGCGGCTCCAGTTTGACGAATGACGTCTGCAGCTGAGTTCGCGCTTGCCGTAAGCCTCCCGACACGGATGTACCCTGGCGCCTCATCCAGTAGAACCGGAATCCGTGTCGCAATGACAGTGATTTCCGGAAGCACGACGATGGTCGAATCGCCTGGAAGGGATCTGCCCTCTTGTGCGTATGCCGGCTGAACAACGGCAGCCAGGAGAATCACTGAGGCCGCGGCAAGCATCATGCTCCGCATCGACCGTTTCCTGCACGCAGGGTGTAGTACCCGAAGGTTCACTCAAGCCCACTAAAAAGCCCCACCTCAAAACCGAAGCGGGGCAATCCAGCGCGCGACCTACGCACACTGCAACTACGACCGCCTCACTACCCGGAGGTGTCGACAATGAAGTACTGGCAGGTCTCCTGACTTGCAGATCCGTAAACCCGGAACTCCGACCAAGTCCTTCCCACTGACCACGAAATGGCGCGGTCTGCAGTGGACTGAGTCTTCAAAGCTCTGGTGTGATCTGCCTACAGTTGCGGGTACAGTTCCGGATTTCTTGGTCCGCTGCATAGCAGCAAACCCTGTCACCGGATTCCCTCTTCGTCTGCGGCGCAGAACCAGTACAGCAATTTCAAAGAATCTGGCGAACGATACGGCCCGCAGCACCTAAGGTGCAACGCTGTGCCGTGAACTGCGCCACAATTCACCGGCCAACGACAAACTGGCGGGTAGCGACAGCCGTCCCATCCACCACCCGGATCCAGTACACACCCGGCGCCAGCCCATCCACAGAACCACCGGTGACTGGCCAGCTGCGTACGTGGCGGCCGAGCAGATCGTGAACGGCAACGCTTGTGTCTGAAGAACGGACTCCGCGGACTTCCAGACGTACGATTTCTCGCGACGGATTAGGATATACCTCGAGGATCTCCAGGTCACCCGGCTGAGCGATCGGGGTCACGCCAACACCGCCACCAAGTGCCGTTATGTTGTCGAGACCAAGCGTACCCTTGAAGGCACTGGGCGGGAAGAACCTGTCGACACCGTGGTAAACACGCAGACGATTTACGGATCGCAACGCTTTGTCCACGTCCGGTCCGCCGAACCAGGCATTTGGTGAAACCGAAAACTGTTCGACGACCCACCCAGACATGGGAGGGACCACAACCGAATCGCGGGTGTCGAAGGCTCCTCCCGAATCTGACTCGATGCGCAGCCGGAGTACCAACTCGGTGGTATCAAGATTGTTGAGGTGCATCGATATCAGGTTGATACCCGCATCGATGTAATTGCCCGTCCATTGGGCATCGTTATAGAACACCAGTTTGGAGCCCGGACCACCGGTTCCGGTACTCTGGGTCAACAGGTATCCGTCACCGGCGCCGCCGATACCACCAGAGTCGACGACGACGGGAGCATTCGGATCACTCGCGAGACCAATCTGCCAGCCCTCGGTAGTGTCGGACTCAAACGAATCCATTTGGCCGCGGACGATCGCAGATTGGTGGTACCCGGCAAACGCAAACAGCAGCATCGCAAGCGTGGCAAGCGATGCACTACGCACAACAAATTGCTTCAAGGCTTCGAAACGGTTTCGGAATCGGGAATGGCTACCGGGGCATCAGATGTGATATCGGCCGGAGGGGCGGGGATACTTGAGGCCGTTCGGCGTTTTCTTCTACGCAGCACGTTATCAAGCGAATACCAGCCCCCACCAGAAATGAAGAGCGCCGAGAACGGTACCAGGTAGAGGAGGGCCAGTTCGATCTTGGCCCACGGGTCGCCCGGATGGACGAACACGAGCGCCACCATGAGCATGATCACAAGCGGTACCACCGCCAGCCGCGTGTAGAGTCCGAGTATCACGAGAATCGCGCAGACTACTTCAGCGAGTATCACCAGCACCAGGCTCGTACCGCTTCCCAGCCCAATCGGGTCGGCGAATCGATCAACGAGTTCGGCAAAGTTACCGAGCTTGACCAATCCATGACCGTAGAGCATTAGACCACCAATTCCAATCCGCAGCACGAGCAGCGCAAAGGACTGCATGAATGCGTTCAGCGGTGGTCGTGAGGGGTTACTGCTCATCTTGACTCAGACTGTCTCCAAGAACGACATTCTTTCGTTTCGTCGTGTCGACGTGCAATGAAAAAACGTCTGGCCGCGCGTAGTGGCCGGTCGTGTCCAGTGCCATCGATTCGCGGGCGATGTCGACGGCATTAACGGTTGCAAAGATTATGTCCGTTTGGTCATACGCCGGACCCACCAGGTAGGCTCCTGTCGGGTCGATAACGGCGCTGCCGCCGCGCAGCAGCAACTCGCCGTCGCTTGGCATCGAATCGATAAGGCGCATAGCCACGGCAGTTGCGCCCGCTTTGTCACAGCCCATCCGCACATCAGAGTGAGACAGCAGGCAGCCCGCCGCTACAACAAACGTACGCCCCTCAAACGCGTAGTGTCGGCTCGCTACCTGATGCATCTCTTTGACGAATGGCCACTGCGCAACGTGCACAAACTCGTCCTGGGAATGCATGGCCGCACGGGCCAACGGCATCCAGTGCTCCCAGCAGACAAGGCCGCCGATGCGACCAAGATCCGTATCGACCGCGGCCAATGTACTCCCATCGCCTCGGCCCCACACCAACCTCTCTGAGTGCGTGGGAACAAGCTTCCGATGCTTGCCGAGTAGTTGGCCGCCGGAGCCGCAGTAGTAGATCGCGTTGTAAACGGTATTGCCTTCTCGCTCATTCGCACCCATAACCACCACAGCCTGATGAGCCTGGGCGGCGGAGAGCAGCGGGTCCAGATCCGCGTTCACCGAATCGTGCGAAACGGCGTTCTCAAGTAGCAGCCCATACATCTCCTTGGCCCCGGCGTCGTCCCAGACAGCTACGTTGGGCGCATAGTCGAGCCATACCGGATAACCCGGCAACCATGTCTCGGGGAAGACTATCAAACCGGCTCCATCCGCAGCGGCTTCACCAACGATCGAACAGGCGAGATCGATACTCTCGTGCTTGTTCAAATAGACAGGTGCGCGTTGAACCACGGCGATCTTTACGGTGCCCGACATCGCTACCTCACTTGCGAAATGCGAAAGGAACCAATGCACGCATACGAACCGGCGAACCGTTGACCGTGCCGGGCTCGAAGTCTGACGACAGTACCGCCCGCATGGCCTGGTCGTTCAAACCCCCAGGCAATCCTGATACAACCATTGCGCACGGGACGTCGCCGTCGGTGTCGACGACAAATGCCACGAGCACCCGCCCCTCGATACCGGCTTGTCGGGCCGCCCGCGTGTAGTCGGCCCGGCGCAGCAAGTCTGCGGGATCACCGACGAGTGCCGGTGGCTGCACAGATCCGTCTCCAGAATACGAGCGCTCAGTCCGAGCCCTGCAGTTCGTACTGTCAGGCGGGAAGATCGCCTGCGGACGGAACAACGGTTCGTCCTCTCCCAGTACCTCACTCATCCCTCCAAGCAGCCGCATGCCGAGATCCGGCAATGGCCCAGTGCTCGTGGTACTCTCTACGCGAACGAGAGTCCCGAGGGAGTCGGGCACCAGATCGACCCTGACCGCACCCGGGCCGCTGGCGGCGGCAAATCGACCGAGAACGATGCCACCGTCATCTGTGGACGAGGCAACGACAACTTCCAGCGCGGCCAACGTCTCCGCCAACGCCAAGGACGTGCTGTCGGTGGGCGACGAAAACACGGCAGCCACATTGGCGACACGCACCGTGTTAGCGGACCCGCAAGACGAAAGCGCAAGGACGAGCGCGAGGCCAATCGCCGACAGGTTACCCGTCATGCAAGGCTCACGGTCTCCCCGTGCTCCGGTATCGAAACGTTTCGGTGGCCGGCTGCGCCGAGCGCGTCGCGCATGAGTTCCTGCCGCTCCGGCGCGCCATGAACGAGGAATATCCGCTTGAGTCGTTCGCGATCAAGTTGGTTGATGAAAGACACGACCCCGGGTTCGTCGGCATGCGCGGAGTAGCTGTTCATAACAACGACCTCTGCCCGCAGCTGATACGGCTCGCCGAAGATCCTGACCTCTGGATGTTTATCAACTATGCGCTTCCCGAGGGTATGGTCGGCACAGTAACCCACAATCATGATCGTATTGCGAGAGTCTTCGATATTGTTCTTCAGGTGGTGCAGGATCCGGCCGGCCTCACACATGCCCGACGCCGACACGACGACCATCGGCACGCGCATGCCATTGAGCTCTTTCGATTTTTCCGCATCGCGCACATACGTCAGTCGCTCAAACCCGAACGGATCGTCGTCACCTCGCATGTATTCCAGCAGATCACTGTCGTAGCACTCGGTGTGCGATAGATAAACGCCGGTCGCGTTGACAGCGAGCGGGCTATCGACAAAGACCGGTATGCGCGGGAGCTTGTCGGCGTTCCAGAGCTGATCCATCGCATGTACGATCTCCTGGGTCCGCCCAACAGCAAACGCGGGAATGATAACCTTTCCGCCCCTCGAACTAGTGCGGCGGATGACTTCCGAGAGCCGCTTCTTCGACTCCGAAGGCGGTTCGTGCTCTTTGCCGCCGTAAGTCGATTCGGAGATGAGATAGTCGCAGTCAGCCATCTTCTGCGGATCACGCAGGATCGGCCTACCGGGGTTGCCGATGTCTCCAGTGAAACCCAGCTTCGTTGTCTTGCCGTGCTCTGTAATCGTCAGCAACATCGTGGCCGACCCGAGAATGTGCCCCGCGTCGCGAAACTCAACAGATACCCCTTCGACCGGAGAGAACGCGTGCCGGTATGGCACGCCAATAAAGTGATCCAGCACTCCTTCGGCGTCGGCTCCCGTGTAGAGCGGCTTCACCGCCGGCTTTCCCTTTCGCTTCCTGATTCTGTTGACGAAACGCGTATCCTTTTCCTGGATGTAAGCGCTGTCCATTAACAACAACGTGCTGAGGCTATACGTCGCGTGCGTGCAGTATATCCGACCTCGAAACCCCTCCTTGTAGAGCTTCGGAAGGAGTCCGGCGTGGTCTATGTGTGCGTGCGAGAGTATTACCGCGTCGATGCTGGTGGGGTCGAATCCAAAGTCACGATTGAGCCGATCAGACTCGGCGCGCCTTCCCTGGAACAACCCGCAATCCAGTAGAAGCCTCTTGCCAGAATCAAGTTCTACGAGATGCTTTGAACCAGTGACCGTTCTGGCGGCACCAAAAAACGTCAATTGCATACAAGATGCTGTCTAATCAATCGGTGAGTGTGGTGGCAGAAACTCGACAATCTGCCGGGCAAATAAAACCCCGCCGCGTCATGCTCGCGCTCGCGATCCTCGTTGCACTCGCTGGCGGTGCCTGTCGATACAATCCTGCTGATATGGCCGACGAACTTATGCGCGCACGCGTGGACTCCGTCATAGATTCGCTTCTCGCGCAGCCAAAGTTTGAAGGCAAGGCGTCGGTCGGCGTGTACGCCAGCGACAGGAAGACCGGTTGGGTATATCGTCGCAACGCAGATTCTGTATATCACGCGGCCAGTACCATGAAGGTGCCGGTGATGATCGAACTGTTCAGGCAAGCCGAGCAAGATCGGTTTTCGTTGGATGACTCGCTTGCCGTTGAGAATAGGTTTTCGTCGATCGTAGACGGCTCGCCGTACGCGATGGATATCAACGAGGATTCCGACGAGTCGATCTATGGGGCTCTCGGTTCCAGCATGTCAATCCGCGACCTCGCGTTTCAGATGATCACCGTCTCATCGAACCTTGCGACGAACATCTTGATCGATTTTGTCAGCGCCGACTCGGTGCAGGCTACGGTCGAGCGGCTGGGAGCCAGGACCATGCGCGTGTTGCGGGGTGTTGAGGATATCAAGGCATTCGAACTCGGACTCAGCAACACGGCAACCGCAGGCGATCTGGGGGTTCTCATGGAGCATCTCGCGACGGGGTCCGCCGTGTCGCGTGAAGCGGATCGCGCGATGGTCGAAATACTGTCTGCGCAGCGTTTCAAAGAAATGATTCCCGCCGGACTTCCGGACGGCGTCGAGGCTGCTCATAAGACGGGTAGCATCACGAGAATCAACCATGACGCTGCCATAGTGTCACCAGAAGCCGATCCGTGGGTGCTGGTGATCCTGACGGGCGGCGTAGATGACCACACCGAGTCAGCAAGGCTCGGCAGCCGCATCACGGAAGCTATCTTCTCAGTCGTGCGCGGCGGAACGACCTCATGAACGGTCAAGGCGTCGTGCGATCCTGTCGATGATCTCCGCGTCGTCCTGCTTTGGTGGACTTTCTGCCTCCAGCCGCGATCCCAGGAAGCCTTCCGCCGGCCGGTCGTGCACGTCATCCCAAACCTGAGACGTTACGATGGCTTCGAGATTCTGCACCCGCCTGACGAGCGCGTCGCGCTCAGACTCCAGGGAACTGATGGACTCGCGAAGTGACGTGGTTGTCTGACCCAACTCCCGCGTTGAGTTGCCCAGTCGCGCGGTCTTCTCCTGAAACTTCAGCCACTCCTGGAAGGCGCCAACCGCAATCGCGGCAAGCGGGATCAACACCCAGATCCAAGTCATCGATACTCTCTATGCCTGCTGATACGGTCAAATGATAGCCATTTCGAGCTACGCCGGCCAATTTCGTTTGTTGCAGCACTTAGTAACTTCCGGCGCCCGACGATACCGAAAGCCCCTGCTCTCGCTTCCCTTATGCGCTTTCTGAAGAAGCTGCTCACGTCAGACGATGCCTCAGAGCCGGCGTCTGGGTCACCAGATGGCTTCGACGCGGCCTTCGCCGCGGTGATCGTCGAGCTGACCGGGTTCGAGCCTCTGGACCTGGGGCTCTACGATACCGCCCTCAAGCACCGATCGATTCTCCGTCGGCGTGCCGACACTCGAATCGTTTCCAACGAGAGGCTAGAGTTTCTGGGAGACGCCGTTCTGGGTTTCGTCGTTGCCGAGTACCTCTACCGCTGTTTCGCCGGCGAAAACGAGGGATTCCTTACCCGGCTCCGTGCCAAGCTCGTGAATGGCAATGCGCTGGCGAAGGCGGCGCGCACCCTCGGGCTGGGCACGCATATTCAGATGTCTGAGAACATGGAGCGCAAGGACGGGAGAAACAACGACAGTATCCTCGCCGATGCGCTTGAGGCGCTGATGGGCGCCGTGTACCTCGACCTCGGCATGGACCCGGCACGAGATTTCGTGCATCGCGTGATGCTTGACGACGTGAACCTCTCTCGGCTCGCGCACCACCGCGACAACTACAAGAGCCTCCTGCTCGAGCACGTCCAGTCGCTCGGCGATGACCAGCCACGATACGAGCTCATCTCCGAAGACGGGCCTGGCCACAGTCGAAGCTTCACTGTGGAGGTTTTTGTAGGTGACCAGAATCTGGGCCGCGGGAAGGCTGGTAACAAGAAGAGTGCTGAGCAGCGAGCGGCCCGAGAGGCGCTCAATCGCCTGCAGGAGGAGACCTCGGTCACCCACCGAGAGTTGCGCTAGCCGGGAGAACCACGAACGCTACCGTTCGTTAATGCGCGTCAGCAGCCGGTTCCGTCCTACTTCAAACCGCTTCAGCTCACGCTCGATGGCAACTCTCGCTTCTACCGACCGTTTCGCAGACCGACACAACGGCCCCTCCGACTCCGACATCCGGGCGATGCTCGAAGAAATCGGTATGTCCTCAATCGGGCAACTGATCGACGCAACGGTCCCCGAGTCGATCAGAATCCGCCAACCGCTCGACCTGCCGGCCGGCATTACCGAGCGTGCCCTGCTTGACAGGGCACGGGAGCTGGGTGATCTGAATCAGGTCTGGCGCTCGTATATCGGCATGGGCTACAGCGGCACGGTCACGCCGCCCGCGATCCAGCGGCACATCCTTGAAAATCCATCCTGGTATACACAGTACACTCCGTATCAGGCGGAAATCTCACAGGGTCGCCTTGAGGCGCTGCTCAACTTTCAAACAGTCATCACCGAACTGACAGGGATGGAGATCGCCAACTCTTCGCTCCTGGACGAGGCGACCGCGGCCGCGGAAGCGATGATGATGCTCCGGCGAGTTAACCGGAAGCAGAAGGGCAACCGCTTCTTCGTGTCGGATCTATGCCACCCACAGGTGATCTCGGTCGTCGAAACGCGTGCCGTACCCCTGGGTATCGAGGTCGTGACGGGCGATCACGACAGTGTCGAACTCACCGACGGCTTCTTCGGAGCGTTGGTCCAGTATCCGGCAACCGACGGCCAGGTCATCAACTACGAGGATTTTTGCAGCAAGGCACACGAAGCCGGGGCGCTGGTAGCCGTCGCGGCAGACTTGCTCGCCCTCACGCTCCTTTCCCCTCCCGGCGAGTGGGGTGCAGATGCTGTCGTTGGAAATTCGCAGCGATTCGGCGTGCCGCTCGGATACGGCGGACCACACGCTGCGTTCTTCGCCACACGGGAGGCCTACAAGCGCCAGGTCCCGGGTCGCATTATCGGCGTAACCATCGATGCCGACGAACAAACGGCCCTCCGCATGGCGCTACAAACCCGCGAGCAGCACATCAGGCGGGACAAAGCGACGTCCAACATCTGCACCGCTCAAGTCCTGCTCGCCGTGATGGCGGGCGCATACGCTGTATACCATGGCCCCGAAGGCCTGCGGGCGATCGCAAACCGTATCCACAAGATGGCGCAGATTCTCGGTCGTGCCTCGGCATCGCTTGGGCACACCGTCCGCCACGAAGCTTTCTTCGACACGGTGCGCGTCGAACTCGCCCCGGGCAGCCGGGACAGCGTCATGGCCGCCGCCAGCGCCAAACAGATCAACGTTCGCCACTACGATGACGGCACAATTGGCATCGCTCTGGACGAGACCGTTACGGCGGGTGACCTGCTGGACTTGCTATCGGTACTCGGCGGGGCGCAGCAAGAACACGAGTCAGACGCACTGCTGGAAGACCTCGCCTCGACCATTCCCGGTGAATACGACGGGCTGCTGACAAGAGAATCGTCCTACCTCGATCACCCGGCGTTCAACAGCTATCACTCGGAAACCGAGTTGATGCGCTACCTGCATCGCCTTGCTTCGAAAGACCTGTCGCTGACCACGAGCATGATCCCGCTGGGCTCGTGCACCATGAAACTCAATGCGGCCTCCGAGCTGATGCCGGTCAGCTTTCCGGAGTTCGGATCCATCCACCCGTTTGCCCCCGACGATCAGACGGCGGGCTACCAGGTTATGATCAACGAGCTGTCAGACTGGCTGGCTGAGATCACGGGCTTTGAGACCGTCTCCATGCAGCCGAACAGCGGCGCATCGGGAGAGTACGCGGGCCTGCTAGCGATACGCGCCTACCACCGGCATCAAGCCGGTGACGAACCCGAGTCGCAGAGAACCGTGTGCCTGATTCCCGACTCTGCCCACGGCACAAATCCGGCCTCGGCCGTGATGGCAGGCATGAAGGTGGTCGTCGTGAAGTGCGACGATGATGGCAACATCGATCTGGTTGATCTGGAACAGAAGGCACGGGAAAACGCCGACCACCTCGCCGCCGCGATGGTCACGTATCCGTCGACGCACGGTGTATTCGAGAGCAGCATACAGGAACTGTGCGACATCGTGCACCGCTACGGCGGACTCGTGTACATGGATGGTGCCAACATGAATGCTCAGGTTGGCTTATGCCGACCGGGCGACATGGGCGCCGACGTGTGCCACCTGAATCTGCACAAGACGTTCGCCATTCCTCACGGCGGTGGTGGACCGGGGATGGGTCCGATTGCGGTCAATAAGAAGCTCGCTCCGTACTTGCCGGCGCATCCGTTGGCGACCGATGCCGACGGGCACGCTGCCGGTCCAGTGGCCGCAGCGCCCTACGGAAGTGCAAGCATCCTGTTGATCTCATGGGCTTATATCGCAATGATGGGAGGTGCTGGTCTGACGAGGGCATCTGAAATTGCGATCCTGAACGCGAACTACATAGCCAAACGCTTGGAATCAGCGTACGACATTCTGTACCGCGGCGAGCGCGGGACGGTCGCCCACGAGTTCATCCTCGACTTGCGACCATTCCGGCAGAGTGCTGACTTGACTGAGGTCGATGTCGCGAAGCGCCTGATGGACTACGGGTACCATGCCCCCACGATGTCGTGGCCGGTTGTTGGGACCATGATGGTCGAGCCAACCGAAAGCGAGTCGCGCGCTGAGCTGGACAGATTCTGTGAAGCCATGCTCTCGATCAGGGCGGAGATCCGCGATGTCGAGCTGGGCGCAATGGATCGGGGTAACAACACGCTAACGAATGCGCCACACACGGCCCGACTGGTAACGGCTGATGATTGGCCGTTCAGCTATTCGCGCCAACGTGCCGCTTTCCCGGCCGACTGGACGCAAGAGCACAAGTTCTGGCCCTCAGTTCGACGAGTTAACGACGCCTACGGTGATCGCAACCTCGTTTGCACATGCCCCCCGATCGAGGCGTACGCCGTGTAGGTTAACCGTTGTCGGCGTCGGGCAGCATATGCAACCGACCCGGTAGT
>JANQRN010000192.1 GCA_028284545.1 Rhodothermales bacterium | reverse complement strand
CACCATGAAGACGCGCGGACCCTCTAACCGTCAACGCCAACGCCCTTTGCAGAAACACGTCGTCATCATCGGAAATGGAATTGCGGGAGTCACGGCCGCCCGATTCGTCCGCAAAGCGTCGGATGCCCGGATTACGATTGTGTCGGGTGAGTCAGATTTCCACTACTCCAGAACGGCCCTCATGTACATCTTCATGGGGCATATGCGCTTCGAGGACACAAAGCCGTACGAAGACTGGTTCTGGCAGAAGAACAGAATCCAGTTGGTTAGAGGCTGGGTGGGTAATGTGGATGTCGGCGCAAAACGTCTGACGATATCCGGCGGACGGCACCTCGACTACGATGACCTCGTTATCGCGGTCGGCTCAAAACCGAACCGATTCGGATGGCCGGGGGACGACCTTCCCGGGGTCCAGGGACTGTATTCGTTGCAGGATCTGGATCTGCTTGAGACGAGCACGCGGTGCATACGTAGGGCAACCGTCGTGGGCGGCGGCCTCATCGGCGTCGAACTCGCAGAGATGTTGCATTCGCGGGGAATCGATGTCACCTTCCTCGTTCGCGAGTCTTCCTACATGGACTACCTCCTAGCTCGAGAAGAGTCAGAAATGGTGAATCGCGAAGCTGCGCGACACGGGATCGACCTTCGCCTCGCAACTGAGGTTGAGTCGATACAATCTGGCTCGACGGGCCGTGTGGAGGCGGTAGTGACAAGAGGTGGTGACAAGATCCCGACACAGTTTGTCGGCCTCACACTCGGGGTTCGGCCCAATACCGCTTTTCTGACCGAATCGGGAATCGACCTCAACAGAGGGGTGCTTGTCAACGAGTACTTCGAAACCAATGTTGCCAACGTGTACGCGGTCGGCGACTGTGCGGAATTTCGGACTGGGGGAATCGGCCACAGGTCAATCGAACAGCTCTGGTACACGGGGCGCGCGCACGGCAAGTTTGTGGCTCGCACATTGTGTGGCGCGAGGACCGCATATGATCGGGGTGTGTTTTTTAACTCCGCCAAGTTCTTTGGTCTCGAGTATCAGACATATGGTGTTGTTGACGCCGTGCGGCCAGATCACCTGGACGATACGCTGCTGAGAAGCATTGATGGTTCCCGCCTGCTCAGAGTTAGATATGAACGAGAGAATGGTAGTGTCACTGGCTTCAATGGGATGGGGGTCAGGTTGCGGCACTCCGAGTGCGAAGCCGCGCTCGTGAAAAGCGAATCGATTAGGGCAGTCGAGCAGCGTATCGAAGACTTCCTCTTTGATCCAGAGTTCGCAGCTACCCTGTCATCTCTCCATGCACCTGCCGGCGCTGTAGCATGACAAACACAAGCGATAGTCTGCAGATAACCAGTCCGGCTGCGCACTTCACTGGGAGGGAGCGTCTCGGACTCGGGTTCTTTGGCGTATTCGTGCTCTCGCTGTTGGTAACCGTGGCCGGCGCAGGTTCTCTGACGCCGGTAGCGAGCTTCTGGCTGGTAGTAGGTTCGTTGACTGCCGGTTGCGCGCTCTACTTCAGACGCTACAGTAGACGACCAGCCGGAATTCAGAATGACGACACCTTCAACAATCCGCTTACAAACCGCGGCGCAGTCGGATGGGTGGCCGGTGTTGTCCTGACCGGCATTTACGTACTGCTCTACTGGTTTCCGGCCACACTCACGCACATAGTGGCTGCGTTCGACCCGCTTTCTTATCTGCTGCGAGGAAGGGCGTCTGACCAGTGGTTTGTCTACGGCTTCTTCTACACAGTCGCTGTTTGTTACATGGGCTGGCGAGCTATTCTGCGGTATCGTCACAACAGGTACCAGATTGTCCGCACCATTTCGGTAATGTTTGTGCAGCTGGGTTTTGCTTTCCTGCTGCCCGCGATCTTGCTGGCGCTAAACGAACCCGAGCTGTACTTCAGTTACTTCTGGCCGCTTGACTACGATTTGCTCTGGCCGGGCAAGATCAACGAATTAGCGCAACAGCCTGGTGGTGTCGGCGCCTTCATGATTTTCTGGGGTGCCGTGATGACGTTTGTCGCCACCCCGATCCTTACGTATTTCTTTGGGAAAAGGTGGTATTGCTCGTGGGTTTGCGGATGTGGCGGACTTGCCGAGACGGCTGGCGACCCTTTCCGGCATCTATCGGACAAATCGTTGACGGCGTGGCGCTACGAGCGGTGGATAATACATGGCGTCCTGGTGTTCGTCGTTGTAACGACAGGCCTTCTGTGGATTAATGCCGCGACGTCTGGTGCGGTACTTGGCGCCGCGTCTTCGGCTTTCAGCAGATCGTACGGCTTCCTCATCGGTGCCGTCTTCTCGGGAGTCGTTGGCGTAGGTTTTTACCCTTTGATGGGATCACGTGTTTGGTGTCGTTTTGGCTGCCCGATGGCGGCAGTTCTGGGGCTCCTGCAGAAGTACTTCTCGCGTTTCAGGATCACAACTAACGGCGCACAGTGCATATCGTGTGGCAACTGCTCCACGTACTGCGAGATGGGCATAGACGTCAGATGGTACGCGCAGCGCGGTCAAAACATCGTGCGCGCCTCGTGCGTCGGTTGTGGTGTTTGCTCGGCGGTATGTCCGCGCGGCGTGCTTCGCCTGGAGAATGGTCCGCGCGACACGCGGTATAACGGTCCGGTGCTGATCGACAGGGACAGTGTCTCGGTGTTCACCGACTGACGCGGAGCAGTTACGTACGGAGCCCTGATCGGGTCTTGTGAATGGTCGCACGTCGCGACCGTTGCAGAACAAGAGGGGTGCCGCGGGTGCATAGCCGAGTCTGGAGCAGCACGTCGGTAGGCGTGAAGGCCGTGCCGGTTGAGATCGAAACGGATATCCGTAGCGGTCTTCCAAGACACCGAGTTGTTGGTTTGCCCTACGGCGCAGTTTGCGAGAGCCTCGATCGGATATGGTCGGCATTGGCAAACTCTGGTCTTCCGGTGCCGAGGGGAGTGATAACGGTCAACCTCGCGCCCGCTGACCTGCGAAAGGACTCGGCTGCACTTGATTTGCCGATCGCGATCGGAATGCTGTTGGTCGGTGACTCCGAGATGTCATCGACATTTTTGTCGCGCGCCATTGTTCTCGGTGAGCTCGCGCTCGATGGTGGCGTACGTCCTGTGCGGGGCGTGCTCGCATCGGCGCTTAGCGCGCGATCAGAGGGATTTGAGTCCGTAATTGTGCCGGCCCCCAACGCCGCTGAAGCGGCTGCCGTGCACGGAGTCACGGTGTTCGGCGTCGAGACCTTGCGGGAGTCGGTAGCCGTGACAAAGGGACGGGGCCGGGCGTACCGTGCGGTTGCGAGACCAGCGACCTTGAATAGCAGTGTGACCGGGGGCAACGGAGACATGGCCGACGTAGTCGGCCAGCCACGTGGCCGTCGCGCCGTGGAAATTGCCGCCGCCGGGGGTCACAACCTGTTGTTCGTTGGTCCGCCCGGGGCGGGGAAGACCATGCTTGCACGGCGTCTGCCGACCCTCCTACCACCTCTGAGTGAATCGGAGTCGATCGAGGTCTCTCAGATATACTCTAGCAAGGGGATGCTCTCGGGAGGCGGTGGCTTAATCTCTTCGCGGCCGTTTCGCGCACCTCACCACTCGATCTCGCAGGTTGGCCTGTGCGGTGGAGGATCGAATCCGTCTCCTGGCGAGATCTCACTGGCGCATAACGGGGTGCTCTTCCTCGACGAATTGCCGGAGTTCCGGCGTGCCGCGCTCGAGGTACTGCGTCAGCCCCTCGAGGATGGGGCGATTCGAATCGTCCGGGCCCGGACCAGTGTGGAATACCCGGCCCGATTCGTTCTTGTCGCCAGCATGAATCCGTGCCCTTGTGGATTTGCGACCCACCCGGTCCGTCAGTGTAGATGTCGGTCGGGGGACATCATGCGCTATCATTCAAGGGTCAGTGGGCCGCTACTCGACCGGATCGACCTGCACGTCGCGGTCTCACCAGTCGACGTGTTTGATATTGATGAAGATGATGGCCGTCGCGAGCCGTCAAAGGTGATACGGCGACGTGTTGCTTCTGCACATGCACAGCAGCTGTCGCGTGGTCAGCGGGTCTCCAACGCCCGACTTCGACCGTCCGAAATACGAAGGTGGTGTGAACTTGACACTGCCGGTCGGTCGATTCTTCAAGAAGCCTCCGAACGGTGGGCGCTTTCGGCTCGCGCGATAGTCCGTACCTTAAAGGTTGCTCGAACCATCGCCGATCTGAGTTGTTGTGAGGCAGTTGATTCCCGCCACATTGCTGAGGCGGTGCAGTTTCGGTCTTCAGATCGGTTTGGGTCGCCGTTTGCGAACGGACAGGCCTGATGCAGACCAACCACCAATTGGGGCTCGCCGGCTAAAGTACGGAGTCTGGTATCCGATCCCGAAACAGATAGGCCTCGGTCAGTTCCTGCTGCCCGGGTGAGCCGTTCCCGATTCCCACCAACGATTACATGCATCCGAAGTCACTTTTCGCGGGGGCGCTGCTGTTTGCGGTAGCAGCCCTCATAGGCACCTCGCCTGTTCGCGCCCAGGGTATCGTCGATGGCTTCCAATTTGGAATCGGGCTATCGATGTACGGCGGCGACCTTGACGGTAACCCGAACTCTGATCTCCCTTCCTACGTGGGTTCGAGTCGACTCCTCGTCTATGCGGGGGCCGACCACGAATTTGGCGGTAGAATGTCAGATCTGCGTTTTGGTCTCGAGGTATCGTTTGCCCAGATCAAGGGGTCGAACGCTCTCGTGGACGGAAAGCACTCGATGTTGACTACAGACGCACTGCTGAGTTACCGCGTTTTTGGCCCGGTGGCCTTGTACGCCGGCGTTGGTGCGTCGATGATCTCACCGAGCTACGCACGTCAAACGCCCAACGCTGTACTGGACGGCTGGGCTGTCGAGGGGACGCACATGAAGGTGATGTTCCCGATCGGAGTGATCCTGCAGGACGCGGTCAGGATCGGATTCCGTCTCTCACCCTCTGACCAGATCGACGGGTATGTTGGCGGGTCCAGCAATGACATCCTGGGTCGGTTGTCCGTCGGATATCGCTTCAGTTCGAAAAAATGAATCCAAACGATTTGATCGTGATGCGCAAGCTAATTTGCATATTCGCCTTGACGGGTCTGGCGCTGGCGCCGGCTGCGACCACCAACGCGCAGACGTTCGTTGCGAATGGAGGCTCAGTTTTCAACCGGGCTGACGGCCTTGGATTGGTTCGGGGCAACTACGGATCGCTTCAACTTGGAGTCCGCGGTTTCGTGTCGCGCAATTTCGAACTACAGGGAAGCGTCACGATCGTGGCCGAACCCTCGGTTGATGCGGCGCTTCGATTCCGACCGTTTCGGTCCATGCGGGTTGAACCGTACATCTACACTGGCTTTGGGCTGCTGTTCGCAAGCGACGACTTTCGCTCGATCGTTCCAGGCGGTATTGGGCTTGAGTACAGCATTGACGATCAGTGGGGAGTGCACGTCGAGGCGGCCGCCACCTGGACCCTGGCAACCGACACTCAGGGCGGTGTGAACACCATTTTTGGTATTTCACCGGGCGTCGGTATCTCGTACAAGCTCAAAAAGAACATGTTTGCGCGTGCACCGCGGTCGCTTGCCAGCGCCGACACCGCGGGCGATATCGCCGGCTCCGAAGCGGAGTCGTTGCCGCCCGTACAACCACGTGAAGTGACGCGTGTTGAGGAGCGGACTCCCGTCACGATGCCGCAGCCGCGTACTTCGACGCGTGTGCGCGGCACAGCGATCATCGAAAAGGAGATGACCGTTGTACCAGATGGGATGTTCATCATGGGACTAGCCGATGAGGATCCGCTCTCACTACAGACGGCTGGGTTCAAGCGGATTACAGTCACGGGATTTGCTATCGATCGTTACGAAATTACCAACCGTGACTACCGGGCGTTTCTTGACTCTCTCGCGGGGCAAGATCGGGCCGCGATGCTTCCTGACTCGACGGTCTGGGAAGACGCGGGATTCCGTTTCTCCTGGTCCTCATATTTCCGAGGCTCCCGCTATGATGACAATCCGGTGGTCGCGATTACGTATGACCAGGCCCTATCGTATTGCGAGGCCCAGGGTAAGCGACTGCCAACAGAAGCCGAGTGGGAATACGCGGCTCGCTCCGGTCGTGAAGGAGGCATCTTCCCCTGGGAAGGCTTCGAGGCTCGCAATATCCGGGGTGAGTACATGGCGAACTACAACAATGGGCGGGCAGGTTATGCGGCTGACGGATACGCCTTTACGGCCCCGGTAGGATCGTACGCACCTAACGAATGGGGTCTGTTCAACATGAGTGGCAACGTGGCCGAGTGGGTGGAAGACGCCTACAGCGCGACTTACCTCGTGTTGTCTGACTTCAACCCGTACCACATCGACGAGGCCGAGCAGCGACGCGTTGTCCGTGGCGGCTCATGGGCGTCAGACGAGTTCTACATCGGCGTAGGTGTTCGGGATGCCCAGGCCCATAGTGAGGCGTCTCCCTACGTGGGTGGCCGCTGTGCAGTTGACCTGTCTGACGACCTGTTTCTGGCGCGCCCCGAGCGAGCAGGGTCAAACCCGTCTGACCCGGACCAACAGTAGCCACGAGCCCGCCAGTTCCCCCAATCGAATTCCTTCCCTGAACAATGGTAAACAGCAAGAGCTTCACACGCGTTAGAGGCGTACTCGCCTTCCTCATCGGGATCTTCGGTGCGCTTGCAATCCTCGGCGTGTTCTTCAAGATCCTGAAGCTTGACAACTACGAGTTGTTCATGAAGATCGGCTTCATCGGCGAGGCGTGCGCCTTCGTCGTGATGGGGATTCTCGAGCTGATGACAAACTTCGCCCTGGACCCGGAGAAGGACGCAGCCACCGCTGCTGCTGCCTCTGGAAGCGACCACATTCCGTTGCCATCAAACCTGGCTGCGATCGTAGACGCAAAGCTCGACGCCAGGCTGGACGAGATGCTTGTCAACCTTGCTGGTGACATGGATCACTTTCGCGCCGAGATGAGCACATTGTCTTCTGAGCTTGCCCACTCGGCAGGCGCGATCAGACACATGCGAGGACAGCTTGAGTCGGTTGCCACCGCGGATCTAGCCGGTGACGCTCAGGCTCTGGGCCAGGGTATGGCGCAGTTGGGCTCAGAAATGGCGAGTGCTGGTGCAGCGGTCGAGGGGATGCGAGCGGACCTCGATCTGATGCTGCAGCGCTTTCGAGGATTCAACACGGCGCAGCACCCGGCGGGCACAGACCACACGCCGATCGCACACCGTAGTCGCCGCGCCTCCTAACTGGAATACCCTACCTAAAACGTCAGTCGGAAGAAGATGGCCAATTCAGGCATGCAGGGTATCAAGGAGCTGCGCTACTACGTTATGCTCGCGCTCTATTTCCCGATCCTCCTGTACGCATTCAGCACGTTCGACCTCGATGAGACGTCCTACGCGGTCTCTGGTATCGAACCAGTCGTGATGGGTGAGCAGACCGTTGTACTTGGGCAACCGTTTCGTGCCAAAGCTTTCCTGGCTGTGTCTGGTGGCCAGGGTCAAACCCTGACAGGAGAGGGCGGGCTTGAGGCGATGGGTGACTCGGTGTTTCAGATGGCCACAGGCGGAGTTCTCCAGCCTGCAGAGTCTGAGAAATCCGTTTCCTACGCTGGTTCGTTCAAGTTCCAGCAGGTAGGCGGCGGCGAAGTTGAGCTGCCCGTGAGCGGGACGTTCAAGGTGCGCCGCCCCGACATAGTTGCGACGAGTGAGTCCCTGCAGGCGCTCTATCGTTCCTCCAAGAACGAGGTTAGAATTGAGGTGCCGGGTCTGGAAGACAGGCCGCTGAAGATCCAGGTGGGTCGGTCGACCATTGAGGGTCGCAGTGTCACGCTGTCGCCAAACGGCAATGACACCAGCGTGCGGGTTTTCCTTGCAGACGAAACTGCTGGCGATGTCTACCTGGGTGAAAAGAAGTTCACCGTCATTGATCCACCCAGACCAGAGCTCGAGGTCCAGAACGCTGGACGGAAACTGAACAACGGTGACAATCTGCCGAGGGCTCGAGCGCTGCTGGAGTTCAGCGTAGTCCCGGATCAGGAGTTCCGTCGACGATATCCCTCCGATGCGCGCTACCGTATCGCGAAGGCGACGGTCTACCTTCGCAAGGGTTTGACGGCGAGCAAGAAAGTCGGTACGTACGATCTCGACGGCGGTCGACTCGTCCTAACGCGGGCGCTCCGAGAGGCAAAGCCGGGCGATCGCGTCATGGTGGAACTCGAGGGAATTGTTAGGATTAATCACGCCGGCCGGGCAATACCCGTTCAATTGAGCGGCTCCAGTCGGACTTTCGGTTTCGTTATTTCCTGAAGCAAATGCGTTCTCTAACCGCCTTCTCGATTCTTCTTCTAAGCGTGTTCGTTGCGAGTGGTGCCGCCGGGCAATCGCGTTGGCAGCAGACTGTGCAGGCGATCACGCCAGTCGTACAGGGTGAGATTACCGGCGCTCTCCTGGACAGCCTCGTTCAGGTGGCCAACCGAAAAGATGTCCCGTTTCGTCGGTCACCCGACGACGACAACACACACTCGGTCATGGAACTGTCTGACCTTCTGCTAGACGAAGGCCTGGATGTGACCAGCGCAAACCAGGTGTTTATCACCTACAAGTACGAGGCCGATCCAAGGTCTTTCAATTCGGAAATCACCGAACTCTACTTCATTTATCGTCCAGAGGAGTACGAGGATACCGATACACCGATCGCTATTGTCGATGCCACGCACCCCGTTGTTAGGAATATGCTGGTATCGAATGGGACGCGGCTCGAGTCAAACGAAGCCGTGTTTGAGCCTTTTTGGGATCAGCTTCGACTCCATCAGCTGGAGCAGGGTACGATCGTGAAGGTGGGTAGCAAGATCTTGCGAGATGAGGCAGACGCGGAACGCGAAAAGCAACGCATTCTGAAGATCATCCAGCGGTTCCTGTACTAGTCCGCTAGCGCGGTCGCAGCGTGGCGCGCTCCGTTGCCATCGAGAGCCGCATCCCGAGCGCCTTGCCGACGTTCGCAACCTCGGCAAACTGACCAACGGTTGCCTCCCGGTCGGCCCGCAGAACGAGCACGCTTCTCTCGCCCCGAACCCGCTGGATTTCGGTCAGTAAGTTTTCGCGCGGCACCGGCTGCTGCTCCACGTAGAAGCGCCCTTCGGCCGTAATGGCAACGTTTAGATACGTGTTCTCCATCGGCGCAGACGACTCGGCCTGCGGCAGGTTGACCTGGATGCCGAACTGAGGGATGAAGTTCGACGTCAACAAAAAGAAGATCAGGAGCAGTAGTACGACGTCAGCGAGTCCAGCGAGGCTGTACGCAGAGAGGGCCTTCTTTTCTTCGGAGAAGCTTAGCGGCATTGTCTATTGCGGTTAGGCGGTCTGTCTGCGAATTAGTCGAGTCTTGAGTGAACCGGCGCTGGTTCCTGCAGCAGGTCGATGAAGTCAGTCGCTGACCGCTCCATGTTGTGGACTGCTCGGTTGATTTTACCCAGTACAAAATTGTAGAAGAAGACAGCCAGGATTCCCACGATCAGTCCGGCGGCAGTCGAAATCAGCGCCTCCCATATCCCACCGGCAAGGACGGAAGGGTTAACGTTCCCCTGAAGGCTCTGAATCTCCTTGAAGGCCTTGATCATGCCTGTCACCGTCCCTAGAAAGCCGAGCATCGGCGCGACGCCAGCGATCGTCGCCAGCAAGTCGATGCGCTTGCTCAGTTCGAACGCTTCGTACTTGCCGGCCGAGTGGACCGCTTCCTGGATCTCAGCAATTGGTCGACCAAGCCGCTCGAGTCCTTGCTTCAGAATCCGGGTAATTGGCGTCGACTGCTGCGCACAGTACGACCGTGCGCCGACAATGTCGCCTGACTGCACGTAGTCGCGAATCCGCTCCGTGATCAACTCCGGATCCATTCGCGTTCGGCGCAAGGTCAGCATACGCTCGACGAAAATGTATATGGCAACGAAAGACAGCAGGATGATGGGGACCATCACATAGCTGCTCTCCACGAGGGAGTTAAGCAGAAAGCTGTTGTCTGACGCTGCGGGGGCAGCCTGGAGTGAGTCCACAGGCAGGTTGACGACGGCGTCCTGCAGGAAGGAGAGGACCATTGACTTGTGATCTAAGGTTATTCGATGCGTCCGATCCAGCTGCCCTCAGGCAGTACGTCGGCATTTTGGTTGAGCGCCCGGGAGGCACGTGCGAAGGTCTGGAACTGTCCAACGGCAACTCGATAGCGTGTGCTACCATCGACCTGCGCTTCAAGTATGTCGATCGGGTTGTCGGCGACAGACAGGGTGGCAGCAACCTCGGCCGCTTCGCGTTCTGTTGTCTTTGACGAAACGATTAATGTGAATCCGCCACGAGATAAATCGATTGCACCCCGTGCGAAACTGGGTTCGTTGACAACTGTGTCTGTGGACGGCGCGGATTCGGTCTCGTTCGACGGTTCCAGTTCGCCTTGCGGCTGCATCTCGTCTGGCGCGGTCGTTTCCTCGGCCACTGGGTTTACGGGTTCGGGCGGGTTGAGGAAAAACCTGTTGTACAGAAACGCCATCAGTACCAATACGACCGCGGCCGCGGCAATCAACGCCGGAATCCGCCTGGACGACGATGAACGCTCGGGCAGTCTTCGGCGCTCCGATGGTTGCCGAGCGCCTACAGGCTCGGCCGTGTTATCTCGACCAGCCTCGGCGGCGTCTGAGTCCGGGATCGGCTCGCTGGCGTCGACCGAGTCAGCCAACGCGGTGATTAGCGCGTCGTCAGTCCCAGTGCCTGAGGTAGCTACGTCAGCGACCGAGGCCGTCTCAGAGGCGATTTCCGGAGCGATGTCCTCTAGCGCAGTGTCCTCCAGCGCAGTGTCTTCCAGAGTAGTGTCTTCGCTAGGAGTGTCTTCCGCGATAGCGTCTTCCGCGAGAGCCTTTTGCCCATCCGATTCTTCAGCGACGGGATCTTCGGCAACCGGATCCTCCTCAAACGAGTCCTTCTCAGGTGCGAAGTCGTCGGCTTTGCGGGTCAGGTCGGCGAGAATCGTAGTGTCGATTCCTTCCGTCCATCCGTCTTCCACACCGGTCACCACGTTTGACATCTCGTCTTCGAACGCGTGCTCGGGCCAGGGCTCGGCGTCGAAGGCCTCGGGTTCTGCGACGTCAGCGACTTCATCCAATCCAGAATCATCGTCATCCAGAGCCGGTTCATTTATCTCGGATTCTTCGATCGCCTCGTCTACGATGCGCTCAAAGTCAGGAATCGTTGCAGATTCGGAGGGCGGGACGGCGCCGGCGACATCAATCCTGTCGCCGCCGTGCACAACGGCGAGGTCGACGTACCCCGTATAGCGGGCATTGACAGCGTGCTGAAGAGCGGGGTTGGGAGAGAAAGCAAGCCGGTCGTCTGAAACGGCAAATCCGCCCACTCCGGGAAGGTGGAGGGACTGCGGCGGCGAGTCGAGGACAGCCTTCCAGGCAGCAAGGACCTCATTCTGCGATGTGTCGGCTATGGAAGCGGCGCGAAGCAGCACACCCGCATCAGCGACATCGCCAACTTCAAACTCAATCACAGAGGCAGGTGCCGTTACGATGGTTCCGCGACTGTCACTCACCTGACGGGATGGGACGTGCTTGACCGCTAGGGTGCCCAGGCCTGGTAGCCGTGCCTGTTCGCCGCTAAGGAGCATGACTCGCACGGCTTCTCCGATGGCGTCCAAGACGTGTTGATCGGGCTGTGTCATCGTGTTTGTCAGATAGTTGCTACCACCGGATACGAACGCCACCCACAACCTGGCGGCCCGTGCGTCGATACCGATTCCACTCTTCAAGGCCGTCGCCAGTGAGGTTGAGACCACGCAACGTGAAGCCAATATTCGGCGTAACGTCGAAGGACGCCAGTGCATCAACTGACACTATTCCGTCGAGTGACGCTGTCTCGGCCTCGTCGACAGTGCGACCGTCTTCCATGCGAGCCTGCAGCCTGAAGAGTGCTCGGTTCTTCGCGAACCTGAACGTGACGGACCCTTGCCCGACGAGCGTCGGGTAGTAGGGTACAGGTACGTCGAGTTCCGTCAGGAGAGCCTCTCTGTATTCGAAGGAGACCGCCGTCGAAAGCGCGCCCGTAACGCCAACAGCCAACTCGGCGCCGCCCAGTATGGTACGCGCCCGTCCTGTCCGTGATACAACTGGGGGAGTCCCAACGGATTGCTGGCCACTTCCGGATGAAAAGTAGAGCAAGTTGGGCGACCACCGATATCCGCCGAAGGGGCGAAACGTCAGACTGGCGTATGTAACCGTGAGGCCCGCCCTGGCATCAACGACGTTTAGCGTCGGGCCGATCTCAGGATCGGCAACGACGAAGGGCGACCTGCGGAACACGTCAGAGAGAGCGTTGATGTCCACTCCCGGTTGGTTCTTTGCGTAGATCGAAACGTGCCGGCCAACCTGCAGTGTCGCGTGGACGTCGGGTGACAGATACAGTAACTCTCGCTGTGTACCAGATGTCGAGGTGAGCTGGGTATCGTAGCGAGTCCCGGGGACCCGAACACCGAGTCCGCCAGAAAATGAACCTCCCATCCCGTAGCTGGCGCCCACCAATCCCTGCACGTACTGTCGCGCGCTCCCCACAGCACGAAGAGGACCCCCGCTGCCGGCAGCCGCCTCGAACGACACGGCTACGGTACCGACGGGCAGGGAGGACGATACTGAAGCATCCAGCCTTCGTTCGAGGGGCTTGGTCGTGTCGGCGAAGACCGTTTCGAACTGGGCAACCGACCAGGTCGCACCAGCTTTCACAGTTGATGGGCGGTTGGCCGGAGTACCTACCTGGGCTCGCAACGCAACACCTCGCCCGTCGCGGTCGGGACCGTTTACAAAGCCGGGGACCGGCGAAGTTGTCAGCGCGTCATCGCCATAGAGTGAGTAGAAGTCTCCAAAAGCGGAGACTTGGCCGAGCGCATGAACCCGCTCACCGACATGGTCAACGCCGAGTTCGCCTTGCATGGAGTCAAACGGATTACGGACATCGGACCCCGGCACTACCTTGGAACCGTCGGAGCCCGCGTAGTCCAGCGCTGTCGTAAGGGTAGTCCGCGGAGCGATGGCGGTGGCGAACCGAGCCCGCACCAGACGATCGAAATAGGATCCCGCGGCCGCTTCGAGTTCGCCGCTCAAGACCTGCGACGATGACTGCAGCGCGGTTGGCGCATCCGGACGCTCGATAGTGCCTTGAGGCAGGTCTGCCCGTCGCTGCTTGTACTCCTCGACAAGGGGACGCCGCCCCGCCGGGAGTACTGGAATCTGCGGCGGCGGGTTGAAGCCGATCAACGGCTGACGCTCCAGAAGCGGGAACTGGATCTGCAACTCGCCCCGGATTTCGACTTCTCTCGGGGCAAGGTCGGGGAGTATCGGCGTGTCGTCTCCGTCCTGGGCGAACACGGTATTGACCTGGACGAGCAGCAGAAGGATCGCGAACGCGCCCAGCCGCGGGACCCATCGAGATGGCGGAATATGCAATGTTGCGGGCATTCGGTTTCTCATCAACGGGTCAGAGCGCGGACTTCTCACGTGCAGCAATCGCTGCCTCGGGATAGTCACCAAATTGATCGATCAGGATGTCGTAGGTTCGGGCGGCCTCCCCGGTTGTACCGAGGGCAACGAACGCCCTTGCCTGAACCAGGTAGCCCCTAGCCAGCCAGTCTGGATAGCCGCCAAAGAGCACCTGTAGACGTCCAAGTTCTTCAACTGCCTGTGCGGCCTTGTTTTGCCTGAGAAGCATCCTTCCAAACCGCACCAGTGCTTCAGCACCCTGCTCATCGGGGCTCTGCGATACGACACGGTTGTAGGCCTGCGCCGCGTCGTCGAATCTCCCGGCATCATCGTAAACGCGCGCAAGACCAAGCATTGCCGGCACCGCATAGGCTGAACTGGAACCCCCCTCAATCGACTCGCGCAGTAGCACCTCTGCCGCGTCTGCTTGACCGAGCTGCAACAACGCCATCGCCTCACCGTACCGCGCGCGCGACATCTGGCGCTCGTCTCCTCGAGCGAGTGTCCTGAACTCACGGAACATGGTCAACGCCTCTTGAGACCGGTCCTGTTCGAGATAGATCTGTCCAAGCACATCTGCTGCGTCCGGCTTTCTCGGATGGCTTGAGTTACTGATCACGATCTGCCGGAGATAGGACTCCGCCTCGGTGAATTGCCTTCGGTCCCGGAAAATGGACCCGACGTAGAAGTATGCTTCCGGGATGAGGTCTTCGTCGCTGGCGGCACGGATGAACTCCTGGAACGCGGCCAGGGCGTCGTCAGCCCGTCCACTTTGGTACTTGACCTCTGCTTGCTTGAACCGAAGCTGGTCCACGACAGGTGATCCGGGATTTGCAACCGCGAACGAGTCAACAAACGCGTCAGCACGTTCCTCGTCGTCCATCGCGACAAATGCGAACTGGAGGCTTGACGCGGCGTCGCCCGCAAACACCGACCGAGGATACCGCTCGAGCACAACGCGGTAAGCCGAAATCGCTGCGTCGAGGTTGTTCGTGTTGAAGTACGCGTCGCCAATCGCGTACTGGGCCTTTGGTGCCAGCGGGTCAGCGGGCGACTCTGCGATGAGCGCGCGAAATGCTTCGACAGCCTCATCGTAGCGCTGCGCCTGGAAGTAGCTGTCGCCGAGAGAGAACCGGGCTTCTTCGCGCCAACCGGAGTCGCGGAAATCGTTAAGCAGCGCGGAGAATGCTCGCGCGGCGCTGTCAAAGTCGCCGGCATTCTTGTACGCATTGCCGACCTGGTACTGCGCGTAATCGTTCTGATCAGCCGCTGCCAGCCGATAAACGCGAACCGCATCAGAGTAGCGCTTCAGAGCGAAGTAGCTGTCGCCAAGACGAAGTCGCGCATCCTCCCGATACGGGACAAAGGAATCCTGCTGTCGATAGCGGGCGAGAAACCGCTCAAATTGATCTGCCGCGTCTGCGTAGCGCCCCTGTTTGAAGTACGTCCAACCAATTGCGTAACGCGCGGCATCGCCGTGAATGCCGTTAGGATAGTCCCTCAGATACTGGACGAAGTGGCGAGACGCCTCGTCATACTGCTTGGTTTGGAAGTAGGACTCGGCCAACCAGAAAAGCGCCTCCTCTGCTTTCGCGCCGTTCGGGTCATTGTCCCGAATCTCCTGGAAGGCTGGGATCGCCGACATGTACGAATCGCTTCGATACAACAGCCACGCCTTCTGGAATGTAATCTCGTCGCGGATCGCAGGGTCCACCGCTGCACGCGATATGGCCGCGTCATAGTCGGCCAGCGCATCAGCAAAGTTGCCGCGCGCCACGTGCGTGCTTGCGCGCAGATTGAACGCCTGACCGCTGAGCGCGCCATCAGGATGTCGGGATAGCATCCGATCGAACGCGGCTCCGGCACCGTCCCAGTCTCGATTCTCGTACAGCGTCGCTCCCAGTTCAAAGAGCGCCATTTCCTCCATACTGCCGCCGGGCCATTCCTCGGCGGTGCGACGGAAAAGTGCTATCGCTTCGGGGACCTGCGAAGCAAGCTTGCGATTGACGGCTTCGTAGTACGTTGCCCGCTCCGCGAGTTCATCCGAGTGGTTTTCGGCAGATTTTCGGAACTCGTCCGCCGCCCACTGAAACGACTCTTCGAAGTAGTAATTCCAACCCAGTCCGTACAGGGCTCGGCGGTAGAATGGGCTATCCGGGTGATGTTCTGTTATCCGACGATAGTTGATGATGGCGTCTTCGCTTTGTCGGAGTTGGTTGTGCGATTCGGCCAGCAGGAAGAACGCGCGCTGCTGCTCGGTGCCACTCAGGTACTCGGCCCGCCGACCCGCCTCGGCAACGGCCCGTCTGTATTCACCCAGTTCGTAGTAGACCTCTGCAAGCGTGAGGCCGCTGTTTCCAGCAAACGGCGACGATGGGTAGCGCGCCGAAAGCGTCTCGAGGGCTCGTGCCGCTTCAGCGTAGTTATCCCGGCGAAGCTCGGTGAATGCAACGGCATACAGAGCCGTTGGAGCAACGTCTGCGTCGGAGTACTCGTCAGCGGCGCGTTGGAAGAACGTTACAGCCTCAGATTCGCGACCGGTTTTCAGCATTGACTCACCCATCCAATACAGCGCACGGGCGCCCTGATCTGGCGGCGGATTGGTCAGTAGATAGTCAGAGAACGTCTCGACTGCCCTGGCGTGATCATCGGCCTCGTAGTAATACTGGCCCAGCGCGAGGGTCGCCTTGTTCGCCAGGTCGTTCGTCGGGTACTCCGTTTGGAACAGACGGAAGAGTTCCGTGGCACGAGCCGTCTCGCCAGCTCCAAGGCGCGACTCCGCTTCATAGTAGAGTGCGTCTGCCGCACGGATGTCGGAGGGGTGATCTGCCCGAAAGGCTGAGAAAGCGACCGCTGCCTGGGCGAACAATCCGTCTGAGTAGAGCCGGAACGCCTCGTCGAATTCCTGCAGGGACGTCTGGTGCGGAATCTGTGCCGTTGCCGTTGGCGCGGCGCCGAATAGAATCAGCAGTAGCCCCGCTAATGTGAGGCCACGCAGCGTCTCCAGACGCATGCTTTGCAAAGTCATCTGACGGTGGTGGGAGTACGTTATCGCTACAGGACGCGCTATCCCGTACTTTTATTGTGCCGCGTGTGGTGGACGGGCGCGTAGCAACAGACAAAACCGAGAGCGGTGCGCCTCGCGAATGTAAGACGCGAGGGCCGAAATGGTTCGTAACTGTATGCTTACCAAGTGGAAATTACTCAAAATCTTGGTAATTAAGGGCGAATTCTACATCGCAAGTGTCGAGGCCAGGTATGTCGCAATTCAGCAGGTTTGAACTGTATGGACCCAACGCCGAACACGGAGTTGACATTGCGGATGCGCCCCCCTCGGATGCGTCGGCAGTTGATGGTGCGGACGTTGGCGCCGAACGGGGCAGCCCGGCATTCGCCGCAGCCCCGCACGCCAGTCGCGGCGACGGTTTCCCACCTTTGGCCGAAATACTGGATGGCAATCGGAGGGTCGCTATCTTTGCAGCCTTCGCGTTCGGAGTATTCCTCGGTTCGATATCAAGAAAATGATGGGAGCCAACGAGCGACAGCTATTGGCTCATAATCGACGTTAGTTAGAGAGTTGCGATGGATGAAACCGGTCTCACAACAGACGAGCCCGACGGACTGAACCTGGAAGATCTGGATCTGGACTTCAGCGAACTCCTGGAGACTGCTACGGACTGGGTCAGGGATCATCCGTGGCTTGCGGTCGGCGTTGCCGCCGGCGCGGGCTTTCTTCTCGGAACGCTCGTTTCGGATGGGACTCCTGAACCGAAGCGACAGGGCAGCGTTCTGCGGCAGACCGCTGCTGAAGTCGGCCGTGAACTGGAGAGCCAGGCCGCAGATTTTCGCAGGTCGGCTGCCCACAAGCTTGCAAACGTGGCCTCGACGGTGGTCGAAGCCGGCAGCGAGGTCAAGTCCTCCGGGACTCAAGCGGCCGAAACGGTCACCGATACCTTAAAGACAACACTCGCGGCCATCGCCTTCAACAAGCTCGGTGAGTGGCTCAAGCGAAGCGCCTAGCGTGTCCCCGACGGATGCCCCGGCGCGTTCACGTCATAGCTGAAATCTCGTATGCAGATCATTGTAGTTGGCACTGTTGCGTTCGATTCGATCGAAACGCCGTTTGGCGCGGTTGACAAAATCCTGGGTGGTAGCGCGGTCTATATCACGCTATCTGCCCGCTTCTTCTGTGAGAATGTTGGCCTTGTAGCCGTTGTTGGCGGTGATTTTCCGGACGAGAACGTCTCGCTGTTGTCCGATCGAGGCATCGATGTTGATGGCCTGCAGGTCGTCCCCGACGGGGAGACGTTCTTCTGGGCGGGTAAGTATCACTATGACCTGAATGATCGAGAGACGCTCGCCACGCACCTCAACGTCTTGTCCGATTTTGACCCAGTTGTACCGGAGAAGTATGTCGATGGGTCGATTGTATGTCTTGGTAACCTCGAGCCCGGCATTCAGCGTAACGTGCTATCCCAGACGCGGGCGCCTCGGATTGCGATCATGGATACGATGAACTTCTGGATCGATCAAACTCCGGAGTCGCTAGTGGAGACGCTGGCCCTCGTAGACTGTCTGATCATAAACGACTCTGAAGCCCGGCAACTGGCAGACGAGCCGAACCTGGTTAAGGCCGCAGCCCGAATCAGAAACATGGGCCCGAAGTCGCTGGTGATTAAGAAAGGAGAGCATGGCGCTCTACTCTTTTCCGACCAGGGCATATTTAGCGCCCCGGCGTACCCGCTGGAAGATATTCACGACCCGACCGGTGCGGGAGACTCGTTCATGGGCGGCTTCGTTGGCTATTTGGCGGCACGCGGCGATGCGAGCGTCGACTCGTTCAAAAGCGCCGTAGTTTACGGTAGTGCAGTAGCCTCATTTTGTGTTGAGAAGTTTGGTCCGCAACGCCTTCTTGAAATCACCTCAGCCGATATCGAGCGTCGCGTCGACGACTTCCGGGCACTCGCGCACATTCCCGCGCCTGCGTCTGCTTTTTGAGACCGGTCGCCGTACGGCGCTGGTTCTGGGGCTATTGCTTTCCGGTTGCGCCGGCCAATCCGCTGAACACGGCGAACTGCTTGTCGACATCGACAAGCGCAACACCGATCGGCTGATGCGGCTATATGCCGGTGCGATCGATGGCGCTCGGGGCGACTCGCTGCTTCGGTTCGCGGGCAATGACATCTATATCAGCGATGCAGAAATCTCGCGGCGAACGGGTGATGGGGCGGATGCCGATGGTGACGGTGCTCTTAGTTGGTCAGAGCTGAAGAGCCTGGTCGCGCGTACGTACAATTTGGATGGCAGATTGCCAGCAACCCGGGCCGCGCTAGAGAGCTCAACTCAGTATCGGGCCAATAACCGGTCGCTACGGGTCGAGCTGCTGGGAACGATGACTACGGCGGAGCGGCGGATATACGTCCCGTTGGAGTCGATT
>JANQRN010000175.1 GCA_028284545.1 Rhodothermales bacterium | reverse complement strand
CGTAGTGGCGACGCACCAGCGTGTGCTCGGCGGTGGATGCGAAATGGCGCTGGCGTGCCAAAACACAGTCGCGGCTGCCGAGACCTACATCGGCCTGGTGGAGTTGGGCGTCGGCCTAATTCCGGCCGGGACCGGGTCCACGCGACTGGCTGCCATGGCGGCCTTGTCGGCGCCGAACGGCTTTGACTCAGAGATCCAGTCGGCGCTGCAGCGATACTTCAATACCGTGGCCATGGCGACAGTCGCGACGAGTGCCAGACAAGGAGTTGAGCTCGGGTTCCTACCAGCGGCGACGCCGATAGTCATGAACACCGATCGGCGTTTTCACGTGGCGCGCGCGCGGGTCATAGCACTCTCCGAGCAAGGCTATTTGCCACCGCCGGTCAACGCGCGGATCCGGGTGCTTGGGCGCCCCGCCTTCGCGGCGTTCAAGGCGGCCGCGTACCAGTTCCTACAGGGGAAGTACATATCCGAGTACGACTTTAAGCTGGCGCAAGATCTCGCGTACGTACTCACCGGCGGCGACCTCACAGGTGCGCAGGAGGTGCACGAGGACTACCTGCTCGATCTCGAGCGCGAGGTCTTCCTCCGCCTGCTGGGAGAGCAGAAGACACAAGACCGAATCTCGCACATCCTTACAACCAATAAGCCGCTGCGCAACTAGAACCAATCATGGCCGCAATCAAAACCGGACGAGACGCCGTCATCGTGAGCAGCGTGCGCACGCCCGTTGGCAAGGCGAAGAAAGGCAGTCTTCGCGACTTCAGGCCGGAGGGGCTCGGTGCCATTGCAGTTGGCGCTGCCCTGGACCGCGTACCGGCGCTGCCTAGAGATCAGGTAGATGATGTCATCATCGGCTGCGCGTATCCCGAGGGCCCGCAGGGTATGAACATGGGTCGCATCATCGCACTGAAGTCCGGTCTGCCAGACTCGGTACCCGGTGCGACTGTGAACCGGTTCTGTTCCTCCGGCTTGCAGACGATTGTCATGGCGTCCCAGGCGATTTCTGCAGGACATGCCGAGGTGATTGTTGCCGGCGGCACCGAGTCGATGAGCCTGGTGCCTATGAGTGGTTTCTACTTCTCACCGAATCCGGACCTCGTTGATGAACGGAACGATGCATACGTCAGCATGGGCAATACGGCCGAGAACGTAGCCGAGCGATATGGCGTGTCTCGTGAAGATCAAGATGCGTTTTCGCTGCGTTCGCACGAACGTGCCCTTGACGCAATAAACTCAGGACGATTCTCGGATGAAACCGTTCCGGTGCCAATTCGACGTGCCGAAGTGGTGGACGGTGAGCGTCATGTAGTCGAGGATACGTTAGCTGTTGATGAGGGTCCGCGTTCGGGCTCGACCCTCGACGCGCTCGCAAAACTTCGACCTGTGTTCAGGCAAGGTGGGACGGTTACCGCCGGGAATGCCTCGCAGATGTCTGATGGTGCAGCGGCGAGTGTTGTGATGAGTGCCGACCGAGCCAGAGACCATGGCATCGAACCCATGGCGAGAATAGTCGGCTTCGCGGTCGCGGGCGTAGCGCCTGATATCATGGGCGTAGGCCCTGTCCCGGCGGTCCAGAAAGTGCTTGCCCAAACCGGTCTCACGGTCGCGGATATCGGGCTGATCGAACTAAACGAAGCCTTTGCGTCGCAGGCGCTTGCGGTTATTCGAGAGCTGGGCTTGGATGAGGCCATCGTGAACGTTAACGGCGGAGCCATTGCGCTGGGCCATCCGCTTGGATGTACCGGCGCAAAACTGACCGCGACATTGATTTATGAGATGCAGCGCCGAGACGTAACGTATGGCCTCTGCACCATGTGCATTGGTGGCGGTATGGGTGCCGCAGCAGTATTTGAGAATCTGCAGCGTTGACGCCTCGCGTCGCGCCAACGAAACGAACGAACGGATGGATTACTTGACAGACCTGCCACTGTATGGCGAAGCGGCCGCTGCCTCGCCCGCGCTTCTCGTGGCTCTGATTGTACTGGTGGCGATTGCGATGGGCTTCGTAGGTGCCCCGCTGCTGGTGTGGACGGTTGCCGCTGCCGCCGCCCTGTTTCTCCTCGGTGGGAGTTCGGGGCTCTGGATGGCGTTAGCGGTTGTGGCGGTTGTTTTCAACGTTCCGCCGATACGTCGTCTGCTCTCTAGTGGCGTCATGAAGGCCATGGAAGCGTTGCGGTTCATGCCGTCGATCTCAGAAACGGAGAGGGAGGCGATCGACGCCGGTACCGTCTGGGTGGAGGGCGAGCTTTTCTCGGGGAAGCCCAATTTTAAGCGGATGCTCGAACAGGATTATCCGGCGTTGACCGAGGAAGAGCAGCGGTTCCTGGACGGTCCAGTGCAGGAGCTCTGCGACATGACCGACGACTGGGCTGTATTTCAGCGCCGTGGCCTTTCGGACTCGCAGTGGGATTTCCTGAAGCGCGAACGGTTCTTTGGGATGATTATTCCAAAGGAGTATGGCGGACTGGGTTTTGGCCCATCGGCCAATTCCGCGGTCGTGTCCAAGGTGGCGACCTGTTCGACGGTACTCGGGATTACCGTGATGGTGCCGAACTCACTGGGCCCCGCTGAGCTTCTCATTCACTACGGAACAGAGGAGCAGAAAAATCGCTACCTGCCGAGGCTCGCTGACGGCCGCGATCTACCGGCGTTCGCGCTGACCGAGCCATTTGCCGGTTCAGATGCCGGAGCGATCGAGTCAACTGGCGTCATCTTCGAGAAGGAGGGCGAACTCTATTTGCGGTTGAATTGGAGGAAGCGCTACATCACGCTCGCCGCGGTTTCAACGGTCCTGGGTCTGGCGTTCAAGTTGAAGGACCCCGACAATCACCTGGGCAAGGGAGAGGATCTTGGCATCACCTGCGCCCTTGTTCCGACAAGGACGCAGGGCGTCAGGCTTGGTAAAAGGCACGATCCGCTCGGTATTCCATTCTACAATTGCCCGACGGAGGGGCATGACGTCGAGGTACCGCTGGAAGAGTCAATTATTGGCGGGACCGATGGGGCGGGTCGCGGATGGCGGATGCTCATGGAGTCGCTCGCCGCGGGCCGCGGTATTTCGCTGCCGGCGACCAGCACCGGGGGGGTCAAGCACGTCGGCCGGGTTGCCTCGGCGCATGCGCTGTGTCGCAGGCAGTTCGGACTGTCGATAGGCAAGTTCGAGGGTATCGAGGAGCCGCTCGCGCGGATCGGCGGGTACGCGTATTTGCTTGAGGCCGCACGTCGCTACACAAACGGTGCACTCGCGACGGGTGCGAAGCCCGCGGTTGTGACGGCAATAGCCAAGTACAACTTCACTGAGCTTGCGCGACAGGCCATCAACGACGGAATGGACATTCTGGGCGGCAACGCAATATCGCGTGGTCCTCGAAATCAGCTCGCCCATGCCTACATCAACACGCCCATTAGCATAACGGTTGAGGGTGCAAACATTCTGACGCGCACCCTGATGATATTTGGCCAGGGTGCGATCAGATGTCATCCGTATGCACTGAAGGAGATTTCGGCACTTGACCAGCGGGACGTTGCCGCATTTGACCGCGTCTTCTGGAAGCATATAGGCCACGTGGTTCGAAACGCCTCGCGTTCACTCGTGTTGAGTTTGACTCGCGGATGGCTGTCACCGGCACCGGTGTCTGGCCCTACGGCAAAGTACTACCGAAGGCTGTCGTGGGCTTCGGCGACGTTCAGTTTCCTTGCAGACCTTGCCATGGGAACCCTCGGCGGGGAACTCAAGCGAAAGGAAAAACTCACCGGTCGATTTGCAGACGTCTTTTCGTGGATGTACCTGTCTGCTGCGACGTTAAAGCGGTTTGAAGCAGAAGGCCGACGGGAAGAGGACCTGCCCCTCGTCGAGTGGTCGCTTGAGTACGGGCTGCGCGAAATGCAACTCGCATTCGACGGTCTCTTCAAGAACATGCGTGTTCCAATGCTATCGTGGCTATTCAGGGGCCCGGTTTCGGCGTGGTCGAGATTCAATCCGCTGTCGAACGGACCCCGTGACGTGGTTGGGCACCGTGTTGCCGCTTCGATCTTGACTCCGGGCAAGCAGCGTGAACGCTTGTTCGAAGGCTCGTTTGTGCAAACCGATGAGGCCAGAGGCGTAGCTCGCATGGAGCGAGCTATGCGCGCGGTCTACGATGCCGCACCGCTTGAGAAGAAACTCCGCGCCGCCGTGAAGTCGGGCAAGGTGGCTCGTTCGTCCAGCACGGGTGCCCTTCTGGATGCCGCAGTTGCAGCTGGCGTAATGACCGGGCAGGAAGCGCAGCTGCTCCAGCGCGCTGAGGAGCTACGCAACGACATTGTGCAGGTCGACGACTTCACGCTGGAAGACTACAAGAAATCGGCCGTGCGCGACGCTGGCGTTCTGCTGGACGCAAGCGTCTAGTCGTCGGCAGCCGCGCCAGGACAGTAAGGGCAAGAGACGCCGGGCACGTAGGCTGGCGTCAGCTGCTCGTCCGCGGTAACGACATGCTGGCATACATAGCACTGGGTTGTCTCAGTCTCCCGGAGTGTGGCGTCAATCGCCACACGCTTGTCGAACACGAAACATTCGCCGCTGTAGTGGGCACCGCCCACCCGCTCGAAGTAGTTGATGATGCCGCCTTCAAGCTGGTAGACATCGCGAAAGCCTATCTTCATCATGATGGGCGTGACCTTTTCGCAGCGTACGCCTCCGGTGCAGAAGGTCACGACGGGTCTATCAAGTAGCGACGGGTCCCGCTCAGCGAGTTCCTCCAGCTTCGACGCAATCGTCCTGAAGTTCGAGAGCTCAAGATCGACCGCGTTTTCGAACGAGCCGATCTCGACTTCGTAGTCGTTCCGCGTATCGATAATCGTGAAGTCCCTGCCTTCATCGTACCACGTACGTAGCGACTCCGGTTCCAGATATCTACCCGTGCGGTGTGCCGGTCTGATGGAGCTGTCACCTACAGGAATGATCTCGTGTTTGATCTTCACGAGCATACGGGAAAACGTGATCGATTCACTCCAACTCTCCTTTAGCCATATGGAGGCAAAGGATGGAACGGTTCGGATGGACGCTGCCGCCGACCGGGCCTCGGCCTCCAGACCGCACAGCATCACGTTGACGCCCTCGGGGCTGAGCAGGATGGTACCGCGTACACCCAATTGCCGGCAGGTCGCTAGCAGCTCGCTCCGGATGGCTACAAGATCATTCACCGGAAGGTCGACGAAGAGATAGCCCGACAGGTTCAGAAACCCCTTCCTGGCTTCGTGGCCAGGATCTTGGCTCGATGCATCGAGGTTCAAGCTGGTGCTGTGTGACATGGTGGCCATGTTCGGTCCTTAAGCTGCGCTCAGATCGTCGATACAAAATACGGTTGTTGCAGCCATCATTTGCGATGGAAACGATTACGTTTGATCTCTTCGTTAGCGGACTTCGGGACGTTGAGTCGACCCAGTACCGGTTGCTTGCGTACCTCAGGCGAATCAGGGACGCGTTTGCTCGCAACGTTATCTATCCCCACCTGGCTGAGCTCGTCGGCCTGCACAACACGTTGGCCGGAGTCGTGGGCAAGATCTCGCACTTCAGGGACTCGACGCCGGGACGTCTAAGCGGGGTCGATCTCAAGGCGCATCGCCTCGTGTACGAAAAGAGTGACCTCGGCCTCGAGCAACTGGATGAGCTCGAACGTCTAATCGAATGGGCGCTTCCCCGGATCAGAGCAGCTATCGAGGAGGGGCGAGCGATCTACGAGTTCGTCGACGAGAACGTTATCCTCGAGCGAGTCGGCATCGTCCCGTCCTACGTCGAGGAAGGATACCTCCTCGTGCCTGACCGGCGCTCGGCCGAGATGCATGTAGTGCGGTATCAGATGAGCATCTTCACTGGTGCCGACGAGCGTTTCCGGACGCTCAAGACGACCCACGTGAGCAGCTTTGAGGCGGGTGCCGTCGCGCCTGGGCCCGCGGAGATCAAGAGGAGACTTTCGAAGGTGCATCCTGAGCTGCCGAATCCGTCGACGTTCCTGCTGGTAACGGAGCTCGATTTCCCGTTCAAGGAGACGGTTTTACCCGTCGCTAAACGCAAACTGATACACGATTTGTCGGCTGGTGCGGGCTGGAACGCCGATGACGGGTCTGGCGAAACATAGGGAGTGTGTTGTAAGTTTATAACAAGCTTAGTCAAGGATCACCGCGGAGGATAAAGATGGCCACGGAGCGCATGAACGAGAACTGGTATCGTGTAAAGGAGCAGATAGAGAATGTCTGGAGTGAGGTTGAGTTTGGCGAGAAAGAAATGAAGAAAGCCCGCGGCAATCTCGGCAAGATGGTCGACCTAATTGAGGAAAAGACGGGTGAGCCTCGTCACGAGATCTTCCAGAAGATCGTAGCCTTCGTCTAGTTGTCTTTTGACATCAGGTTTGAAAAGCCCGGCCATTGCGCCGGGCTTTTTCATTCCCGGACAGCCTGAAAGACCAAGAAGATTCGACCACCAATGTCACAGTCTGAAAACAGCACGATCGTGCCGCCTCCCGAAGCCCTGGGGTCGGCCGTTGACACCACGTCGGCGTCATATGTTCGACGACGGGACGCGAACGTGGATCGTTTGCAGCGCGTGCTCGAGCGCCTGTCCGAAATCAAGCGTGGAGGAGGTGACAAACGCATCGAGCGCGAGCATTCACGCGGCAAGCTGACGGCCCGAGAACGTGTCGCCCGGCTGGTAGATACAGGAGACGCGTTCTATGAACTCGGCGCCTTTGTTGCCGAGGGGATGTATGAGGACGAAGGCGGCTGCCCCGCCGGCGGAACGGTTATGGGACTAGGCCGGGTATCCGGCAGGCTATGTATGATCGTTGCCAACGACGCCACGGTGAAAGCGGGTGCTTGGTTTCCGATCACTGCGAAGAAGAACCTGAGAGCGCAGGAAATTGCTCTCGAAAATCGCTGCCCAATCATCTACCTCGTGGACTCTGCCGGCGTGTACCTGCCAATGCAGGACGAGATCTTTCCGGACAAGGAGCACTTCGGCCGGATCTTTCGAAACAACGCGGTCCTCTCGAGCAAGGGGGTACCGCAGATCGCCGCGATCATGGGCTCGTGTGTGGCTGGCGGTGCGTATCTGCCGATCATGTCTGACGAGGCGCTCATCGTGGACGGTACTGGCTCCGTCTTTCTTGCGGGGCCGTTTCTCGTCAAGGCGGCCATAGGCGAGGAGGTCGACGTCCAGACGCTCGGGGGAGCTGAAACGCACTCAGAGATCTCCGGCGTGACCGACTATCGGATGCCGAACGACGAGACCTGTATAGACACAATTCGTGAGTTGATCGGGCGTCTGGGTCCCCGGGATAGTGCGCATTTTGAGCGGTCACCGTCTGTCGCTCCAGCTTTCCCCGCCGACGAACTTCTGGGTGTCATCCCGGCCGGTGGCAGCCAGCCGTACGCGATGGAAGACCTGCTTGCCCGTATCATCGACCGCAACACCTGGATACCATACAAGAGCGACTACGGCAGGACGATCGTCACCGGATATGCGCGCATCGATGGGTGGTCGGTTGGCATCGTCGCCAATGAGCGATCCGTGGTGAAGAACGCGGCCGGCGAAATGCAGGTGGGCGGCGTAATCTACTCTGACTCTGCCGACAAGGCCGCGCGGTTTGTTATGAACTGCAACCAGAAGCGCATCCCGCTAGTCTTCGTTCAGGACGTAACCGGATTCATGGTCGGTACGCGGGCCGAGCACGGAGGCATAATCAAGGACGGCGCAAAACTCGTCAACGCGGTAGCGAACTCGGTCGTGCCCAAATTCACGGTAATCGTCGGCAACTCGTACGGTGCGGGCAACTACGCGATGTGCGGCAAGGCGTATGATCCGAGGCTGATTCTGGCGTGGCCAAGCGCGCGCATCGCCGTGATGGGCGGTGCCCAGGCTGCGAAAACACTGCTGCAGATTCAAGTGGCAAAGCTGAAGAAGAGCGGTCAGGAGATCTCCCAGGCCGACCAGATCGCAATGCTTGCCGAGATCGAGGAACGCTACCGGTCGCAGTCGTCGCCTGAGTATGCCGCCGCCAGGTTGTGGGTGGACGAGATTATCGACCCCAGAGCGACGCGCGACTGGCTGAGTCTCGGTATCGAACTAGCCGACATGAACCCTGAGATTCCGCCGTTCAATGCCGGCGTCATCCAGACGTGACGGCTCAGCGTTTCCGCAAGACGACGTAGTCTACGAGCTGCAGGAGCGAGGTTCGTGACGCCGACGGCGACATCGAAGCCAGCGATGCCCGCGCTTCGTCGGCAAAGGCATTCATTCGCTCGCGGGCGTATCGAAGACCGCCCGCGCCGTCGACGAAGGCGCCGATCCGGCGGAGGTCCGCCTTGCTTGGCGCACCGCTTCCAACAATCTTCAGAATAGCACGGCGCTCACGCTTGTCCGCCTTGCGCAACGAGTAGATGAGCGGGAGCGTCATCTTCCGCTCCTGGATGTCGATGCCCAAAGGTTTGCCGACGTCGCGAACGCCGTAGTCAAACAGGTCGTCGCGGATTTGGAACGCGAGCCCAAGTTGCTCTCCGAAACGTCGCATTTGCGCGATGACCTGCTCGTCGCTCGTGACGCTTGCCGCGCCAGAAGCTGTGCAGGCCGAGATTAGCGAGGCAGTCTTGTCGGAGATGATTCTGAGGTAGGTCTGCTCGTCGATGTCGAGCTTGCGCGACTTTTCGATCTGCAGCAGTTCGCCCTCGCTCATTCGCCTGACAGCATCCGACATGATGTGCAGGAGATCGTAGTCCCGGTGGTCCAGGGACATGAGGAGGCCCCTGCTCAGCAAGAAGTCGCCGAACAGCACCGCCACTTTATTCTTCCAAAGCGCATTGATGGAGAAGGCACCTCTACGTCGCGCCGATTCATCGACGACGTCGTCGTGGACAAGAGTTGCCGTGTGCAGCAGCTCGACGAGCGCCGCGCCGCGATAGGTTGTTTCTGATACGTCGCCACAGGCCTTTGCCGAAAGTAGCACCAGCACGGGTCTGATCTGCTTGCCCTTCAGGCGCAGTACGTACTGCGTGATCTTGTCAAGCAACCCGACGTCAGACCGCATCGCGTCGCGGAAGTACGCCCGAAAGTGCTTGAGGTCCTCACGTACCGGTGCCTTGATTTCCGACAGGCTGCGCGCGGGCAACGGCGTTGCCGGATGGGGCACCCCGTTCGTCGGTGGCGCTAAAGTCGCGTTGGCTTCCGGCATGTGTGGAGAAAGGTGACTGGGGGCGGGATATACGCCGCCCGGTCGATGTTGTTTTCGCCGTGGCGGCTACCCAAACCTGTAGTCTCGCCTCCGGAGGAGATACAGGAAAAATGGCGCGCCGCAGAGCGCTGTCAGAACTCCCACCGGAAGCTCGCTGGGGCGCACAACGGTCCTTGAGAATATGTCGGCCCAGATCAAAAAGACTGCCCCAACGGCAAACGAGATGGGCACCAGTCGCCGATGCCCCACTCCGGCCAGGCTTCTCACGCTATGGGGGACAACCAGGCCGACAAAACCGATTGCTCCAGTCTGGGCGACGAGGACTCCCGTCACCAGTGCGGTCAGCAAGACGATGGACCGTTTCAGCGACTCGACACGAACCCCGAGGTTTTGCGCCGGTTCGTCGCCCAATAGCAACGCGTCCAGTGAGCGCGCCGCTATGAGGCAGAATCCCGCGATCAGCAGCGACGCGGCTAGGGGAATCCAGAGGTCGGTCCAGTCTGTGCCGGAGAGCGATCCGAGTAGCCAGAACAGAATTGAGCGAATCTTGTCGGGATCCGGCGAAAGGAACGTGACGAATGACGTGATGGCAGCCATCATTGCCGATACAGCGACCCCCGCCAGCAGCAGCCTCGCAACGGATACGACTCGCCCTGTTCTGGAGATCGCGAGTACAATTGAGATGGCGACAAGTCCGCCGATGAATGCCGCAAGCTGGAGCGAGATGGCGCCGCTCAAGACTGGTGGAAGCAGCCCGAAGAACATCAGCGACGCCCCGGCAGAGGCGCCACTCGAGATTCCGAGGATGTAAGGCTCGGCAAGCGGGTTGCGAACCAGCGCCTGCATCGCAACGCCCGCGACGGCGAGGCCGCCGCCAACGATGCCTGCAAGGAGAACGCGAGGCAGCCTGATGCGAAGGACAATCGTTGCGGCGAGATCATCCTCGGCGAGGTTTCCCGAAAGCGCGGCGAGGACCTGACCTGGCGCCAGCGGCTCTGCCCCGATCAGCACACCCGAAAATATGGATATGGCCCCAGCGACGGCCGTACCTGCATACAGCAGAATCGTCGAACTGTCCGGTAAGTTTGTCCCGCTACTCACTCGTCCGACAGAAGCTCGGGGTGCAGGATCGTTGCCAGCTCGTAGGCTCCACTGATCAATCGCGGACCGGGGCGGAGCACGTGGTCGGCGGTGATTGTCCTGACGTTGCCTGACTTAACCGCGGCGAGGTCACGAAATGCGGGGTGTGCATCCACGAGATCCGCGACCCGAAACGCCTCGTTGCTTGAGATTAGGATGTAGTCCGGGTCTTCGGCGAGGACAAACTCCTCATTCAGGACAGGGTTTTGTTGCAGCGATGCCGTGACGCTGACCCCGCCTGCAAGTTCGATGAGTTCGTGGATGTAGCTGCCCTCTCCAAACGCATACAATGTGTTGTATCCGATCAGGAAGAGGACGCTGGGGCGGTCTTCCAGCGGTGTTTGGGCAGTACGGCTGACGAGCGTGTCTATTGCAGACACCAGCAGCGCCGCCTGGGCATTTGCTGCCTCTTCCGTTCCAAGTAGGCGGCCCAACAACTGGACATCAGCGGCGACCTCGCGGATGCCCTGGGTCGCCGTCATGAACGCCGGGGCGCCGAGAGCCGCCAGACGATCAGCGTCCGCCGTTCGGTTGACCTCGGCATTCAAGAGGACAACGTCAGGTTGGCGTGCGACGACGGCCTCAAAGTTCACGGGATGGGCGTCGAGCCGGTCGAGCCCTGTGATCTCAGGCGGGAAGTTGTCAGCTGAGGAGACGGCAACAAGCTTCTGGCCCGCGCCAGCCGCGAACACAAGCTCTGTCAGGCTCGGAGCGAGCGTTATCACGCGCAAGATCGTGTCGGGTACCGCTACCGTACGGCCCATCTCATCGACGACAGTGCGCGGTCCAGGTGCCTTCCGCACGCAACCGGCCGCGGCGGCCGACAACACCACCATCACCAAAACGGTGAGCTTGGCAGAGGCGGACTGGAGCAAATTGCGAGACAAAGCGGCTTGGGTTGGTTCATCGCCACGAGTGCAAGAAGGTACGCAACCCGCCACACTCACGTATCTTGGGTGCAGCCTGCCAACTGGACGCTCTCGGACTACTTTGAACGCGCTATACGTTGTCGCCAATCCATCCGCCGGGGGCGGTGCGTTCTCGCGAGTGGAGGGTGTCCTCCTGGAGGCGTTTGTTCGCGCAGGGTGGTCCGTGGAGGTACATCAGTCTACGGGGCAAGGTGATTGTGAGCGCTTGGCCGCCCAGGCCCCTCGGGGTGCGCTGGTCTGCGCGGCTGGCGGAGATGGGACGGTGTCTGAGGTGGTAAACGGCTTGCGTCGCGTCGGCTTTCGAAACGCGCTGGCCGTACTGCCATGTGGCACCGGCAACGACTTTGCACTTGCTCTCGGTTTGCCTCCCGACCCGGGAGTTGCGGCTGGCCGGATCGTTGAGTCGTCTCCCCGGCGTGTTGATGTTGGGGTGGTAGCCTGGGAGTCAGCGGGTGCGGCGGGGGAGCGGGTGTTCTGCAATGTCGTCGGCGTTGGTCTTGACGCTACCGCAGCGAAAAAGGCGTCCGGGTTGAAACGGTTCATTGGCACGCTTGCCTATCGCGTTGCTGCAATCCGAACACTCGCCCTTTGGCGGGGGATGAACACAACCGTTGCCTTCGGCGGTACGGAAGAACTCTCGTTGCCGCGCGCACTGTTCGTGAGCGTCTGCAATGGCCCGCGTTCGGGAGGAGATTTTTTGCTTGCTCCAGGAGCCACGATCGACGACGGCCTTCTCGACATCTGTGCGGTCGCAAGGACGGGTTTTTGGCGTGGCATCCGACTGCTGCCCGGCGTGAAGCACGGGCGACATGTGGTCGAGCCTGAGGTCGTCATCAGGAGGAACGATCGGGCCACCGTGGCCGTGACGCCCGCTCAGGACCTGCATATCGATGGAGAACTGCTCGCGGAGCGCGTTCTGGCGCTGAACTTTGAACTGCTTGCCGGTGCGCTGGTGGTGTACGCCCCCGATCCTGGCGAGACGGTTTTGTGAGCATCGTCCACACCGTATCTTTCGAGATGCAGCACAAACGGCACGCTCACTACGACACCGCTATGCGCCGCATGGTCGATGCGGGTGCAGCCCGACTGGGCTGGCGTGCCGATCGCCAAGCTGAGGGTGGATTCTCGGCATGCCATCTGGCGCCGCCCCTCGCGCGCATGATCGACCATACGGCGCTCAAGCCAGATACCACGGCTGACCAGATCCGCGAGCTGTGCGATGAAGCGAGAAAGTATTGCTTTGCGTCAGTCTGCGTCAATCCGGCGTGGGTCCCCATGGTTGCCCGAGAGTTGGAACGATCGGAGATCGGCGTCTGCACAGTTATCGGCTTTCCATTCGGTGCTTCTCGGGCCCCAGTAAAAGCTGTTGAGGCGGAGGTCGCGATCGCTGACGGGGCTAACGAAGTCGACATGGTCGTCAACGTGGGTTTCCTGAAGAGCGGCAAGTATGAGGAGGTGGAACAGGATATCCGCGCCGTGGTCCAAATGGCGCGACGGGCGAATTCGCCGGTCGTTGTAAAGACCATCATCGAGACCGCGCTGCTGACAGACGAAGAGAAGGTCATTGCATGTGTGCTCGCCCGCAACGCTGGCGCTGATTTCGTAAAGACATCGACCGGATTTGCGTCTGGGGGAGCCACCACGGCCGACATAGACCTGATGCGCCGAGTTGTCGGGAGTGAGATGGGAATCAAGGCATCGGGCGGAGTGCGGTCGCGCGAGGATGCAGAAGAGATGATCGCGCACGGCGCGACGCGAATCGGAGCCAGCGCCTCGGTTGCGATCCTGAAAGGTGAAACAGCTACCACGAAGTACTGAGTATGCGGACCTTCCTGATCCTTCTTTCATCCGTGCTGATTGTATCGGGGTGTTCCGGTCCTTCGGCAGGCCGTGACGATTCAGTGCCCGACGACAGGGTAGAGCGGGTCTCGCTGAGCGACACGGAGACGTTTGACGCAGCGCGATACGTCGATGAGCCGGCAGTGCTTGAGGAGGTTGTGCACGATGTGCCCGAGGCGCTGATGACTTCCACTGCCGCACGTGATGTGCGTACGGTAAGACGAGTGCAGGGCTTTCGGATTCAGATCCATTCCTCACTCGAACGGAAGTCGGCCCTCGAAGTCGAAGAAAATGTGGTGGCCTGGTGGCGCGGCATGCCGGTAGACTCACGCCCGATCGATTATCGCCCGGTTGAGCTACCTGTCGAGATGAGGTTCGTTACGCCTTACTACCGGGTACGTATCGGCGCATTCGAAAGTCGCGCGGAGGCCGAGGCGTTCCTCGGATTCCTTAACGACAGGTACGCGGGTGCCTTTCCGGTCCTCGACACGATAACGGTGATCCGTTAGGCCCCGCCGGACTATGAGATGAGCGACGTGCCGGCAGCGACGGCCAGGGAAACCACGATGAAGGCGGCCAGAACAAGCAGTACCTGCAGCGCGTCGGGCATTCCGGTTCGGTGGTGTGTTGGATGATGTATCGTCATGATGTCACCTCGCAGCGTCCGATTTCCTTCTTGTCTGTAACGGACTTCAAGAAGGGTACCGGATCGGGCCGGGCGTCACCCGTCGTTTATTTTCGCGATTCTGATCCGATTCTGTCCACGTAGGTGCCGCGCCTGCGATTCAGTTTGTCTCCTATTCTGGACAATTCGGTTTATTGCGGCAGGACGATGAACTGGCGGACGGTTCGTGAGTAAGCGTCGACGCGCCGATAACCATTACGACATGGCTGACTGGACGTTACCATCGCAAAAAGGCTGGAGTCTGCTTCACGACGTAGCCCTGCTGTACCTGACCTGTATGCACGGTCCGGATGCCGAGATCGATGTTGCTGAATCGGTAGTGGTCAAGCGACTACTCGAACAGCATAGCGAGGGCGCGGGTGTTGAGGACGTTTACAACGAGGTGATGTTGATGTACGTAGGCAATGCCGGTGGCGAGATGATTGCGACCTCCATCGCGGCACTGGGCGAGGCGCTCAGCCAGGGGCAACGATTCGATCTGCTGCGAGAATTCTCTGAGATCGCATCGGCCGACGGACTCGTGTTTCCGAGTGAGGTAAACCTTATCTCTGAAATCGCGAGTCGATGGGGCTTGCCCGGTCCCGCCGACAGCACCGCTGGTGGTGCAAACTAGCGCTAGGGCGTCCGCGCGGCCAACAGGTCTTCAGCGCATAGCGCCGCGCCCACAATCCCGGCGGCGTTAGACATCTGGGCTGGCACGAGCTCCGCCGACGTCTCGAGCCGATCGAAGTACAGTTCGGCCCTGTCGGGACGAGAGACGCCCCCGCCGACGATGATGAGGTCGGGAGCGAGCAGAAACTCAACCCGGTCGAGGTACTTCTGAAGACGCTTTGCCCACTGCTTCCAGGATAGCTCCTTCTTCTTGCGCGTGCGGTCAGAGGCCAGCAATTCCCCGTTTGTACCACCGACATCGAAATGTCCAAACTCGGTGTTCGGGACGAGCGTGCCATCAACAAACAGCGCAGACCCGATTCCCGTCCCCACGGTGAGGAGGAGCACGACATCTCGGCGGTTGCGACCGGCGCCGAATCGCATCTCAGCGATGCCCGCTGCATCGGCATCGTTGAGTGCGCGGGCTGGCAAGCCGGTCACATCGCTGATCTGACTTGCGAGATTTACACCGAGGAAGTCTTTCGAGATATTCGTCGCGGTTGCGACTGCGCCGTGCTTGATTCGGGCCGGAAAGGCGCACCCAATAGGCCCCGTCCAGTCGAAGTGCGCAACGATTTTCTTGATCACCTTCAGCACCGCTTTTGGGGTCGCCGGCTGGGGTGTAGGAATGCGCTCGCGTTCGGCAACAAGCTCGCCGCTTTCAATATTGACCGGCGCGCCCTTGATCCCAGAACCGCCGACGTCGATGCCCAGAACTTCCACTTTCTGCTTGATTGCGTTCAACTGCGTTCAACTGCGTTCAACTCGGACTGGACCAGTTTAGCGAATTATAGGTTATACTTCGATAACTCAATCTGATACACAAAGAGCATCCATGACTCGAATAATCGCGGTTGTTGCGTTGGTATTCCTGTCGGCGCTGTCTTCCTGCCAGTGCTCCGACAAACCCGAAGTTGGTCCTGTTGAAGACGCTTCGGTTCGTGTAGACGTTTAACTGGATTGAATGCCGATTGCTGACGACAAGATCGAGGAGGTGCGTGCGGCGTCTGACGTCGTTGACGTCGTCGGCAACTACGTGCGCTTGAAGAAACGAGGTTCCGGCTTTGTGGGGCTGTGCCCGTTCCACAATGAGAAGACGCCATCGTTCAGCGTAAACCCGCGCATGCAGATCTTCAAGTGCTTTGGGTGCGGCGTCGGAGGCGACGTATTCCAGTTCCTTATGCGCGTGGAGCGACTGACATTCCCGGAAGCTGTTCGCGCGCTGGCTGAGAACGCGGGCATCGTCATCCCCGATGAGTCGCGGCCCGGTCCAGATGCCGACGCGTCGGAGTCCGTCTATCACGCGCTTCGGTTCGCGGCACGCTTCTTCCATGACCAGCTGGTGGCTTCCACCGCCGGCGGCGAGGCGCTGAAATACCTTATCGAAGCGCGGGGCATCGCGCCCGAGTCTGTTACGCGCTTCGGCCTCGGGTTTGCTCCCGACAGCTGGGACGCGCTGCTACGGGCGGCCGACGACGCGGCGATTCCGCCGTCCGTCCTGCTGGCCGCAGGCCTCGTGGTTGAACGGAAAGGCAAGGACGGGTACTACGATCGATACCGAAACCGCGTCATCTTCCCGATTTTTTCCAAGGTCGGCAAAGTGATCGGGTTCGGAGGTCGTGTGTTGTCGCCCGCCGATAACCCGAAGTACATCAACTCCCCCGAGACGTCGGTATACCACAAGAGCCAGGCACTCTACGGTTTGTACCACGCGCGCCAGGACATACGTCGGCAGGGTGAGGCGATCTTGGTTGAGGGCTACACCGATGTTATTTCTCTTGCACAGGCGGGAGTTGGGCACGTCGTTGCGTCGAGCGGGACCGCGCTGACCACCGACCAAATTGAGGCCATCCGAAAGTACTGTGACCGAATTGTTCTCATATACGACGCCGACAACGCCGGCGCGGCCGCCGCAGCGCGTGGCATCGACCTGATACTTGAAAAGGGCCTTGCGGTGTACGTCGTGCAGCTACCATCTGGCGAAGACCCCGATTCGTTTGTCCAGCAGAACGGGCCTGAAGAGTTCCTGCGATACCTCCACGACAATCGCATGGATTTCGTCACGTTCAAGTACCAGGTTGAGCGCGACGATCACGACCTGAACACGCCGGAGTCGGAAGCCGCCGGACAGCGTTCAGTGATCGCTTCGATTGCCCGCATACCGGATCCGCTGATCCGGGCGCAATACGTCAGACGCGCCAGCGAGATAATGGGGGTGCCGGAGGGTACTCTTGAGCGCGTCATGCACGGGCTGAAGAAGCGTCGGCGTCGGCGTCATGGTCGTGATGCACCCGGCGGTCGAACCGATGATGTTATCGCAATACCTGCTGAGCGTCCGAACTCCTCAGTTGATCCTGCTCCGGAAGAGAAGACGCTCCTGCGCCTGATGCTCGAGTTTGGACCGGATATCGTTGAGTTCATCCTCTCCAACATGTCGTTGGACGAGTTCACGGAGGGCCCGGCGCGAGATGCCGCCTCGACTCTGTTGGACATGTACCAGTCGGGTGATGTCGACAAAGCACGTCTTCTCGACGGCTCAACCGGCGAAGGCGTGCAGCGACTCGCCGCAGAGGTCCTGACTGATCGCCACGAGCCCTCGAATCGATGGCAGCAGAAGGCGATAGAAGTGCCCAGGCTTCATGAGGATCCCCGTCAGTCTGCGACCAGCGCTATGGCTCTGCTGAAGCTGGACCGGATTGACGGTCATATCAGACGTTTGAGCGATCAGATACGTCAGGCCGATTCAGAGGAGCGGGTACGGTCCTTGCAACGCAGCATGATGGAATTACACGCGATGCGTCGCGACATCGAGAACAGAAGGTTTCTTTCGTGGAACGAAGTATAGGCGACATTGACGATCGGGGAGACGGCGCAGGGCGGCCACCCCAGTTTGAGCCCGTGGAGCGATTTGCCTCTGGCGTAGACATCGAGGCACTTGCGATTCCCAGATCGACGGAGCCCATGCCGATCCATGGCAGCCCGCAGCTCGATGATCCCCGCCTCTACTTCAACCGAGAGCTGAGCTGGCTCGATTTCAATTGGCGGGTCCTGGCCCAGGCACTGGACGCCCGCAATCCGATTCTTGAGCGCGCGTTCTTCCTCGCGATCACCGCAAGCAACCTCGACGAGTTCTCCAGAAAGCGCGTTGGAGGTCTGAAACGCCAGGTAGCCGCGAATGTGACCCAGCTGTCGCCCGACGGGCGATCGCCCACCGAACAGCTCGCGCTCGTTCGCCAGAAGATCAAGGTGCTGCACAATCGGATGACGGAGACGTGGGATGCCGTGCTGAAGCCTCAGATCCGCGAGACCGTCGGCGTGCAGATTCACGACTATCAGGATCTGAACGTGGAGGAGCATCGGTGGCTGCGCAAGTACTTCATGTCGCACATCTTCCCGATTCTGACCCCGCTAGCCGTCGATCAAGGGCACCCCTTCCCGTTCATCTCGAATCAGAGCCTTTCCCTCGCGGTAGAGCTGCGCCATCCCAAGCGGGGGACCGAGCACTTCGCGCGAATCAAGGTGCCTACCGGCCGCGGGAGATGGATCGCGCTTCCGGGTGAGCTCAGGTTCATTCCTGTAGAGCAGGTCATCGCGCACAACGTCGGTGAGCTGTTCCGTGGCATGGACATCGTCGGGGTACACCCTTTCCGGATTACGCGCAACGCAGACGTCAAGCGGGACGAGGAGGAGGCCGACGATCTCCTCGCGATGATCTCCGAAGAGCTCCGTGAGCGTCGTTTCGCCCGCGTGGTTCGCCTCGAGATCGACGTGCACGCGCCGGAGCGCGTCAGACGGCTCCTTCGCCGCGAGCTGGAGCTCGACGAGTCGGATGTATACGACGTGTCCGGACTCATCGACCTTACCGCGTGCCATGAGATTGCACGCCTCGACGTACCGGAGCACCGGTTCGCCCCGTGGGAGCCGGTCGTGCCGGCAGATTGGGATGCGGGTGCCGACGGGGATCTGGATCCTTTCGAGATCATCCGTGAGCGGGACGTGCTCGTGCACCACCCCTACCAGTCGTTTGCCGCAACCGTGCAGCGCTTCATCGAAGCCGCGGCGAACGACCCCAAGGTGCTCGCCATTAAGCAAACCCTGTATCGTACGTCGTCACAATCACCTATTGTCAGGTCGCTGATGCGAGCAGCTGACAGAGGCAAACAGGTTGCAGTGCTGGTCGAGGTGAAGGCGCGCTTTGATGAACAAAGCAATATAGAATGGGGGCAGCAGCTGGAAGCGGCAGGCGTCCACGTGACTTACGGACTGGTCGGCCTTAAGACGCACTGCAAGACGACCATCATCATTCGGGAGGAAGCCGACGGGCTTCGAGTGTACTGCCACGTCGGGACCGGCAACTACAATGCGACCACGGCCAAGCTCTACACAGACTTTGGGCTGTTCACCTGTGACCCGGTCATCGGCGTTGATGTCACGAACCTCTTTCATTACCTCACCGGATATGCACCGGAACAGGAGTACCGCGAGCTAATCGTTGCGCCGCGAGACATGCGCAACCAGTTCATCCGGTCGATTCGCGAGGAGATCGAAAATCAGCGCAGGTTCGGAAATGGCCAGATCATGGCGAAGATGAATGCGCTGGACGATCCCGCGATCATTCAGGAGCTATACCGCGCTTCGCAGGCCGGGGTGCAAGTCGATCTCGTTGTACGCGGACACTGCCGCTTGCGCCCGGGTCTGAAGAACATCTCCGAGAACATTCGGCTCGTAAGTATCCTGGGGCGTTTCCTGGAGCATTCGCGCTTATACTACTTCCATCGCAACGGCTCCCCGGATGTGTTCATCGGCAGCGCCGATTGGCAGCGCCGTAACCTCGATGATCGCGTCGAGGCAGTAGTCGCCGTAAAGGACGATGCGGCGAAAGCCGTCATCATCGACGTGCTCGAACAGGCGGTTCGCGACCGTCGGCAGGCCTGGGAGTTGGGTCCTGACGGCAGATACACTCAGCGGAGACCCCTGTCGGAATCTGGTGCGATAGGCATACAGGATCAGTTGATGCGTGATCACGCTCAGACGTCGTGACTGAGGACCCCGCAGCGGTGGTCGATGCCCTTGTTGCTACGCTGGGAACGCTGGAGCTTGGGTCCCATGGCGTCGTTTCGAAGCTCGTCGAAAAGCCGGCTCCAGGGGTACACCGGTTGATGGACCGCGTGCATGTCCGGGACGGCGTCGGTTTCACGGGTGACCACGCGAAAAAATCGTGGTGGAAGGGCGAGGTGATTCCCGGCAGGGAGGTCACGGGTATCTCGGCCGAGGTGGCCGGCGTGCTGGGCTTCGAACCAACCGCTGTTGGTGACAACGTCGTTTTCGCCGGACTCGACCTGCAGTCGCTCAAACCAGGCGCTCGCCTCCGACTGGGTGACGAAGTGGTCCTGATCCGCTCGCAAGCGAACCATCGACCGTGTGCGCTCTTTCGAGAACGGACGAGTGACGTCGCTTTTCAGATCGCCATGGACCACAATCATCGTGGAGCGCTCTTCGTCGTCGAGGAAGGCGGACTTCTGTCGGTCGGTGACCGAGCCGTCGTAGAGGAACCGAATTACGGCTCTGGCGACTAGTCGAGGTCGGGTGTCGGAAGCGCCCGCAGGGGGCGGGGGCCAAGGGGCCGCGGTGGGGGCGCCGGAGTGATTCGCGGGATCGTAATGCGTACCTGAGCCCGAGCCACGTCCTCCGCCAACGCGTCGAAGTTTCGCGATCGCCAGACCCAACGATGCAGTCGCGATACCTCTGCGGCTGTCCACCGGTAGTACGATGGGTCAGCCTCTTTCGCCGCCTTCATTGCCTCGTAAATCGCATTCAGGCGCTCGCGATTCTCCACGGTGAACCCAAAATCGCGGATGTCTGCAACCAAGCGCTCATATTCTCGGTCGGCGGGGACCTTGTCTCGTTCGTCAATGCGAAAGCTTTCGTGATCGTAGGCAACCGTTTTCGAATCGTCGAACGGGTTGTACCCGGCTTTGGCGAAGGCGCCGGTTGTGCCACGCGGCACGAAGAAGCGAACAGGAGCGCGGCCCGCCTTCGGTTCGAGCCAGACGTTGCCAGACACCGGAATGCTGAGGCCATCAGCCTGTCGAGGCAGGTTGATATGCGGGTTCAACCGACGGAAACGCTGGTATACGGTAGTGTCACTTGCCGGTGTTCTCCATGGAAGCGCCAGTCCGTGCGTCTCCAGCGAGTCAATGAGCGTTGAAAGAAGCAGCCTGCTACCCGGGCGAACGCTTACCCGCTCCACCATCACGGTCAACGAAGTGTCGATCGGGACGTGCTCGGTGGCACGCAGCGCACCATATAGTGCTGGTAGGTACCCGCGTGACGCGTTGCCGAACGAAGTGTTTTCACTTACGAGATGGAAGCCGTCGGTGAGTCCCCACTGATAGGCGCGGACGACATCGGAGTTGCCCGTAAAGAGGGTCGTGTCGGCGTTCAGGTACTGACGGTAGATTCGAAATACGTTGTATGGTCCCGTGTGATAGGCCGACAGCCCCGGGATCTCGTGCCCCGTTGCGTTCGAATAGGCGCGCGCAACAATGAACGCGGCCTCAAGCGCAATGAGTGGGTGCCACTCTTCGCGCACCTGAACGCGTCGGCCGGTGGCCGTCTTCAGCGTGTAGTGCTCCACGTCCAGGTCACGCAGGACTGACGGCATCAT
>JANQRN010000168.1 GCA_028284545.1 Rhodothermales bacterium | reverse complement strand
TCACGACAGAGACAACAATGGGACGCTCGACATGACGGGCATCGACGAGGGCACGGATCAGCTGTATATCTATCGAACCAAGCCCGACGATACGGCCGTCGACGACCTTCCCGAGGTTCCCGGTGTGCGGTTGTCTCCTGCGTATCCGAACCCGTTCACCGACGAGTCAAGACTTGAACTCACGGTTGACCACGATCAGTACGTGCGCGCGCAACTGTTCGACGTGCTCGGCCGCGAAGTACGGTTACTTATTGGTCAGACAGTGCGGGCTGGCGCCGCCATCAACATCGATGTGAGCGCAGCTGAACTCGCTGAAGGGACGTACTTTGTACGAGTGGCGGGCGACTCGTTTGTATTGACGCGGCCCCTGACCCGACTGGCCACACGCTGATCCGCACCAACACGTAGAAAGGAGACTGCCATGGACGACGCTATCAAGCCCGTTGCCGAGCAGTTTGCTTTCAACAGCAGTCTCCTGGCAGGCGCTTTTGCGCAAGTCTCCGAAGCGGACGCAACTCTGCGACACGGAGAAGGCAACTCGCTCCTGTGGCTGTGCGGACACATCGCTACAGCCCGTTCGCACGTCCTCGGCCTGCTGGGCCACAACACGAAGGCACCGTGGGACAACTTGTTCGAGGGGACGATCTCGTCTGAAACCCGCCTCCCGACCATCGCGGCCGTTGGAAAACGGATCGAAGACTCATCCCGACAGTTGCTGACCGCGATCGCAACCGTTGACCGCCGCACGCTGATGACGGCACCCCCTAGCCCGTTTCCAACTGTCGAAAACACCACGCTAGCCGCCATCGCTTTCCTGGCTAACCACGAAGCGTACCACGTTGGGCAGGTCAGCTATACCCGGCGCCTGCTAGGTTTGCCCGGACTTGTAGAGTTGTACATGGCGGCGAACTGATTCCGTCGTCAACCCCTCAATCCCCACCCCCGAGGTAGTCATGACTAGTCGCAATACGTCCGTAGTCTCCTTACTTGCGTTTGTCGGTTCGTTGGTAGCGTGCGCCACCGCAAATGGCCAGGTTGTCATCAGCGAAGTTGGCTACGACGTCGAATTCAACAGCCAAACGACATGGGTCGAGCTGCATAACCGGGGCGGAGCGTCTGTCAACGTTGCCGGATTCGTTCTCTGCAACTTTCCTTCGTACGCCGACATCAACACACTCACCGTCCTCGACGGGTCAACGACGATCCCGGCCGGCGGCTTCGTTGTCTTGTCCTGGGGCGGGCTGGGTGTCGGCGACGGAGAGGTCGGCTTGTATCGCCACCGCTCTTTCACAACTCCTGACAGTCTGGTCGACTACATGGAGTATGGCTCGGCCGGTCACACGAGATCTGGCATCGCGCGAGACGCCGGCCTCTGGGATACCGGACAGTTCGTGAATCCCGCACAGACGGGGGAATCTCTCGCGCGAGTGAACGAGTCCGGTTCGTTTGCCGAAAGATGGGCGTCCGGGACTCCATCCCCCGGTGCCGCGAATCCGACTGGGACAACCGTGGACGACCCAGCTGTCGCTCAGGCCCACATCGTGGGAGCGCCATACCCCAACCCGGCATCTCATACGGTGAGCATTCCCATAACGCTCCTCTCGCGGGCCGACATATCTCTGTCATTGTATGACGTAGTCGGGCGCCGGGTACATACGTCAACGCTGCCGCTTCGCGCGCCAGGCGAGCATGTGATAAGGCTACAGACATCTCATCTGTCACCCGGTGTGTACATGTCGCGAGTCACGTCGAGCACAACAGGCAGCGACGTGGTCGCGACGTCCACGTTTGTTGTCAGCCATTAGGCCCTACAGATGGAAGCGACTAACAACGCGCGAGCGTATCCGCCGGACCTACTCCCGTTCCTTCCCCTACTCTACGTCGTGTGGGAAGATGGCATCCTGACCGATGCTGAGTTGCTACAGCTCCGCGAGCGCCTGGAACGGACACCAGACATCTCTGAGGACGCGAGAAGAGTACTGCGACATTTCCTGGATCCATCTCATCCGCCCAGTGCAGATGCGGTTCACGACTGGCGAAGTATGATCGAGGCGGCGGTGCAGGCGCTCCCATCGCTTCCCGCGAGTCTGACTGAACTCGCGCAACTTCTGGCTCCACACGAACACCCTCGGGCCATCGTCGCCGCGGTCGCGGCCGCGGCAACTGAGATTGGCCTTGAGACGGACGAAGCGGTTCGCGCTGTCGTCCGCCGGCCCGAGGTGCAGTCCGACGATCGGCCCGCAGTCCGACACGAGTTCGACCCGGAGGCACTTTGCAACGCCTCGTTCGGAGATCAGCTCGAGGTCCGTGAGCGAACACTGGCACTGGTACGCGCCGAGTCTTTCGCTGGCGCACCCGAGCACAACACGAGTGCCTATCGCGAGTGGGTCTTCGAACGAATAGTCGAGCTTGGCGTGCGCGGTTTCGGGCGACTTGGTTACCCAAAAGACGTCGGTGGCGATGGAGACCAACGCGCATTTATGACGGCGTTCGAAACGATCGCACTTCGTGACCTTTCGGTTGTCGTTAAGTTCGGCGTTCAGTTTGGTCTGTTTGGCGGTAGCATTCAGCATCTCGGTGCGGCAAACCAGACTCGGACGTACCTGCCCCAGATCGGCCGGGCTGAACTGCCTGGGTGCTTCGCGATGACGGAGACCGGTCACGGATCTAACGTCCGTCAGATTGAGACCGTAGCGACGTACCGACCTGACGACGACACCATATCCGTCCATACACCCAGCCTGTCGGCACGCAAGGACTACATCGGCAACGCGGCGAGACATGGTCGCCTTGCGACCGTGTTCGCTCAGCTGCGCGTTGCTGGCAGATCCGTTGGCGTGCACGCGTTCCTCGTGCCTATCCGCGACGAAGAGAGTAACCCGCTTCCGGGTGTCACCATCGAGGACTGCGGCCAAAAGATGGGACTCAACGGAGTCGATAATGGGCGTCTGTCTTTTGACAATGTCGTGATTCCCCGCGCAGGCCTTCTCTCACGGTTCGGATCGATTGACGAGTCGGGGCAGTACGCCAGCTCGATACCGTCAGACGGGAGGCGGTTCTTCACCATGCTTTCGACCCTCGTGGGTGGGCGCATTTCGGTCGCGCTCGCCGCACTTAGCGCCGCCAAATCCGGCTTGTCGATCGCCGTTCGCTACGCCGAGCGCCGAAAGCAGTTCGGACCGAAGGGCGGGCCTGAGACTCCTATCATGGACTACCTCACCCACCAGAGACGCCTGCTACCACTCGTGGCCACGGCATATGCCCTTCACTTCTCGCTGCACGCCCTCGCAGACGATTTTGTCGAGGCGGATGACGACGAAGCTCGTGAATCGGTTGAGCTACTTGCCTCCGGGTTCAAGTGCTATAGTTCAGACAACACTACGCACACGCTGCAGACTGCACGTGAGTGTTGTGGCGGTCAGGGATACCTGTGGGAAAACCGACTCGCGGCGCTGAAAGCAGACACCGATATCTTTACGACTTTTGAGGGTGACAACACCGTACTGTACCTGCAGGTCTCCAAGTCCCTGCTGGGCGCTTATGGGGGGCAATTTGCCGGGATGGATCTGCTGGGATATGTACGGCATTTCGGGCGTATCGCCGCGACATCGCTCAAGGAGAAGAACCCAATTGCCGCGCGGACAACCGACGCCGATCAGCTGCGAAGTCACGATAACATTGCGGCTGCTATGCGCTACCGTGTAGAGTCTTTGACGCGTTCGGCTGCTGCCAGATTGAAAAGTCGCATCGACGCGGGTCAAGACTCGTTTGAGGCGTTCGTTGAATGCCAGGATCATCTGGTGGAGATGTCATCGGCCCACGTTGAACACGAACTATTCGACCGGTTCAGATCGAGTGTCGGGAAGCTGCCCCCAGACGCACAGCCGACGCTGGACAAGCTTGTGTCACTCTTTGGCCTGTCAGCTCTCGAACGCGAGCGGGGTTGGTTTCTGGAGCAGAGCTACTTCGAACCACCACGCGCCAAGGCCGTGCGCCGCGAAGTCAACGCACTGCTCGGTGAGATCAGACCTCACTCCGTCGCCCTGATAGAGGGGTTCGGAATACCCGACGACCTACTGCGGGCGCCGATCGCTGTCTAGAATCGTCCCGCACCGAACTTGCGAGGGCGCGTACCCTCACCAGCTGGCGCAAGAAAAAACTCATAAACGAAGAAAGCGGGCCCGACGCACAGCGTCGAACCCGCTCTCCATTAACTGTTTCTCGCAGGGCTAGAGACTGACGCCGAGGCGCTCAATCGTCTGCAGTGTGAGCTCGCCGGAGGCGAGGCCGTTTGCACGCTGATACGCGTTCACCGCGGTCGCAGTGGCAGTACCCCAGACGCCATCGATAGTGCCGGGATTGTGCCCCTTCGACGCTAGCGCGCGCTGGATATCCATGATCGTATTGCGAGTAACGTTTACCTCGCAAAGGACCGGCATCCAGGTAACGTCGCCGTCTGACGTCTTCACGCGTCGCGTGATAGTCTCATACTCTGCCGGAATTTCCTGGCGGACTTCACGTGCCGGCGTCTTCACGACGCGCTTCGTGATCGTCTGATACTCTGGCTCGGTCTGAACGACTTTCGTGAAGAGCTTCTTGGGGATGCGCTTCGTGATCGTCTTGTACTCGGCCGGAACCGTGACTTTTCGGTGCGACGCAGGCGTCTTCAAGACGCGCTTCGTAACCGTACGATACTCGGCCGGAATCTCAACGAGACACATGAGCTGACCCGCTTCCGTCGCTCGGGTAATGAGCGTACCAGAACCGTCGCGCACCGCATTGCCGTAGATTCGTCCCTCGCTGGG